>NZ_VTZN01000044.1 GCF_008370645.1 Mycobacterium simiae
CCGGCGGCGGTGCCGGCAGCGGCGGTGGTGGCGGCGGTCCCGGCGGGGACGGTGGGGGCGGCGGCGGCGCCGACGGAGGTTCCGCGGAGCGGTCGCCCGCGGCACCCATGCCACCGGGACTAATCAGGCTGGCACCGTAAGGCTCGCCCGCTCGGCCATCAAAAGCAGCTCCGCGGCCACTTTTGGTCGGTCAACGCGGGGTTCCCTGGTACAGCGAATTGGCTTACTGTGTCTTGCGTGGAGTCACACCGAACCCCTGAATTGGTGGCCGTCGAAGATTTGCACTCAGGTGACCCAATCACCGATGTCAACGGCGGCGGTCAGAGGTACATAGTTCTCGAGTCAAAGACCCTGAGCGATGACTGCGTGGTCCTTGAGCTCGAGTCGAGGGTTGACCATCAACTGCAGGTCATCGAGAAGTCCTTTCCCACTGGCTACCACGTCGGCAGGGCTAACCACCGAATTCTCTAAGTCGGATCTTGTCTGCCGATCGCGGCAAATGAGGTAGCGGCCGCATGGCCACTGAGTTGCCGAGCTACGGCCGAGTTCCATTGGGATTTTTCGACTTTGGCTGGCCAAGCCAGCGAGGCGGCTCATGCTGAGTGGAGTGGGCGGGCCAGGTCCAGCTTTGTCAATCCCTCGCTGTTACTTTCTTGTGCTCTGCGTCAACACCGTAGCCAGATCTAACCCCGGGCCGGGTGGACTGGTACCAAGTACCTCAGGAGGATTGGCGCGGTGGACGTGTTGAAGGGTGACGAATGAAGATTCCGGGTGTGGCCGACATCGTCGGCGGTATCAGCGGAGGGGCAACACAGGTGTTGCGTGCCGGGGCGAACGGCGTGGCTGGCGCTGCAGGCGCTGTCGAGACACTGGCCAGCCCGGTGCTCGAGCTGATCGGCCCGGTGGTGGAGTCGGCGGCTCAGTCGACGGGACGCGCGCTCGGGATGGGTAATTCGGCTGCCGGGTCAGCCGAACACGGCTCGGCACCGCTGCGTTGGCACAGCGGGCGGCGCGTGCACCTTGACCTGGACCCGTTGCTGCCGTTCCCCCGTTGGCACGAACATGCGGCGGTGGTCGAAGAACCGGTTCGCCGGATCGCCGGGGTGGACAAGGCCCATGTCGAAGGCGCGTTGGGCCGATTGGTGCTGGAATTTTCGCCGGACGCCGATGTCGACACCGTGTTGGACCAGGTGCGCGACACCGTTTGCGCCGTGGCCACCGACTTGACCTCCACAGAGTCGGCACCCCGCGTCGCGCCGTTCGCCGACCCAGGCAACCCGTTGGCAATTCTGGTACCGCTGACCGCTGCCGCGATGGACGTCATGGCGCTCGGCGCCTCAGTGACGGGCTGGTTCACCCGGCTTCCCGTCGCACCGCGAAGTGCGCGTGCTGCGGCCGCTCTCATGAACAACCAACCGCGGGTGGTGGCGGTATTGGAGTCGCGGCTGGGCCGGGTCGGCACCGACCTTACGCTCAGCGCTTCCACAGCGCTGGCGTCTGGACTCAGTCAATCGGTGGGCACACCGCTGTTGAATCTCGCCCAGCGCGGGCTTCAGCTCTCGGAGGCGGCCGCTCATCGGCAGCGGTGGCGTTTACGGGAGCCTGAACTGGCCGCACCCACCCGGCCGCAGGCTCCGGTGGTCTCGGTGATCTCCTCGTCGGGACCGGATTCGCATGTGCCTCGGCACAATTGGGCGGCCGCCGCAGCGGGCGAGGCCTCGCACATCGTGGTCGACGGCGCCATCGATGCCGCGATCGACACCGCCAAGGGTGCGATGGCCGGGCCCGTGGAAACCTACGTCGGCCAAGCCGCGAACGGCTCTGCGGTAGCCGCGGCAGGTGCGCTGCTAGCCGGCGGCGGACCTGCCGAGGCCGCCGAGGCCATCCTGGCCGGAGTTCCGAAAGCCGCGCACCTTGGCCGGCAGTCGTTTGCCGCGATACTGGGCCGCGGCCTGGCGAACGCCGGGCAACTGGTCCTCGACCCTGGTGCACTGCGTCGGCTGGATCGGGTGCAAGTCGTCGTCATCGATGGCGCGGCGCTGCGCGGTGATCACCGGGCCGTCTTGCGTGCGCAAGGCGACGAGCCCGGCTGGGATGACGACCGGGTGTACGAGGTTGCTGATGCGCTGCTGCACGGCGAGGAAGCGCCGGAGCCCGACCCCGACGAATTGCCCGCCATTGGCGCGCGGCTGAAATGGATTCGGGTACCCGGTCCGTCGGCTGCCCCGGCGCAGGGCCTGGAGCACGCCGACCTGGTGGTCGACGGCCAACGCGTCGGCAGCGTCGACGTGGGGTGGGAGGTCGACCCGTACGCGATCCCGTTGTTGCAGACCGCGCACCGCACCGGGGCGCGGGTGGTGTTGCGCCATGTGGCCGGTACCGAGGACCTGTCCGCCGGCGTGGGCGCGACCCACCCGCCGGGCACACCGCTGCTGAGATTGGTCCGCGAACTGCGGGCAGATCGCGGTCCGGTCTTGCTGATCACCGCGCTGCACCGAGACTTCGCCTCGACCGATACATTGGCCGCGCTGGCCATCGCCGACGTCGGGGTAGCCCTCGATGATCCTCGCGCAGCCACACCGTGGACCGCGGATATCATCACCGGAACCGATCTCGCCGCGGCGGTGCGGATCCTCTCCGCGCTTCCGGTAGCCCGGGCAGCCAGTGAATCCGCGGTGCACCTCGCCCAAGGCGGCACCACCCTGGCCGGGCTGCTGCTGGTCACCGGCAACCCACGCCGAACCACCAACCCACTGTCTTTCCGGCGCTGGCTCAATCCAGTAAACGCAGCCGCGGCAACAGCTTTGGTGTCCGGAACGCTCTCAGCCAGCAGAGTGCTCCGGCTCCCCGACCCCTCCCCGCAGCCGCTAACCGCCTGGCACGCCCTGGACCCCGAGATCGTGTATTCGCGACTGGCCGGCGGTGCCCGCCCCTTAGCGGTCGAACCGGGAATCCCGGCCTGGCGGCGCATTCTCGACGATCTGTCCTACGAGCCGCTGGTGGCGCCGCTGCGCAAGCCCGCAAACAACCTGGTGAAGCTGGCGGTCGCGACAAGGCACGAGCTTTCCGACCCCTTAACTCCGATCCTGGCCGTGGGCGCGGCCGCGTCAGCCATTGTTGGCAGCAATGTCGACGCACTGCTGGTTGCTGGCGTGATGGCCGTCAACGCGATTACCGGCGGGGCACAACGGTTGCGGGCCGAGGCCGCTGCTGCGGAGTTGTTCGCTGAGCAGGACCAGCTGGTGCGCCGGGTCGTGGTCCCCGCCGTCGCCACCACGCGGCGCCGGCTGGACGCGGCCCGTAGCACCACCCGCACGGTCACCGTGTCGGCCAAGTCGCTGCGCGTCGGCGATGTCATCGACCTGGCCGCGCCGGAAGTGGTGCCAGCGGATGCGCGGGTCTTGGTGGCCGAAGACCTCGAGGTCGACGAATCGCTGCTCACCGGTGAGTCGCTGCCGGTGGACAAGCAAGTGGATCCCGTCGCCGTCAACGACGGCGACCGGGCCAGCATGCTGTTCGAGGGCAGCACCATCGTGGCCGGGCACGCCCGGGCGATCGTCGTAGCCACCGGTGTCGGCACCGCGGCGCACCGCGCCATATCGGCGGTAGCCGACGTCGAAACCGCGGCCGGCGTGCAGGCCCGGCTGCGCGAGCTAACCAGCAAGGTTCTTCCGCTCACACTGGCCGGCGGGGCCGCCGTGACCGGTTTGGCGCTGCTACGGCGCGCCTCACTGCGTCAAGCGGTCGCCGACGGGGTCGCCATCGCGGTGGCCGCGGTCCCGGAAGGTCTGCCGCTGGTAGCCACCCTGTCGCAACTGGCCGCCGCCCAACGCCTCACAGCGCGCGGCGCGCTGGTCCGCGCGCCCAGAACCATCGAAGCCCTGGGTCGGGTCGACACAATTTGCTTCGACAAGACCGGAACCCTCACCGAGAACCGGTTGCGTGTCGTGTGCGTCGCGCCGAAAGACGCCGCACCACACGGTCCATTTCCGGAGACCACCGATCCGCGTTCGGCCGCGGTGCTACAAGCCGCAGCGCGGGCATCCACCCAGCCCCACAACGCCGAGGGGCACGCGCACGCCACCGACGAGGCAATCCTGACCGCGGCTGCCGCACTTGATGGCCACAGCGATCCACAGTGGACGGTGCTGGCAGAAGTCCCCTTCGAGTCCAGTCGTGGCTACGCCGCCAGCATCGGCATCGCGGGCACTGACGAAGCACCGATGCTGATGCTCAAGGGAGCCCCGGAGACGATCCTGCCCCGCTGCCGGTTCAGTGATCCCGAGGCCGAGTTCGAGCACGCCGAGTCACTGGTACACGAACTCGCCGAGCAGGGTCTGCGAGTGCTCGCAGTGGCACAGCGCACCTGGGACCACCACAGCACCGATGACGACGACACCGACGCCGATGCCGTCGACGACGCCGCGCACGATCTCGAACTGGTCGGATACGTCGGATTGGCCGACACCGCGCGGCCGTCCTCGCGCCCGCTGATCGAGGCGCTGCTGGATGCCGAACGCTACGTCGTGCTGATTACCGGCGACCATCCCGTCACGGCGCGAGCCATTGCCCGTCAGCTGGGCCTGCCAGCCGATGTGCGAGTGGTCACCGGCGCCGAAATTGCCAACCTCGATGAAGACGCGTTCGCCAAGCTCGCCGCCGACGTGCAGGTGTTCGCCCGGGTCAGCCCGGAACAAAAGGTTCAGATCGTCGCGGCGCTGCAACGTTGCGGACGAGTGACGGCCATGGTGGGCGACGGCGCCAACGACGCCGCCGCCATTCGGATGGCCGACGTCGGAATTGGGGTCAGCGGTCGCGGTTCGTCGGCCGCCCGCGGTGCCGCCGACATTGTCTTGACTGACGACGATCTGAGCGTGCTGCTCGACGCGCTGGTCGAGGGCCGCAGCATGTGGGCAGGTGTGCGCGACGCGGTTACCATTCTGGTCGGCGGCAACGTCGGGGAGGTGCTGTTCACCATCCTCGGCACCGCATTCGGCTCCGGACGGGCACCGATTGGAACCCGTCAACTGCTGCTGGTAAACCTGCTCACCGACATGTTCCCGGCGCTAGCAGTGGCCGTCACCTCGCAATATGCCGAGCCCGACGAGACCGAATACCAGTCCGAGGAGGAAGCCGACGAGGCTCGCCGCGCCCACCGGCGGGCGGTGCTGACCGGCCCGAAACCGTCCCTCGACGCCCCGCTGATGCGCCAGATCGTGACCCGAGGCACGGTGACGGCCGCTGGCGCAACAGCGGCCTGGGCCATTGGCCGCTGGACCCTGGGCACCGAACGACGCACGGCCACAATGGGATTGACTGCTCTGGTGACCACACAGCTGGCTCAGACCTTGCTCACGCGCCGGCACAGCCCCCTGGTCATAGCGACAGCGCTGGGCAGCGCCGGGGTCTTGGTCGCCATCATCCAAACCCCGGTCGTCAGCCACTTTTTCGGATCGACGCCGCTAGGTCCGGTTGCCTGGGCGGGTGTATTCGGCGCCACGGCAGGAGCCACGGTGATCTCGGTGCTCGCACCAAAGTGGTTGGCTAGCACCATCGGCGTCGCGGACAACGATCAGGAGTGGGAATCGGGAGCGGGGTAGCCGATCAGCTCCTTGCACTGGCAGCCGTGTTCAAAGCCAGCGCTACCACATTCATCGGACCGGTTCCGCCGATTGCTTGCTGCCCATCTTGCCCATTGTGACCCATGGTCATTATGGGCAGTTCAGGGCGGTCAACACCTGCGGCGGTCAGCCGGACGTTGCGGTCCGGCCGCGCATCAATCGCGGCCGTATCGTCGGTAAAATCGCTCGACCCGACCAGCGGTATCGAGCGCGCGGCGTGCCCCGGTCCAAAACGGGTGCGAGTCAGCAGACACCTCCACCGCCACCAGCGGATAGGTGTACGAGCCGAAGAGGCCTTTCCACTCGATGGTGCGCGAACTGGTGAGCGTGGAGCGGGTAAGAAACACAGCGCCGGTGTTGGCGTCTTGGAACACCACCGGGTGGTAGTCGGGATGGATACCGGGTTTCATTCGGATTCTCCGACGTTGCGGTGCGCGGAGAGCTCCCCAGCCAGATCAGACGTCTGCTGACACGGGTCTGTGTGCCAGTCACCGAACGGGTCGTCGTAGTCTCGCCAGCTCTGCGGGTCGGCCATTTCTTCGTCGTTGAGCAGCGCGGCCTGCAACGCGCCGGTAATTTCATCCGGATCGGCGTCGCAGACCAAGACCGTCATCGCGGTGTGGCGGTCGCCGAACCGGTACTCCCAGATCAGCTCGGCGAACAAACGCCGCTCCGGGTCGGCATAGGCGACCTCTGCGGCCGACATCGCTGCCAACCACTTTCCGGCGGACGCGACGCGCAGACCGCCCCCCGCCGACTCAAGCCACATGACCTGGTCGGGCCGGTTGGCAAGCCACAGCCGTCCGCGGGTGCGAATTACTCCATCCAGCAACCGGTCTATGGCGTTGTGCAGACGTTCGGGGTGGAAGGGCCGCCGGGCATTGAATTCCATGATCTTGACCTTGCCGTCAGCCGCCAGCGGTGGCAGGCCGGCCAACAGCGGAGCGTGCGGATGATCGCTGCCACCTCTGCGTGCGCGCTCGTCCAGATTCGCCAACGCCAACTCGACGCGCTCGAGTCCGACAGTGATTCGTGCTCGCGGGGCCAGGCGTCGGAGCACGGCCAGCGTGACGGGCTCCGGGTGGGTCAGCACCAGCAGGTCGGCGAACTCGGCTTGACCGACCGTTACCTGCGCCACCGTGCGTCCGTCGGACAACTCGCCATCACCTAACGACTGCGTTATCCACCTGGTGGTGTCTACACAGGTCACGACGCCGCCGATCCGCACATCGCGGGCCGCCGGACCGTCCGGGTAGCCCGGACCCACACGAACCCGGACGTGGTTGATTGCCCAGCAGATGGGTTCGGGTTCTAGCCACGGCGCTAAATGCACGACGATCCGATCCGCATTGTCGCGACGATGCAGCTTGCGCAGCAGCACCAGGAGGTCGTTGCGGATGGTGCAGGCCACACAGCCGTGCGCCAGCTCCAGAGCCTCCTCGGCGGTGCGCAATTCGCCGCGGTCGAGTCTGCTGGTTGTCCGTTGCACCACGTGGCCGTCGAACCGGTGCTCGACAACTACCGTTCCCGGACGGCGCAAGAGCGTCCCCGTCACGTCGTCGGTCTCGCCCTGACCTGCTACCAGCACCACCGGAGTACGCATCACACACCCTTATTGAAAATGATTGTCAGTAAGCTCGGTGTCACGGTACATTGCCTGAGGCACGTTGTCGAAGATGATTTTCAATAAGCATGTTTAAGCATGCTAGAGACGGGGAGGAGCCGCCATGTCCGCACGATGTCAAGTCACCGGCCGCACGGTGGGTTTCGGTAACGCGGTGTCGCATTCGCACCGCCGAGCCCGGCGACGTTGGTCACCTAATCTGCAAGTCAAGACCTACTACTTGCCCACTGAAAACCGGCGTATCAGGCTGCGGGTCAGCGCCAAGGGGATCAAGGTCATTGACCGTGACGGCATCGAATCCGTCGTCGCACGGTTAAGACTGGCCGGTGAGCGAATCTGATGGCCGGCAACGAGATCCGACCCATCGTCAAGCTGCGCTCCGCCGCGGGCACCGGCTATACCTACGTCACTCGCAAGAACCGTCGTAACGACCCGGACCGACTCACGCTGACCAAATACGACCCGGTGATTCGCCGCCACGTGGAGTTTCGGGAAGAACGCTGATTAGCCCATACAATGACGATCGCAGGGAATGCAACTTGGTCCTCCCGCGCATTAGTTATGCAGCTCGCGTGGGTCGACGCCCGAACGGATCCACGCGTCGGCCGCCCAGGGTGCGTAGACCAACCTGATAGGTAGCCTGTTGATCATCGGGTTCAACGCCCGAACGACCGCGGCGAACCGCTGAAATCTCTTCTGCTGCTTGTCATCCCATTCCAGATCGCATACTTCGCGCATTTGTGGCGGCAAGGTTCCCACAATGACCAAGCGGGCGTAGGCATTGAGTGGCGCGGAAATCAGTTTCCAGACCGGCTTGGGAATTCTCCGCGGGCCCGGTATTCCTTTCCGGAGATAACCGGTGCCATACAGCACAGTCTGGTGCGGGACGAAGCGGTTGAGCATGCCATCCCAATAGGCGACAAATTCGTCGTACGTCTGCGGCTGACCACGGTCACTGACCCCGTAGAGGCTGTCGTGCTTAGGTTGCGTCGAGATCTACACCAGCGCGGAAAAGTACGAGAAGGAGTGACGCTCATGTGGATCTCGGCGCGCAAGCACCCGCACATATGATGCTGTCCAGCATGCGGGTTGCAGGAAGTGCCGACAGCGCCGAGTCGATCACCGATCTCGACCGCACCATCCTGGACACCGCCCGAACCGTGTTCGAAACCTACGGGTTGCGCCGGGCGAATATCGAAGACGTTGCCACCCGAGCCGGAGTCAGCCGCAGCACCATCTACCGGCGTTTCCCCACCCAAGACGAGCCGTTCGAAGGTGTGGTGCGACACCAGGCCGAACAGTTTTTCACCACGCTCGCCCAAGCTACCAGCGGCCATAATCCGCAAGAGGCGGCAATCGAAGCGTTCACACTCGGGGTGCGGCTCATCCGAGACTCGCCGCTATATGCGCGCATTGCCGAAAGTGAACCCGAGCTGTTCGGCATGTTTTCGCGATCACACGTTTTCCCGATCGGCCAATTCGGCGACGGCATCGCGCACACGCTGCGTCGCTGCGGCGCCGATGTCGCTGACTCCGACCTGTCCAACATCGCGGACATCTTGCTACGCGTGGCAGTCGGCATCATCATGTTCCCCACCGATCGCCTTGATACCTCAGATGATGGGGCCGTCCGCGAGTACGCCGCCCGCTATCTGGCCCCGATCGTTAACTTGTAGACGTGGCCGACGTTCCGCGGACGCGTTACGCCAGATGCGGTGACCTGGACATCGCCTATCAGGTGATCGGAACTGGTCCGATTGACCTGCTCGTGGTGCCGGGGCCGTCCATTCCGATCGACACAATCGACGACGAGCCATCGATGTACCGTTTTCATCGGCGTTTGGCGTCCTTTAGTCGCGTGATCCGATTCGACCACCGCGGAGTCGGCTTGTCCTCGCGCGTTGCCGCACCAGACGTGCTGGGACCCACGTTTTGGGCTGAGGACGCGATCGCGGTCATGGACGCGGTCGGATGCGAGCAGGCCACGATCTTCGTGTCCGGCTTCACGGCGACGACCGCGCTGGTACTCGCCGCTCACCACCCCGAGCGGGTACGCAGCCTGGTGATCGTCGACGGTTCAGCGCGGGCGCTGCACGCGCCCGACTACCCCGTCGGACTTGACGTGAACACTGCTGACCCATTCTTGACAATCGGGACCGAGCCTGACGCGGTCGAGCGGGGCTTTGACGTGCTGCGCATGCTGGCTCCCAGCGTCGCCCACGACGACGCGTTCCGCTCATGGTGGGATCTGGCCGGCAACCGGGCGGCGTCTCCTAGCACGGCTCGTGACTTCATCACCGCCGTACGAAACTCCGATGCACGCGAGTCGCTGGACCACATCAGCGCGCCGACGCTGATCCTGCACCGGGTGGGTTGCAGGTTCGTCCCGATCGAGCACGGTCGCTACCTGGCCGAGCACCTCGCCGGATCACGCTTCATCGAGTTACCCGGCTCGGACGCGCTGTACTGGGTCGGCGATACCGCGGCGTTGCTCGACGAGGTCGAGGAGTTCATCACCGGCGTCCGCGGCTACGTCACCGAACGCGTGCTCACCACGGTCATGTTCACTGACATCGTCGGCTCCACCCAGCGCGCCGCTACCCTCGGCGACCACCTGTGGCGCGACCTACTGGACAACCACGACACTCTGGTACGCCACGAAATTCAGCGATTCAATGGGCGCGAAGTGAACACCGCAGGTGACGGCTTCGTCGCGACATTCAGCAGCCCGAGTTCCGCGATCGCCTGCGCGGACGCCATTGTCGACGCCGTTCGGGTGCTCGGCATCGAGGTCCGGGTCGGCGTCCACGCGGGCGAAGTCGAGGCCCGAGGTGCCGACATCACCGGCATGGCAGTGCACATCGGCGCACGTGTGGCGGCCCTGGCGGATCCCGGTGAGGTGCTGGTGTCCTCCACGGTGCGTGACATCGTGACCGGCTCCAAGCACCGGTTCGCCGAGCGAGGTGAGCACGAGCTCAAAGGGATGCCGGACCGGTGGCGACTTTACGCACTGATCAAGAATTAGCTCATAGGGAACCAAATGCCCTCCGTTTGCGACTTGTAGGCTGACAGTACGCATGCCGATCTGAGGAGGGCCGTGGCGGCTCCGGTTGTGGGGGACTCCGACCTTAATTTCGTGCGGCGTATCCGACTTGATGTCGCAGGCATGTCGTGTGCGGCGTGCGCGAGCCGCGTCGAAACGAAGCTCAACAAGGTCCCCGGTGTTCGAGCGTCTGTTAACTTCGCCACCCGCATCGCGACCATCGACGCCGTCGAGATGGCGGCCGATGACCTGTGCCAGGTCGTGGAGCGGGCGGGATATCACGCAGTTCCGCACACCGACTTGGCCACCGCGGAATCCGACCCAGATAGCGAGCAGGCCCGTAAACTTTTGTGGCGGCTGCTCATCGCGGCGGTGTTGTTCGTCCCGCTGGCCGATCTGTCAAGTATGTGCGCGCTGGTGCCCAGTACCAGATTTCCCGGCTGGGGTTTCGTCTTGATCGCGCTGTCGGCCCCGATCGTGACCTGGGCGGCATGGCCCTTCCACTCGGTCGCGCTGCGCAACGCGCGCCATCGGACAGCGTCGATGGAAACGCTGATTTCGGTGGGGATCACGGCCGCCACCGTGTGGTCACTGACGACAGTTTTCGTCGATCAGCGACCCCGCACGACCACAGGAACCTGGCAAGCGATCCTCAATAGCGATTCGATTTACCTCGAGGTTGCCGCCGGAGTCACCGTCTTCGTCCTCGCCGGACGGTATTTCGAGGCCCGCGCCAAATCCAAGGCCGGCGGCGCGCTGCGCGCCCTGGCGGCGCTCGGCGCCAAGAACGTCACGGTGCTGCTGGGCGACGGTGCAGAGCTGGTGATACCGGCCGGCGAACTGAAGAAGCAACAGCGCTTCGTCACGCGGCCCGGCGAAACCATCGCCGCCGACGGCGTTGTCATCGACGGCTCTGCAGCAATCGACATGAGCGCGATGACCGGCGAGGCCAAGCCGGTCCGTGCGGGTCCGCACTCCCCTGTCGTCGGTGGCACCATCGTGTTGGACGGGCGACTGGTTATCGAGGCCACTGCCGTAGGCGCCGATACTCATTTCGCGGCGATGGTGCGCCTCGTTGCGGAAGCTCAAGCACAAAAAGCTGGCGCCCAGCGCCTTGCCGATCGCATCTCGGCAGTGTTTGTGCCGATAGTGTTCGCCATCGCCGTGCTCGCCGGTGGGGCCTGGCTCATCAGCGGCGCCGAGGCGGATCGAGCCTTCGCGGTGACGCTCGGGGTCCTGGTGATCGCCTGCCCGTGTGCGCTCGGGCTGGCCACTCCGACGGCGATGATGGTCGCTTCAGGCCGGGGTGCGCAGTTGGGGATTTTCATCAAGGGTTACCGGGCGTTGGAAACCATCCACGGCATCGACACCGTCGTGTTCGACAAAACCGGCACGTTGACGGTCGGGCACCTGAGCGTGAATACGGTGACGACGACCGACGGCTGGGATTCGGCGAGGGTGCTTGCGCTCGCCTCCTCCGTGGAAGCGGCCTCCGAGCATGCCGTGGCGACCGCGATCGTCGGCGCATCTTCAAATCCGATGGCAGTCAACGATTTTGCCGCAATTGCCGGATGCGGCGTGACGGGAATCGTCGGAGGCCACCGCGTCGAAGTCGGCAAACCCTCCTGGATCACCCGCAACCAACCAGGCGAGGCCGCGCTGGACGCGGCCCGCAGAGCAGGCGAGTCACGCGGCGAGACGGTAGTTTTCGTGTCGGTGGATGGTTTGGCCTGCGCGGCAATAACGATTGCCGACACCGTCAAGGAGTCCGCCCCCGACGCGATATCTGCGCTGCGCAGCCGTGGACTACGGACCATTCTGCTCACCGGTGACAATCAGGCCGCAGCCGACGCGGTCGCGGCACAGGTCGGCGTCGACACCGTTATCGCCGATGTACTGCCCCAAGGCAAAGTCAACGTGATCCGACGCCTCCGCGACGAAGGACATGCCGTCGCCATGGTCGGCGACGGTATCAACGACGGCCCCGCACTGGTGTGTGCTGACTTGGGGTTGGCTATGGGGCGTGGCACCGACGTCGCGATCGGCGCGGCCGACATCATCTTGGTGCGCGACGATCTCAAGATCGTCCCGCAGGCGCTGGATCTGGCGCGCGCGACCATGCGGACGATCCGGATGAACATGATTTGGGCGTTCGGCTACAACGTCGCGGCAATTCCGATTGCGGCCGCCGGGCTACTCAACCCCCTGATTGCCGGTGCGGCGATGGCGTTCTCGTCGTTCTTCGTCGTGTCAAACAGCCTGCGGCTACGTAACTTCGGCCTTCGCCACACGCCAATCACATCGCCGCGCCGGTAGGTGCCAGATGGTCGAGCAGACATTCTCCGTCGTCGGACTGCGCTGTGCGGGGTGCGTCGAAATCGTCACCGCGGCGCTGACCACGCTCGAACGCGTTAATTCCGTCAGCATTGACCTAGACGCCGAAGGCGTGTCCACGGTACGGATTTCCGCCGCCGTCGAAGTCACTCGTGAGCAGGTCCAAGCAGCGCTGGCCAACGCCGGAGACTTCTCGATCGTGGGCTAGCAGTGGGCTAGCAGCGTTTATCGACGCATCCGGGCCAACTCAAGCAGCATCGCGTTGTAGGCATCCAGGTCATCGTCGGCGTAGTTGCTGTCCGCATGCCGGTCCTCACGGACAGCCACTCGGCGGTCTTGGCGCGCCCACTGGGTCACCAGCGCCACAATGACCATAATGATTGGGAGTTCCGTTGCACTCCAAGCGATTCCCCCGCCAAGATGTTGATCGTCGGCAATGCTAGCCAGCCATGGCAAATTGACCGACCGATAAAACTCGGCACCTATAACCGAATTGGTTGTCATCAATGCGATACCGAAGAAAGCGTGAAACGGCATCACCGCGAACAGCAAACCGATACGTCCCGGGTAGGGGAGCCGGCGCGGCCCCGGGTCAATTCCGATAATTGCCCAGTAGAAGAGATACCCGACGATCAGGAAGTGTGCGGCCATGAATTCGTGGCCCCAGTGATAGCGGACGAAGGTGTCAAAGAGCGGCGTGAAGTACACGATATAGGGCGAGGCCACGAAGAGGATAAAGGCCGTCATCGGGTGCGACAGGAAAGCTGTCACCCGCGAATGCAACAGCCAGGTCAACCACTCGCGCGGGCCGGGCGCCTGGCCATCGCCCGCGGCTGGCAGCACCCGCAGCGCCAACGTAACCGGCCCACCTAATACCAGCAGAACCGGGATGAACATATTCAGCGTCATGTGCTCAGCCATGTGGACGCTGAACATCGCCGACCCGTAAGACCGCATACCCGAGCTGCTGGTGAACAGCAGCACGAGACAACCAGCCAGCCAAGAAACCAATCTGCCGACGGGCCAGCAGTCGCCTTTCTGTCGCATTCGGATGTAGCCCGCCACGTACCCAACTGCCAGAACCACACTCAGGGTCCCGAACAGGCTGTCGAACCGCCACACGGTGAGCAACGTGACGACGTTCGGCGGCTGCGGCAGTTCATACCCGAGAAACACGTCCCAGGCGGTGAACCGGTGCGTAACGAATCGAGGTGCCGGCTGAACTGCCATGGCCGCCAGCACGGCCATGGCAGCCGTCATGGAAAGCGCGCCCAAGGTGCTCGCAACGTTGGACTGGACCGGTCTAACGAACAAGCCCCAACAGTCCGATATCCACACCAACATCAAGAGCAGCCCTGCCAAAAGGCCGAGCCGTGCAAAGTCTGAATCGATCGCCACACCAGGAATCTGTAGGTAGAGCAATACGGCTCCGTAGCACAGCGCCAATGCGCCAGAGGCCACTTGCGCTAACTGAACGGCGCGAGTCGGCGTTGCACCAGTAGCCGCCGTCGCGGTCTTCAGCCCAGTCAGTGCGGCGACCGCCAGTGCAAAGACCATCGCCGCGCTGGTCATGTAGTCATGATCTGGCCCGTGTCCGGCGTTGCCAGTTACCGCGATCGCCACCACGGCGATAGTGTTGGGAATCAACAAAACAACATGACCGACCCAACGTGTGATGAGACGCAATGTCACCGCGATGACCAGCGCGCAGCTCGCCACAACGATCCACGCAGGTGCCATTTCGGAGGCGCCTATGGCGTCCAGCAGCCCCCCACTGGCCAGCAGCCTCATCGGTGCGACACCGGAGTCATGTGCGGCTTGGACGACCACCATCACCACCGCAAGCACTGTCCAGGCCACGGAAAGACGCTCTGCCACAAGGTGCATCCGAAATGCAGCGGCATCGATTAGGCCGTCGTGCGCCGGCCGCGCCGTCATCACCACGGACACCAACGCACCCAGACACAGCGCGCTCAACAGTGTGGCAATGAAGTACCCGATCGGCTCCGCGGCATACAGGAATGCGCCCGGGTGGGAGTCGCCCACTACGGCATACCGGCGCTGTCCTGACACCAGTCCATAGCCGGCCAGAGCCGCCGAGATGCCCGCAAATCCGACCCACAACCAGGCCAACGCTGCGGAGATAGGCGGCGCAGGCGCCGCAGCCTTCGACTCACTTTCGGCGGGCGCGTCAGTCTGCACGCCACGAGCTTACGACGGGACGTCTTCGCCGCTGGCCATGGCCGGGAACCCCTGCTGTTAAGGAAGCTAGTTAAGGAACTCCGCACCCGCTTGCAACGACTTTGTCTGTGTAGGTGAGGGTTGGTCGACCACAGCCAGCAGGAGGTGATGAAGCCACGATGTCGGCGACGGCAGCCGCGACCGATAAGCATCCAGGACGACTGGAGCCGGTGCAATTGAAGATCAACGGGATGTCGTGTTTTGCGTGCTCCCGACGGATTGAATCGGCACTCAACACATTGCCGGGAGTCCGGGCGACGGTAAACTTCGCCACCCGGGTTGCGATCGTCGACACCAACGGGGACATTGAGGCCGCCACACTGTGCGAGGCGGTGCACCAGGCGGGCTTTCGAGCCTGTTTGTTGACGAATGACGGTCACAGCGCTGGCGACCCTGATGGTGACCACGCTCGACATCTACTGATCCGGCTAGCCGTCGCGGCCGTGCTCTTCGTGCCCCTCGCCGACCTGTCGGTGATGTTTGCCGTCATGCCCAATACTCGCTTTTCCGGCTGGCAGTGGGTGTTGACTCTGCTAGCTCTTCCTGTCGTGACATGGGCAGCGTGGCCGTTTCACCGCGTCGCGCTACGTAATGCGCGCCACCACGGCGCCTCAATGGAAACGCTGATCTCGGTCGGTATCACGGCCGCCACAATCTGGTCGCTTTACACCGTCTGCTGCCATCACCAGCCCCTTGGGCGCAGGGGCATCTGGCAGGCGCTGTCGGGAAGCGACGCCATCTATTTTGAGGTGGCCGCGGGTGTGACGGTGTTTGTCCTAGCGGGGCGGTATTTCGAGGCCCGCGCCAAGTCGAAGGCGGGTGCCGCGCTGCGAGCGCTGGCGGCACTGAACGCCAAGGACGTGGCGGTGCTACAGCCGGATGGGTCGGAAATTGTCATCCCAGCCGACGAACTCCGGGAACAACAGCGCTTTGTGGTGCGTCCCGGGCAGACGGTCGCCGCCGACGGCCTGGTAGTCGAGGGTTCGGCACCCGTCGACATGAGCGCGATGACCGGCGAATCCAAGCCCATCAGGGTGTGTCCCGGAAACCGAGTCATCGGTGGCGTGGTCGTGCTCGCTGGCAGGCTGATCGTCGAGGCTGCTGCAGTAGGCGCCGACACCCGGTTCGCCGGCATGGTCCACCTGGTCAAGCAGGCGCAGGCACAAAAGGCCCAAGCTCAGCGCCTAGCTGACCGGATCGCCTCCGTGTTCGTACCCGGTGTGTTCGTTGTCGCAGCATTGACCGTCACCGGATGGCTGTTGGCCGGCGGGCAGCCCGACCGGGCCTTCTCGGCCGCCCTCGCGGTACTGGTCATCGCGTGCCCATGTGCGCTAGGCCTGGCGACACCGACCGCGATGATGGTGGCCTCCGGTCGCGGAGCGCAGCTCGGAATCTTCCTCAAAGGCTACAAGTCCTTAGAAGCCACCCGGTCGGTCGACACCATTGTCTTCGACAAGACCGGCACCCTAACGACAGGCCAGTTGACGGTCAACGCGGTAACGGCCGCGCCGGGCTGGGATGCCGACGAGCTCCTTGAGCTGGCTGCGACGGTGGAAGCGGGCTCCGAGCATGCCCTGGGGATAGCGATTGCCGCATCGGCGCCAGAGCGACAGCCGGTTGCCGACTTCAGCGCAGTACCCGGTCGCGGCGTGAGCGGCACTGTGGCCGGGCACGTGGTACGGGTGGGCAAACCGTCATGGATCGCCCCCAGATGCGGCTCGTCGTCGATGGTCGCGGCCCGCCGCGACGCCGAACTACGCGGCGAGACGGCGGTGTTCGTCGAGGTCGACGGTGTACCGCGCGGGGTCATTGCGGTGGCCGACGCTGTGAAGGACTCCGCAGCTGAGGCAGTCGCGGCATTACACCAGCGCGGCCTTCGGACCATTTTGTTGACCGGCGACAATCCAGCATCGGCGGCCGCTGTGGCGGCTCGCGTCGGTATCGACGAGGTGATCGCCGACGTCTTGCCGGAAGGCAAGGTCGACATCATCGAGCAGCTGCGTCAGCGCGGCCACGTGGTCGCGATGGTCGGCGACGGTATCAACGACGGACCGGCGCTGGCGTGCGCCGACCTGGGTATGGCCATGGGGCGCGGCACGGACGTGGCGATCGGCGCTGCCGATATCATTCTGGTCCGCGACAACCTCGACGTCGCGCCCCTCGCAGTTGGCCTCGCCACCGCTACCATGCGCACGATCAAGCTCAACATGGTTTGGGCATTCGGGTACAACATTGCCGCCATCCCCATTGCCGCCGCCGGACTGCTCAACCCATTGGTTGCCGGCGCTGCCATGGCGTTTTCCTCGTTCTTCGTCGTCACAAATAGCCTGCAGTTGCGTAATTTCGGCGCCAATTGAGCCATCTGCGAGCGCAAGGCACGCAACCCACGACGCAGCGGCTGAGGAGCCGACGCGGCCGCACCAAAAAGAAAGCGGGTCTGTCCACCAACTACGCGTACTCAGTTGTGGGCCTGGATAGGGTGTCCACAATGATCCAGGACATCTTCTTACGTTGGATCGCCACGACGCTGTTCTCCCTGAGCGCCGCCGAGTCCGTGTTCGCCATCGTCACCAGGCATCCTGCGTGGACACAAGTTGTCGGCCAATTGCTGCACTTCATCATGGCGGTCGCGATGAGCGTGCTGGCCTGGCCCTGGACCACCAAGTTTCCCACCACCGGTCTAATGGTGTTCTTCTTACTTGCCGCGCTCTGGTTTGTGGGTGTCGGCCTTGCCGGTGTTGGCCAGCGAGTGGTCAATGGCTACCACGCGCTAACGATGCTGGCGATGACGTGGACGTTCGTTGTCATGAACGGCGATCTGCTGTCCGGTGCGCCCCGCACCGCCCATGGCGGACAAAATCCGGCGTCGCTACGCTCCCCCATGCCCGGCATGGACATGCCTGGCATGCAGATGTCCGGCGCCGACATCTCGCCATCGAGCATCGGCGCTTCGGTGTGGATCGATGCAGTCAGCTGGCTCTGCACAATTGGTTTCGTGGCAGCCACAATCTGGTGGGTTTACCGATTGTTTGCGCTACGGAAAGCGGAGCCGCCGCCACCGCGGCAGCGGTTTCTTGAGGAGGCCAGCCTGGCAGCAATGGCAGCAGGCATGGCAATCATGTTCGGCGTGATGCTGTAACGCTCAGCGAGGCCGCCGATCCGTCGGCTAGCCATAAATGACCGCGCCGACGCCCCCGGGATGCATTCTGGGGCAACAGAATATCGGGTTGGACAGCGACAGCATCCGGTGTCGACCGAGGAGTGCTGCTGCGTCGCCACACCGTAATGGCAAGAACCGTGCCGATCAGTACCGGCAGGTGAGTCAAAGTTCGCGCAATCGTCGTGGCGCCGGACGACGCATCCACGACCACATAGACGGTCAGCACAGCGACGAAAACCGTGAGGACACCCGCCAGTCCGGCGACGGCATTCGGCCAGATCGCCGCGGCTACCATGATCACCCCCAGCGCAATCGTCCACGACGTGGATTCGTTCAGCAAATGGTTACCGGAGCTCATGCCGCGATGGGGAGTCAGGCCGACATCGAGGCCCAGCCCCTGCATGATTCCCATGGCGACCTGCGCGATGCCCACACACAGCAGCGCCCAACACTGCCAGCTCATCCGCGAGACTTGTCGCCGACGGCCGACCGATCCAACGGCGATAACGCCAGCGGGTCCGGTCGCCGGCCGCGGCTCAGCCAGACGACGTAAATCGCGAGCTTGCCTGGCAGACTGCTCAAACCACACGCGACAAGCGGCGCATTCGGATAGGTGCTCATCAACCCGCGCCGAGGGTACCGGCTCTCGTTCGCCGTCGAGCCGCGCCGACAGCGCCTCGCGGGCAACCTCACAATCCATATTCTTATAGTCGCTCAACACCGGCGGGCTGTTCCCTGGAGGTCGCCACTTCCAAGTCCTGGTCGAAACCCGGCAATTCCACACGCGACGCCATACCTTCAAGGCGTGGTCCGTATGTATTCAACTCCGGGAGGCTAGCGACCCACGGTTGCCGCGCGAGGGATTTGTTGAGCCCAGCGCCGGTTGAATAACTGCTCATCATCCGAATTCGACCAGCGTCACGGGGGCCCGGAGCCGGTCCACCCGAGGCAGCCTGTAGAGAATCGGAATGGCCCACCGGAGGAACCTGCCACGTCCCGGTGGAGCCGGCAGCTCGCGCACCGCCCGGACGCCGGGGATGGCGCGTAGTTCGTCATACTGGTTGGCGGTGAACCAGAACGGCATTGGAGGCGCCGTATAGTCCGCACTCAGCTTGAAGCCGCGTCGCCGCGAATAGACGCTCAACAACCATGGGATACTGTCGAAAACCAACTGGCCACCGGGAAAGCGTCTGGCGCACGCGGCGATCAGGCCGAATACGGCAGGGCGCTGCATGTACTGGAAGATGCCCTCGGCGGTGATAAGCACTCCGTTGGAGTCATCGACCTGGTCCATCCAGGAGTAGTCGAACGCGGATTGGGTGCAGTATTGCAGTCGGTTCTTAACCGGTAACAGCTGCTGGCGCAGCCGTACGATCGGTTCCAGATCCACTGAAAGCCAAGTCAACTCGCCATTGTCGAGGCGCCAGAAGCTGGTTTGCAGCCCTTCCGCCAGCGCGACCACGGTGGCACGAGGATGGGTGTGCAAGTATTTGCGGGAGGCGTTGTCGAACACCAAAGCTCGCAGTGCAGTAGCTTGGTGGGTACGCCCGAAGTGCTGATAGTCATAACCGATACTGTCGCGCAAGGCGATAGCCATCGGGTCGTCGATGATGCCGTCAGGCCGGGCGGCCTCGGTTGCTCGCTGATACAACGTGAGCAGCGCGGTCTCGGATATGCCGTCGAGATGACGGGCATCAATGACTGGCATGGATGCACTATATATAGCGCAGATTTTCGTGAAACTCTCCGGCAATCCGCGAACTGCGGTAGGTCAACAGACCACGCATCTCGGCGCTAACCTCATGCGGAGGGCGCCGCTTGACGCAACCCAGTAACTGTCCCAGAACCTATTAGCCGCGACCTTGGTGTCAGCGGAGTGCCGAGATACGGTCACAGCTCAGACACCTCGGAACTTTCTGCACCCGCTGGCCGACTAATTCGAGAGGTAAGGCGAGGCGGCGTGTGTCCAAAACGGTAGCGCACTCAACGCGTTGCGCAAGGAGGGGTGAGTCCTGACAACCCCGATATGGATGGCCATGCCCCCCGAGGTGCACTCGGCTCTTCTCAGTGCAGGGCAGGGTCCGGGATCGCTGCTTGCCGCGGCCGCGCAGTGGCAAGAGCTCAGCAATCAGTACCGAATGGCGGCTGCCGATTTGGCCCAGTTGCTGGCCGAGGTCGAGGCCGACAGCTGGCAGGGGCCCGGCGCTACCCAATATGTGGCTGCGCATATTCCGTACCTTGCCTGGCTCGAGCAATCCTCGATCGATAGCGAACTCACCGCCGCACAGCATGTCATGGCGGCCGCCGCCTATAGCGGTGCTGTAGCCACCATGCCCACCCCGGCAGAACTGGCCGCCAACCACGCAATTCATGGAATCCTGGTCGCGACCAACTTCTTCGGCATCAACACCATGCCCATCGCCCTCAACGAAGCAGATTACGTCCGTATGTGGATTCAAGCCGCCGACACCATGGCCACGTATCAGGCCACCACGGAGGGCGCGGCCTCGGCAATACCATCCATCCCGCCGGCGCCACCCATCCTCGCACCGGGCGGCGCGGCCCAAAGTGTCCAGCAGACTCTACCGAGTTGGATTATTCA
The DNA here is from genome assembly GCF_008370645.1 of Mycobacterium simiae. Lineage (GTDB taxonomy): Bacteria > Actinomycetota > Actinomycetes > Mycobacteriales > Mycobacteriaceae > Mycobacterium > Mycobacterium simiae_A. The sequence goes on from NZ_VTZN01000044.1 coordinate 20,626, forward strand.
ATTGGTGAAGGATATATTCGACTTTATAGCCAACCCCTACAAGTATTTTCTAGAATTCTTCCAACGATTCGGATTCAGCCCCGCTGTTGCCATTGTTCTTGCCGTTATTGCTTTACAATTGTATGACTTTTTTTGGTACCCCTACTACGCCTCGTATGGTCTGCTCCTACTTCCATTTTTCACCCCAGCCCTGAGCGCCTTGAGCGCCCTCAGCGCGCTCACCTATTTGCTGCACCGAGACCCCGCAGCCGGGCCCCATCCCATTCCCGCCGAATCCAGCCAGCGCCCGCAAGCTGACGTCAACCCTACTGTTGGGGCAACACCGGCGACGGCGGCCGCGTCCAGCGCGAGCTCACCCATCAACAACACAGCACCCAGCGCATCCACCGCGGCCCCGACTAGTAGCCCACCTACCCCACCTGGCATCAGCTACGTTGCGCCCGGCCTAGCCCCTCCCGGCGTCAGCTCGGACCCCACGGCCAGGACCAAGTCGGCGGACACCGCCATTGACGTAACCGCGGCCGCCACCGCCGTACGAACCGGCACCGTCCGCGGCTACCGCAGAAAGCGCAGCAGGGACAAAGTCGGGATCCGCGGTTACCGTGACGAGTTCCTGGAAGTCAACGCCACCACATCCCCCACTATCGATGCCGCCGCCCAGCGCGAACCGGCTCCCCACGCAGCAGGTAGCCAGGGCGCCGGCACCCTCGGCTTTGCCGGCACCGCACCGGCCAGCACCCCCACGCCCGCCGGAACAATCCAACTATCGTTCGACAGCACCAGTAACGCCGTCCCCCTTCTCCCACTTACCTGGAACACAACCTACCCAGAAGAAACACGAATAAACGAATAGACAATTTCTCGTGGCCGCGCCTGATAGCTCATATGGCCGCACTTGACCGAAACACCAACAGCAGTGAATGAGGAGAAGAATCAATGGCGCTCAATGTGAAAGGCGAAGGACTCGGTGCGCAAGTCACAGGCGTTGACCCCGATGAGCTGGGCAATATATCTACCGACGAAATCCGCGAAATAGTATACACGAACAAGCTCGTTATTCTCAAAGACGTCGATCCATCTCCGGAACAATTTATCCAGCTCGGCAGAATAATCGGAGAGATCGTTCCGTATTACGAACCCATTTATCATCACAAGGAGTATCCGGAAATCTTTGTTTCTTCTACCGAGGAAGGCCAAGGTGTTCCGAAAACCGGTGCGTTCTGGCATATCGATTATATGTTCATGCCGGAACCTTTCGCGTTCTCCATGGTGCTGCCGCTGACGGTGCCTGGACACGATCGCGGGACCTATTTTATCGATCTCAATAAGGTCTGGGAGTCGCTTCCCCCGGCTAAAAAAGACCCGGTCCGCGGAACGTTCAGTACCCACGATCCGCGACGCCACATCAAGATTCGTCCGCAGGACGTTTATAAGCCGATCGGAGAAGTCTGGGACGAGATCAACCGGACCACCCCTCCAATAAAGTGGCCTACGGTGATCAAGCACCCGAAGACCGAGGAAGAGATTCTTTATATTTGCGCGACCGGCACGACTTCGATCGAGGACAAAGACGGGAACCTGCTTGACCCCACCGTACTGCAAGAACTTATGGCGGCAACGGGACAGCTCGATCCTGAGTACAAATCACCGTTAATACATACTCAACACTACGAGGTCGGCGACATCATTTTGTGGGACAACCGAGTGCTCATGCACCGAGCAAAGCACGGCACCGCCGCCGGCACGCTGACGACCTACCGGCTGACCATGCTGGATGGCCTCAAGACACCGGGATACGCGGCATGAGCTCCACCGACTTGACCCGTCCCCTGCAAACCGAGGTGGAGTCGGCACCGACGGTTCCGATCGCGGAGGATGTGCTGAGCAAAGTACTTGAGCCCTATTCCTACAAGGGATGCCGCTATCTCATCGACGCAGAATCGAAGTCCAACGCAAATTCGGTAGTTGCGTACGGCAATTTTAAGATTAACGAATCCGCGTACATTCGGAGCACCGGGCACTTCAATGCGGTGGAACTGATTCTGTGTTTTAATCAACTGGCTTACAGCGCTTTCGCGCCGGCCGTCATCAATGATGATATTCCCGCCTTCCACGGATGGTCGATTTCAGATTATTGTCATCACCAGCTCTCCAGCATGTTGATCAAGAGCACCTCATCGCGATTCAGAAAGCCGATCAACCCCCAGAAATTTTCCGCACGCCTGCAATCGCAGGATTTCCAGATCATCGAGCGATCGTTGCGCTATCTTTTGGTCCCTTGCGCCATCGAGTTCTGGGACGAGACTGGTGGGGCCGCATCCGGTGAGTTCGAACTAGCGGTCTTCAACATCCCTTAATTAGCTGGCAGGAGAGCAGTTTACCGCTATGCCCTACTTACCGCCTACCGTGCTGCAACGGGTCGTGGAGCAGGCGCGGCAGCGCCCTGAGGCAATCGCTCTGCGCCGCTGCGACGGCACCAGCGCACTCCGATACGCCGAACTCGTCGCCGAAGTGGATCGGCTTGCCACAGCCCTGCATGCTCGTTCGGTGTCGCGCGGAGCCCGGGTACTTGTCATTTCGGATAACGGTCCTGAGACATACGTGTCGGTGCTAGCCTGTGCGAAGTTAGGGGCGATCGCCGTCATGGTGGACGGCAATCTTCCGCCCGCAACCATCGATCGATTCTGTCAAATCACGGACCCTGCTGCGATTCTCATCGCGCCAAAGAGCAGAATCGGGTCTTGCTCTCTGCCCGAGGCTGTCCGCTCGATACCCACGATGACGGTTGATATGCCCAGCGGCGCCAAGGATTTGGTATACAGCGAAGATGCGGACGCCGATAGTCTCGCCTGGACCTCCGACCACGGCGCTGATGATCCGCTGGCGATGATCTTCACCAGCGGTACGACCGGCGAGCCAAAGGCCGTGCTGCTGGCCAATCGCACCTTCTTTGCCATCCCGGATATTCTGCGAGCAGCGGGCCTGAACTGGGTCACCTGGGTCGATGGTGAAACCACATACTCCCCGCTGCCGGCCACACATATCGGCGGACTCTGGTGGATACTCACGTGTTTGATGCGCGGAGGCTTGTGCATCACCGGAGGTGAGAACGCCTCTTCTCTGCTGGAAATTCTCAACACGAACGCAGTCGCGACGACGTGCCTAGTTCCGACCCTTCTTTCGAAGCTGGTTTCCGAACTGAAGTCCGCAAACTCGACGGTTCCATCACTGCGACAACTCGGGTACGGCGGCTCCCGAGCAATCGCCGCCGATGTTCGATTCATCGAAGCCACTGGTGTTCACACCGCACAGGTCTACGGTCTGAGCGAAACAGGTTGCACCGCTTTATGTCTGCCAACTGATGAAGGCTCAATCTCCAAGATCGAGGCGGGTGCCGTGGGACGTCCGTACCCTGGCGTGGAGGTTTATCTGGCAGAAAAGGACAACGATGGTCCCACCGTGCCGGGCGCTGCTCCTTCTGCCCCGTTCGGCACGCTGTGGATTAAATCGCCGGCGAACATGCTGGGCTACTGGAACAATCCGGACCGAACCCAGCAGGTCCTGATTGACGGCTGGGTGAACACCGGTGACCTCTTGGAGCGACACGATGACGGTTTTTTCTACATCAAGGGACGGTCTTCGGAGATGATCATCTCCGGCGGCGTGAACATCGCACCCGATGAGGTCGACCGCATCGCAGCGAGCGTGCTGGGCGTGCGCGAGGCCGCATGTTATGAGATCCCCGACGCCGAGTTCGGGGCGCTTGTTGGCCTGGCCGTGATCCCGTCGGCCGATCTGGACGAGTCGCAAGTTCGCAGGCTCAAGCAATCGATTGCGGCTCGTTACCGGCAAGAGTCAGAGGCTATGGCGCGCCCGTCAACAATCGTGATCGTCGCGGATATTCCGCGCACGCAGTCCGGCAAAGTCATGCGGGCATCGCTGGCAGCGGCAATCACCGGCGACAAAGCCGGGATGGTCGTTCGTGGCTGAGACGATGCGGGACAGAATTCTTGCCGCCGTCTGCGCAGTGTTGTACGTCGACGAAACGGACCTCATCGACGGCGATGCCACCGATCTCAGGGACCTGGGGCTGGACTCGGTTAGGTTCGTCCTTCTGATGAAGCAACTTGGCGTTGACCGAGGATCTGATCTGCCGTCCCGATTGGCGGAAAACCTGTCGATTGCGGGCTGGGCTCGGGAGCTGGAGAACTCGAGTGGACGCGCCTGAAGAGAGTCGGGTAGATCGCGTTCCCTTGAGCAGGTCTCAACAGAACATCTACAACGGGGTGTTGCAGGATAGCGATCCCACGTTGTATCTGATCGGCAAGAGCTATCGGTTTCACCCGCTGGAATTGTCGAGATTTCTCGTTGCTCTGGAGGCGACGATACTCAAGAATCCCATTCAATTGTGCGTTCTCGGGGCACCCGCGAGGGGCACCGACTACCCAAATCTTTTGCTGCAGCTGAAGTTCGGCGACGTCGTGCGCGTGCGGCCAGACGATCCGCACCAGTCGACGGACAGTGACAAAGAATTAACGCGTATGTGGTCTGGCAGCATCTTCGCTAAGCCGCTCGTGCGCTATACCGTGCGTACCGACGAGCGCGGCCAGGTGTCCGGCCTCGACGTTTTCACCCACCACATTTTGGTCGATGGCGGCGCGACGGGTATTATTGAAGCCGATTTGGCGCGATACCTGGTGGCCGGCAAGTCAGCCGAGATCCCTTGTCTTAGCGACGGTTTAGCTAAGTTGTCCGAGGCACACCGTCGTGAGGCGATTGAGGTGGAGAAGTCGCTGCAGCGCTTTGCCGCTGTGGTGCAGCGGGAGCTCACCGACGAGGCCCGCAATGGCGCGCACGGTACCGCCTCCAGCAACGTTCGCGGGACTGCGACCAAGGCTGTATTGAGCGAGTCAGTAACGTTCTGCGGCCAGGCATTTGACTCGCTTATGAATTTGTCGGAGGAGAAGCAGGTCCCGCTCAACGTGCTGGTGGCAGCAGCTGCAGTGGCGGTGGACGCCAGCCTCCGGCAGAGCACTGAGAGCCTGTTAGTGTACGCAGTGGACAACCGGTTCGGCGATCCCGAATTGGATGTCGCGACCTGCCTGGTTAACTCGGTAGCGCACTCGGTCCAATTTGCTCCATTCGCGTCGGTGCAGGATGTCGTGCGCGCACTGGACAAAAGCTATGTCAAGGCCGTAAGACGCCGGTGGCTTCGCGAGGAGCATTATCGCCGAATGTTTTTGGCGATAAACCGGACCTCCCACATCGAGGCATTGACCCTGAATTTCATCCGCGAGTCATGCGCACCCGGCCTTCGCCCTTTCTTGGCAGAAACACCGGTTGCGACGGCTATCGGTCCGGTCGAGGGCATGACGGTGGCCTGTGTTCTGGACGAAGACCAGCGCGCACTGAATCTGGCTATTTGGAACCGGGCGGATCTTCCCAAGCACAACCCGCATCCAGGGGTCGCCGAACGAATCACTGCGACATTGGAATCGATGGTGTCGCTGTGGGATCAGCCGCTCGCCATGAGCGTCAACGAGTGGTTGCGGATCAGCCCGGAGGGGGCATGCTGCCTAGGCGATGCGCCAACCCAATCGAACCAGCCGAGAGCGTCGGCATGGTTTTTGGACGCACCAGGGGGCGTTAGCCAGATTCTGGACCGGCGTTGTTACGCCTACCAGTGGGTCGCCTGGTTGGCTGCCAGCGGCGCCGTACCGGGCGACGTCTTGGTGTTCGCCGACGACGGCACGGACAAGACTATCGATCTGTTGTTCGCGTGCCATGTCGCCGGCTGCGGCTACAGCGTGTGCGACAGCACCGAAGACGTTGCGCGGCGAGCGGACTCGATTGCGGGTCACGGCGGAGATGTGTCGGTCCGTGTGGTCAACGTGTCCGCCACCCGGCTCCCGGTGGTCGTGGATGCCACGTTACGGCAAGTGGTTCACGAGCGGGTCGAGCAGGTCAGACAAGACGACCTGCTCGGCGCCAAAACGGCGTACATCATGCCGACCTCTGGATCGACCGGGCGACCCAAGCTCGTCCGAATCTCACACGGTTCGCTCGCACTGTTCTGCGCTGCGGTCAGACACGCCTATGGATGGGGAACGCACGACACCATCCTTCAATGCGCTCCGTTGACATCGGATATCAGCGTCGAGGAAATCTTTGGTGGCGCGGCCTGCGGGTCGGAGCTGGTCCGATCTCACGCCATGCGGATGGGTGACCTGGATGCGCTCGCCCGAGATCTCGTCGCGCACAAGCCGACTATTCTCGATCTGCCGACCGCTGTGTGGCATCTCTTGTGCGAGGATGGCGACGCCCTCGACGCAATCCGCTGCTCGCAGCTGCGGCAGATTGTCATCGGCGGTGAGACTATTCGACCCAGAGCCGTGGACAAATGGATCGATTCTGTTGCGGTACCCAGCATTTCATTAATATCGAGCTACGGCCCGACAGAGGCGACAGTTATCGTCAGCTACTTGCCGATCGTCGGCGACGGGGCCACCGCCGCAGGCGCCGCTCGACTCAGGTTGGGCCGTCCGTTAGTACCGAATACGGTGTTCGTCGCCTTCGGCGAAGTTGTCATCGTAGGGGATTTGGTGGCCGCTGGATACCTCGGCGTCGACGCGCCTAGCTTCGGCACCGTGACGACCCCTGACGGCTCGCAACGGCGCGCGTTCGCAACTGCTGACCGGGTCACTGTTGATGCCGAGGGATTTCCGGTCCTCTCCGGACGCAAAGACGCCATCGTCAAAATCTCGGGCAGGCGTATCGACATCGCTGAGGTAACCAGCCGCATCTCCGCGGACCCCGCTATATCCGATATCGCGGTCGAGCTCCACAAGATTGGTTTAGGGAATGGTCTAGGGGTGTGGTTCGAGACCCAGCGGACCCGCGAAGGCGCCGAGGACACCGCGGCCGCGGCACGCATCAGGCGCATTTTGCTGAGGTTGCGAGTGTCCTCGTTCTTCGTCGTTGGCGTTCCGCATATTCCGAGGAAGCCCAACGGGAAGGTCGACAGTGACAACTTGCAGGCAATGCCTCACAGTGTCGATGCTGCGCGAAGCGATGCCGAAGCCGCTGAAAAGGCGGCCGGCCTTGCGGAAATCTGGAGTCGCCAGCTGGGCAGCGAGATCCGGCCGGACTCATCTCTGCTCGGCCGAGGGATCGGCTCATTAGATCTCATTAGAATCCTCCCGGACACTCGCAAGTATCTCGATCGGCACCTCACGCTGCTCGATTTGATCAGTGCTGATACTGCCGCGAACCTGGCCGATGCCGTGCCGACAGTTCACGGATGGATGGACGTTGAGACTACTGCCGAAATAGAAAGCGATGTTGCCGTCTTATGGGAGCAACGCCCCGCTGACGCATCGAGCGTAGTTCAGTCCAAGCGCGACGGAGACCGGCCAATCGTCGTGCTGGGCGCCTCCGGAATTCTCGGGACGGGATTCGCCCAGGCGATCCTTGACCTGCGGCGGTCGGGAGTGCTGCGTCCCGAGGTGGTGCTTGCCACGAGATCAGAGCTTCCCGAACGAGATCCATGGGCGGCTTTGCGCGGCGTTGACGGCATCCGCATCGAACATCTCGCTGGTGAGGTCGGCTCAGCACAACTCGACAGCCTGATACGAGGCGCTGGCACCGTCGTGAATTGCATTGGCAATACCCACGTTGTGGTGCCCTACCGCGAGCTTCGTTTGGCCAACCTGGATCTCGTTTCCGTGATCGCTAAGGCATGCGCTAGCCATGGCGCGAGGATGGTCCATTTGTCCACATTCGTTGTCAACGCGGACATCACGATGGCGCGGGTCACTGACCCTCGCGATGCGCCTTATCCGTATGCGGCATCCAAATCGCTCGCAGAGCTGATCGTGGTCGGATCGCCGCTTGGACTCGACTTCACTATCGTGCGCCTGCCCCGGGTGCTGGGCACGACCTACCAATTGCGCGAGTCCACCGACATTCTGGTCTCAGTCGTTGATGCGTGCCTTGGGTTGCGGACCTACCCTTCGTTGACCTTGACGGAAGAGGTCACCACCGGCCGAGCCGCCGCGCACGCCATTTTGGGCTTGCTGCCAGAATTAGCAGGACCCGCTGAGCTGGGACGAGGAATTACCGTGATACGCGGCGAGCCAGTGGCATACGCGGAGTTTCTTAGCGAATTCGCATGCGATGCAGTCGATATCGCAGAGTGGAAGCATCGGCTGGATCGAAGCGACTGGGCGAAGCAGCATCCACGACGGTGGTCGGTGATAGATGCGTGGGTCAGCTTAGGCATGAGATTAGGTAACCGCTCCTATGCGGATTATCTGGCGGACTATCCGACCATCGACCTGGGTGTCGAACCGGTCGCCGAGCTCGTCGCGACGCCGCAGTCGCTGCAGGCCCTGCTCCGCCGAGGCTGTTCACAGCCACTCAAACATGCCGGCAATTAGCCCATGCAAGCTGCCTGCGAAACACCTCACATTTTGAGATTCGTTGTCCACGGTTGAATTTCGTAGCGAATCAGGCGTTGTTCAGGGTCTTGTCCCGACGACCCTCATGGGGCTCTTCATAATCCACGGTGTAGTTGGGTTTTGAATCCGCCGGTTTCAGTAGCGATCTGGCGATGTAGTTGGTGAGATTGCGGAATCCCAAGCAGATTCCCGGAGGTGTTCGAGGCGACTGTTGATCGCTTCGGTCGGCCCGTTGGAAGTTCCGGGCCAGTCGAATCGGGGCCTTGCCCCCATGTAGTGGACACGGGATTTGTCGTTACGCCGCTTGTGGCAGCGTAGCGGTTGTGTGGTTGTTTTCGTAGGCGGCCGGAGTGGAATTACGGCATCGGGAGTGCCGTCGTCGGATGTTGTAGCGGGCCAGCCAGCGGAACACTTCACGGCGGCAGGTGGCAGCGTCGCGCCAGTGGCTGCGGTCCTGCAGGATCTCGCGTTTGAGCGAGGCGTTGAAGGATTCGGCGAGCGCGTTATCGGCACTTTATCCGGCTAATCTGTGGATGGATGGGCGGTTAACCGGTTAAGGCGTCGGATTTGTTCTTCGTGGCGTCGGATTCGGTGGGCGAGTTCTTCGATGGCGATGCGGAGGGTGGCGACGTTTTCGTCGAGGCGTTCGAGCGGGCTGGTAGGTGTGCTGGATCGGCGGTGGTGTTCGACTAGGAGCGCCATCAGCGATTGCAGGGATACTCCGGCGTTGACCAGTACAGATAACGTAGGTGTGTCGCAGTTGGTGTGGGGTGATGTGGTCGAGTCCGGCAGTGGTGGCGGCGCGGTCGAGTTCTTCTCGGATCGCGTTCTGGGACAGGCGGTGTCCGTGTCGGGTGAACAGGAATTGGGCGGGTCGGCCGGTGCGGGGATGCGGCAGCGGCCTGCCAGTGGACCGGATCTCGGCGATCCGGTCGATCAGCTCGACGGTCTCCTCGTCGAGCGGGATCATCCGTTCGGTGTCGAGTTTGCCCAGCGGCACCTTCAACCAGGTTCCGTGTCCGGGTATTTCGTGCACGCAGTCCAGTTCGAGGTTGAGCGATTCCCCGATCCGCAGCCCGCAGGACCGCTGCAGCAGCAGCGCGGATGCTGCGAGTTCGTAGTCGCTTGCTCGCAGGGCCTCGGTGAGTCGCCGGTCGGCGTCGACGGGCAGATACCGCGGCAACGGCTGCGGCAGCCGCGGGATGTCACCACGGAACACCAGCCGCCGGGCCGGGGTGTCGGCCCAGCCCCATTCGGTGATGTCGGACAGGAAATTTCCCGACGCCAGCACCCGGCGGGAACGTTCGGCGGCGCTGATCACACCGTCGGTCTTGGTGTTCACGGTGTCGACGAGCGCGCTCAGATACGGTTCGATGTGGCGACGCCGGTCCAGCTGTGAGAGCCGAGTCAGGCCGGGGTCGGTGGCGGTGAGGAACCGGCCGAAGTGCATCAGCCGGGTGGACAGGCTGCAGACGGTCTTGCGGGTGCAGGTCGCTTTCTTGGCGTTGAGGTAGGCGATCATCGCCGTCGCGATCGGTTCGGTGATCCCGGCGAACCGGTCGGCGAAGGGCACCGGTCCGCCGGTGCGTGGCGGTGTGGGCAGGATGGCTAGGTGGAACAGCACCAGGTGGGTGTTGCTGAGCGCAGCCTTGTAGTGTCCCCAGCCGGCGCCGGTACGGGCCTGGCGGTCCCGGCATGCCGCGGCGAACTCGTCCAGATCCTCGGCCGTGAGCTGGTCGAGACGTTTGCCGGTCTGGATCAGCAGCCGCGCCGGCGCCTGCGAGCCGGTCGCCGAGCGGACTCGTTCGGTGAACCCCAATTGGGTTGCGGTAGCGGAAAATCGAGTCAGATCGGCGCCGATCGGGGAAACGTCGATCTCGCGCCACAGGCTCGAGATCTTGCGTTCGAGCAGATAGTCGTAGCCCGGCCGGACGAACCCATACAGCATCAAGAAGGTAATCATCGGACGAGTGGAACCGTTGGCCGAGCACCGCACCGCCAGCGGCTCATCGGCCCACTTCCGCGGTTCGGGCCAGCGCCGCAGAAACGAGCGCGCGGCGCTGTCGTATGCGGTGTTGCCGCGACCGGTGCGGGCTAGATGCGCCTGGTAGGCGTCATACACTTCCTGCGGGTCGGTCGCGGTCGCGGATACGCGCGCGGGCAGCATCGAATTCCTCCTTCACCCGGGTCGGTGCCAAATGGATGTAGCGGGCCGTGGTGTCGGTGTGTGTGTCCCAACAGATCCCGCATCACCGTGAGGTCGACGCCGGGCTCGGCCAAGGCGGTGCCGAACGAATGCCGCAACGCGTGCGGATGCCCGCCGACGATCCCGGTGACCTGTCGGTGGTAGCGGAAGATCGTGCGCAGCCCGGCCGCGGTCAGCGGCTGCCCGCGGCTCGGGCCTTTCGCGACGAGCAACATTCGGCGGCTGTCGGATTCGGGGCGTTCGGTCAGCAGATACACCTGGATCGCGCAGGCCACGTCAACATCCAGCGGCACCCGGCGTTCCTTACTGCCCTTGCCCCACACCCGCAGCCAACGCCCGCCGATGTCGGCGTCGGTCACATCCAGGGCAAGCACCTCGCATGAGCGCAGCCCGCAGTACAGCATCAACCCGGCGATTGCCCGATCCCGCCACCTACGAAGACTTTCCAGTAGTTCGCCTGCCTGCGCGCTGGTCAACGGCCGCGGCAGCCGTTTGGGTTCCCGAAGCCGCAGCGTGGACCGGGGCCGCGGTTTGCGCACCGTATGACCCAGCAGTCCGGTCTTCTCTCCGGCTACCACCCGCCGCGCCTCCCGGCCTTTGGGGACCGGATTCGGCTGGTCTGGGTCCCGCATCGCGCGAAACGCGAACATGCCCGAGATCGCCGCCAACCGGCGGTTGATCGTTGTGGCCGCATACGCATCCGCTGGCCGACCCGCCATGGTGACAACGTTGGGACCCGGCCGCCCGGGCAGCCGCGCCTCCCGGCATGCCGCCAGGAAACGCAGCAACGTATCCGTGTCCACCTCACCGAGCGCGGCGTCCTCGCTTTCCAACCAGCGGCAGAACGCCAACAAGTCGAACCCGTACGCGCGCACCGTTTTCGGCGAGTAGTTCCGATCCGCGAGATACCCCAGGTACTCGTTGACCAGTCCGTACCGACCCGCGGCAGGACCGGCCAGTCGCCAGCCGACCGAGTCTTCGAGCCTCAGGTCAGAATCCGCGGGTTGCATAGCAACAGATGTATCCGTCATGTCGCAGCGAAGCAAGCATCAACACACTGCGTATCGAATCTCCTACCAGCAGATTCCCTACGATTAGCCGGTTAAGAGGCTTGACCCGACACCACCCATCGACTGGGTAACTCCAAGATCTTGACAGAGTGTCGCGAAATTCTTTGAG
>NZ_VTZN01000440.1 GCF_008370645.1 Mycobacterium simiae
CGGCTGCTGGGCCGGGGCGGGATGGGCGAGGTCTATGAGGCTGAGCACACCGTGAAGGAGTGGACGGTCGCGGTCAAGCTGATGACCGCCGAATTCAGCAAGGACCCGGTGTTTCGCGAGCGAATGAAGCGCGAAGCCCGCATCGCCGGGCGTTTGCAGGAACCCCACGTCGTACCCATCCACGACTACGGCGAAATCGACGGGCAAATGTACCTAGAGATGCGCCTGATCGAGGGCACCGACCTCGACAACATCCTCAAGCGCTACGGACCGCTCACCCCGCCGCGCGCGGTGGCCATCATCACCCACATCGCCTCCGCGCTAGACGCCGCGCACGCCGCCGGGGTGATGCACCGCGACGTCAAACCGCCCAACGTGCTGATCACCCGCGACGACTTCGCGTACCTGGTCGACTTCGGCATCGCCAGCGCCACCACCGACGAAAAGCTGACCCAACTGGGCACCGCCGTAGGCACCTGGAAATACATGGCCCCCGAACGATTTTCAAACGACGAGGTCACCTACCGCGCTGACATCTACGCATTGGCCTGTGTGCTCTACGAGTGCCTAACCGGGTCCCCGCCCTACCGCGCCGACAGCGCCACCACCTTGGTCACCGCCCATTTGATGGACCCCATCCCGCAGGCCAGCGCCGCCCGCTCCGGCATCCCCAAGGCACTCGACGCGGTGATCGCACGCGGCATGGCTAAAAAACCCGAGGACCGCTACGCCAGCGCCGGCGACCTGGCACGGGCCGCACACGACGCGCTCAGCGTCCCCGATCAAGACCACGCCGCCGACATCCTGCGCCGCAGCCAGGAAGCCACCCTGCCCGGC
>NZ_VTZN01000441.1 GCF_008370645.1 Mycobacterium simiae
CCCGGCACCTGGTGAACCTCGGCGCGGGCCCGGCCGAGCGGACGCTGCGCGACCAGCAGGAGCGCATCAAGGCCAACATCCCGGGCACCTACCAGATCGCGGCGGTGTCGGTCAAAGGCGGGGTCGGCAAGACCCGGATGATCGCCGCGGTCGGCAGCGTGTTCGGCACGCTGCGCAACGAGCCGGTCATCGCGATCGACGCCAACCCCACCTACGGCGGGCTGGGCCGGCTGATCGATCCCAAGGCGGCGGCCTCGGTGCGGGAATTCCTGGCCGCCGAGGATCTCGTCGAGTACCCCAAGGCGCGCGCCTACACCGGGCGCAACAAGCAGGGCCTGGAGGTGTTGACCGGCAACCAGAACGTGGCCAACCCGCTGGCCCTGACCCCGGCGACGTTCGCCGCCACCGTGGCCCGCACCCGCCGCTTCTACCAGCTCGCGCTGGTCGACTGCGGCGCGGAGATCGAGCACCAGGTGATCCCGGCGGTGCTGTCGGCCAGCGACGCGCTGATGGTCGTGGGGTCGTGCAACGTCGACGGCGGCCTGGCGGTGGAGACCACGCTGGACTGGCTGGCCGCCCGCAACGGCCACGAGCTGCTCAAGCGGTCGGTGATCGTGCTCAACGACGCCTACCGCTGCGCCAACAGCAAATTCCTCACCCATGTCACCCACACCCTGGGGTCGCGGGTGCACGCGGTCAAGACCATCCCGTGGGATGCCCACCTGCGCGATGCGGCCACGCTGGACTTCGCGGCGCTGCGCCGGCGCACCCAGCTGGCGCTGATCGACCTGGCCGCCGAGCTGGCCGGCGGTTTCCCGACCGCCGGGGCGTTGACC
>NZ_VTZN01000442.1 GCF_008370645.1 Mycobacterium simiae
GCGGTGGCGGCTAATCGGGTGTTGCTGGGTGCGTTGGTGGCGACGAATTTTTTGGGGCAGAACACTCCGGCGATTGCGGCTACGGAGTTCGATTATGTGGAGATGTGGGCCCAGGATGTGGGTGCGATGGTCGGTTATGACGCGGGGGCGGCGGCGGTGGCGGCCTCCTTGCTGCCGTTTAGTGCCCCGCCGCTGGATTTGGCGGGGTTGGCGGGGCAGGTGGGTGCGCAGGTGAGCGGGTTGGCGAGCGGGGTGTCGGCGGCGGTGTCTCCGGCGGTGCAGGGTGTGGTGGCGGTGGCTCCGGGTGTGGTGACGGGGGTGCAGTCGCTGGCGTCGTCGGTGCCGGTGCAGTTAGGGATGCAGGTCGCGCAGTCTATGGCGATGCCGGCCAGCATGTTGATTGGGCCGTTGCTGCAGGCCGGGCAGTCGAGTGCGAATGCGGCGGGGTTGGCGGGTGCGGCGACCGCGGCAGAGTTGGTGGATGCGCCCAAGTTTGTTGGTGATGTCAATCCGCTGAAGGGCCTCGGCGGTGGGGGTGCGGGTCTGGGTGCGGGGCTGGGCGCGGAGTTGGGGAAGGCGCGGTTGGTGGGGGCGATGTCGGTGCCCCCGACGTGGGAGGGGTCGCTGCCTAAGGGGATTTCTAGTGCGGCGATGGCCGGGTTGGGCGCCATGCCGGCGGAGTTGGCACAGGCGGCCGGGGCCGGTACCGGCATGGGAATGATGCCGATGCCGATGGGCATGGGAGGTGCGGGGGCGGGGATGCCTGGCGGGATGATGGGTCGGGGCGGGGCTAATCCGCATGTGGTGCAGTCGCGGCCCAGTGTGATTCCGCG
>NZ_VTZN01000443.1 GCF_008370645.1 Mycobacterium simiae
CACGATTCCCGAAATACCCGCATTCCTGGGCGTCAAGATCCCCGTCAATATTCCCGTCACCGCGTCCATCACCCCGGTCAATATAGGGGCTTTCGCAATTGACCCAGTCAAGTTTGACGCCCTTGACAGTACGGTCTTTGGCTTTATCGGCCCCGTAAAGGTTTCGCCTATCGTGCTTGACATCGTCAATCCCGCGGTGACCATGAACATCGGCAACGCCGATGGGTCGACCGTGATAGATATCGACGGAATCGTTGGGCTCGGCCCCATCCGTATCCCACTCGTTGACATTCCCGCGACACCAGGCTTCGGGAACTCCTCAACCGTTCCATCGTCGGGATTCTTCAACAGCGGCACCGGCAGCTCGTCCGGCTTTTTGAACATTGGCACCAATAATTCGGGGCTACAGAACATTTCTTCGGGTAGTCTCGGCAATTCCGGCTTCGGAAATCTGGGCGCATTGCAATCGGGCCTGGCAAACCTGGGCAACAGCGTGTCGGGTTGGGCCAACGCGAGCCCGCTGGATTTCTCGGCACCAGCCTATGTGTCCGGCACAAACAATGTTGGCACCAGCCTGGCGGGTTTGCTGCGTGACGGCACCGACAGCACGACATTCAACGTCGGCCTGGCAAACCTCGGCGCGCTAAACCTGGGCAGCGTCAACGTTGGCGACCTCAACCTCGGTAGCGGCAACCTCGGCAGCGCTAACCTGGCCAGCGGCAACACCGGCAGCTTCAACCTGGGCAGCGGCAACCTCGGTAGTTTCAACTTGGGCAGCGGCAACATCGGCAGCGCCAACGTCGGGTTCGGCAACACCGGCCCGCTGCTG
>NZ_VTZN01000444.1 GCF_008370645.1 Mycobacterium simiae
GGAAAAGCACTGCTACGACATCCCCATCTGTTGGTCGTTGCGGGCTATCTTCGATGCTCTCGACAGCATCGACCAGATCGCCGAAAAGGTCAAAGAGCTCTCCGGCCAGCTCGACCAGATGGACATCTTGATGCCACAGATGGCTGCCCAGCTACCTTTCCAGATCGCGGCGATGAAGACGATGAAGAATTTGACGCTGACCATGCACAGTTCGATGTCGTCGATGTATGACCAGATGGATGAGATGAGCAAGAATTCGACGGCTATGGGGCAGGCTCTCGACGCGTCCAGAAATGACGACTCGTTCTTTCTTCCGCCGGAAGTTTTCGACAACCCTGACTTCAAGCGGGGTATGAATATGTTCCTGTCGCCGGACGGCCACGCGGTTCGATTCATCATTTCCCACGAGGGTGATCCAGCTACCCCCGAGGGAATCTCGCACATCGACCCAATAATGAAAGCAGCCAAGGAGGCAATCAAAGGGACTCCGCTGGAGGGCTCCAAACTCTATATATCGGGCACTGCCTCCGTCTTCAAGGATATGCGCGACGGCTCCAGATGGGACCTGATGATCGTGGGGGTCGCCGCAGCCAGCTTGATTTTCATCATCATGTTGATCATCACCCGAAGCATCGTCGCGGCGTTCACCATTGTGGGTACGGTGTTGGTGTCACTGGGGGCCTCGTTCGGGCTTTCAGTGCTGGTTTGGCAGGACATTATGCAATTCGAACTGCATTGGATGGTCCTGGCCATGTCGATCATTCTGCTGTTGGCGGTAGGTTCCGACTACAACCTGCTGCTGGTATCGCGCTTCAAAGAGGAGATC
>NZ_VTZN01000445.1 GCF_008370645.1 Mycobacterium simiae
GGAAAAGCACTGCTATGACATCCCGATCTGCTGGTCGCTGCGATCGATATTCGATGCGCTGGACGGACTGGACCAGGTCGACCAGAAACTGACCGACCTGGTGAACGACACCAAAAACCTGGACCGGCTGATGCCGCAAATGCTCACGACGTTTCCGCCCATGATCGAGAGCATGGAGTCCATGCGGACCATGATCTTGTCCATGCACAGCACCATGGCGGGCTTCTACGATCAGATGAACGAGATGAGCGATAACGCGACAGCCATGGGTAAAGCGTTCGACGCCGCCAAAAACGACGATTCGTTCTATCTGCCGCCCGAAGTTTTCAAGAACAAAGACTTCCAGCGGGCCATGAAATCGTTCCTGTCGCCAGACGGGCACGCCGCCCGGTTCATCATCCTGCACCGTGGAGATCCGCAATCGGCCGAGGGGATCGCGAGCATCAATGCGATTCGCACGGCGGCCGAAGAGGCGCTCAAAGGAACACCGTTGGAGGACGCCAAGATCTACCTGGCCGGCACCGCGTCCGTCTTCTACGATATCTCCGATGGTGCTAAATGGGATCTGCTGATTGCAGGCATTTCTTCGCTGTGCCTTATTTTCATTATCATGCTTATCCTCACCCGTTCCTTTATTGCGGCCGCAGTCATCGTGGGCACGGTCGCGCTGTCACTGGGCGCCTCATTCGGGCTGTCCGTGCTGCTGTGGCAGCACATTCTCAGCATCGATTTGCATTACATGGTGCTCGCGATGTCTGTCATCGTTCTGTTGGCGGTGGGATCGGACTACAACTTGTTGCTGGTTTCTCGGTTCAAAGAGGAAATT
>NZ_VTZN01000446.1 GCF_008370645.1 Mycobacterium simiae
GTGGCGTCCCAGTGCGGTTCGCTGTACGTGCGCTGCACCAGGTCGCCTGCGACTCGTTCGACGACCTCCGGCTGGATACGCGCCGCGATCCGCCCATACAAGCGGCTGGTCTCGACCAGCTCCGCCACGACGACCCAGCGCGGCGGCCGCTTGGTGAGCACCGAGCCGGGCGCAAGCAGGAAACGCGCGTTGCGCGCGCCCAGGTATTCGCGCGCATCCTCGCGGCGCATCCCAACGTGTGACAGCAGCCCAGCAAGCAGCGCGGCGTGGACGCGGGCCGGCTCGACCAGCTCATCGGACTCCAATATGCCGAGATCGCGGGCAATGCTGCGCAGCTGCCCGACTAGGTCTTGCCACTCGCGGATGCGCAGATAGTGCAAAAACTCATCACGGCACATTCGCCGAAAAGCATTGCCCAACAATTCCGTACGCTGCTCACGAAGATAGTGCCAGAGGTTCAGGTAACCCACGAAGTCTGAGTTCTCGTCGGCGAAACGGGCATGCAGCTGGCGGGCGGCTTCTTCGCGGTCGGTCGGCCGCTCCCGCGGATCGGGGATCGTCAGCGCCGCCGCCAGCACCAGCACCTCGCGCACGCAGCCCTCGGTCTCGGCCTGAAGGATCATTCGGCCCACACGGGGGTCGACGGGCAGCTGCGCCAGCCGACGCCCGAGGTCGGTGATCGCGCCGTGCTGGTCGAAGGCGCCCAGCTCCTGTAGCAGCTGCACACCGTCGCGGATGCTGCGCCGATCCGGCGGGTCGAGGAAGGGGAAGTGCTCGATTTCGCCGAGCTGCAGCGCCGCCATCTGCAGAATCA
>NZ_VTZN01000447.1 GCF_008370645.1 Mycobacterium simiae
GGGGCTGGCGGTGGCGGCTTGGGGGCGGCTGGTGACCAGGGCGGACAGGATCGGATCCAAGGCGTTGTGGCGTGCGCGGCGGGTCAAGGCGCCGCTGTTGAACGGGCTGGCCAGCAGGTTCGGTCGCTGACTGGTCAGTGCGGCCTCGAAGAGGGCCAGGCCCTGCTCGTTGGTGATGGGGGTGATCCCGGCACTGGTCAGGCGGGCCACATCAGTCGTGTTGAGATGCCCGGTCATACCGCTGGGGGTTTGCCAGTAGCCCCAGGCCACACTGCTGGCCGGGGGTTGGGTGTGGAGGCGGTGGTGGGCCAGCGCATCCAGGAATGCGTTGGCGGCCGCATAGTTGGCCTGCCCGGGGCTGCCAAGTATTCCCGCCGCCGAGGAGAACAAGACGAACGCGGCCAGATCGCGCTCAGCGGTGAGCCGATGTAGATGCCAGGCGGCGTCGGCTTTGGCGGCCAAGACGGCATCGAGTTGCTGCGGACTCAGATCGGTCACCACGGCGTCATCCAGGACACCGGCGGCATGCAGGACCGCAGTCAACGGGTGATCGGCGGCGATGGTGTTCAGGGCTGCAGCCAACTGCGCCGGATCGCTGGTATCACACGCGCTGATGGTCACCTCGGCGCCCAGCCCGGCCAGACGCTCTTGCAGCTCGCTGGCCCCGGGAGCGTTGGGTCCGCTGCGAGACACCAGCAGCAGATGCCCGATGCCGTAGTGGGTGACGAGATGTTCGGCGAAAAGCGCGCCCAGCATCCCGGTACCACCGGTGATCAACACCGTGCCCTCGGGATCCCACACCGCGGG
>NZ_VTZN01000448.1 GCF_008370645.1 Mycobacterium simiae
TGGTGCGGCCGGTGGTGTGGGTCAGGTTGGTGGTCGGGGGGGTGATGCCGGGTTTTTCGGTGCTGGTGGTGCTAGTGGTGCCGGCGGGCGCGGAGGGTTGATTGGCTTGCCGGGCGCCAGCAGCTTAGCCGGTAACGGAGGTGCCGGCGGAGCTGCCGGTAGCGGAGGTGCCGGCGGCCTGGGCGGCCGCGGCGGGGTAGCCGACACCCCCGGCGCAGCGGGGTCCGACGGTCTGGCGGGTAGCAACGGCACCGCGGGTGCGCCCGGATGACAGTCCGGTGGGGCAGCTGCAGCTAGCTGTTACTGCTCTTCGGCCACGTCGGCGTTGCCGAGACCGGATTCGGCGCGCGGGTCGTCGAGAGGGATTCCTGGTCTACTCCGACCGCGAGACGATCAACGGGCAAGTTCACCGCAGCGCCGATCCTCGGCCCGCGGCGCACGAACCAGTCCGCCCCGAGATCGTGATAAGCGAACTGGCGGTCCAGCACGTGGTAGGCGGCCACCAGAATCGAGTGCTCGACGGCCTTGCGCGCCTTGGCATGACCGCGTCGGCCACGGAGCCGCTGGAACTGGGCACCTCAATAGCTGCCCTTGGAACGTCCGGCAGCTTCGCCGCCCTGGGCCAAGGTGGCGGCCAGCCACATCGCACCCGGACGCGACCTACCCGATTGGTGTTTGCCGGCCGATTCATGATGCCCCAGGCAGCGTCCCGCCCAGCTAGCCAGACGAGCCCAACTACCGAATAGTGGCATGTCAACGCCGATCTCGGCGATAATGCACTCCGCAGCGCGC
>NZ_VTZN01000449.1 GCF_008370645.1 Mycobacterium simiae
GGCGGTGTAGGCGGTGGCCAGATCGTTGGCCAGCGGCGCCAGCGAGGCGCCGTCGGCTGCGATGTGGTGCACGACCAACACCAAGGCGTGCTCGGTCTGCGACTCCGCGATCAGCTGGGCGCGCAGCGGAGTCTCGGTGGCCAGCTCGAAGTGGTGCGCGGCGGCCTGGTTCACCGCCTCGGTCAGCGGCATGCCGTCCGCCAGCTCGGTGACGATCAGCGGGACCGTCTCGGCAGGCAGAATCTGCTGATGAGCGACACCGTCGGCCTCGCCGAAGATCGTGCGCAAGCTTTCGTGCCGGGCCACCACATCGGCGAGTGCCGCTCGCAGCGCCGCCACGTCGAGGCTTCCGCGCAGCCGCAACGCCAAGGGTATGTTGTAGGTGGCTGACGGGCCTTCATATCGGTGCAGAAACCATAACCGGGATTGCGCCCAGGACAACGGAATTCGCGCCGGGCGCGGTTGGGCCAACAATGCTGCGCGCGTTGCACGACCGTCGTGAGCGTCGAGCCAGTCCGCCAGTTGGGCCACCGTCGGCGCCTCGAACACCGCCCGGATCGGCACCTCCACACCCAGCTCGACACGAATGCGCGCGACCAACCTGGTCACCGTTAGCGAGTGCCCACCCAGGTCGAAAAACCCATCGTCGCTACCCACCTGCGGCAGGTCCAGCACGTCGGCGAACAACCCCGCCAACAACGCTTCGCGCTGACTGCGCGGTGCCCGGTAGGGTGTGGTGCGGGTGAATTCGGGTGCCGGCAGCGCCTTTCGATCCACCTTGCCGTT
>NZ_VTZN01000045.1 GCF_008370645.1 Mycobacterium simiae
CTGCGGCCGGTCGGCGAAACGCACCACTTGCTGGATGAGCGCCTTACCGCCGTCGTCAGCCGGGTGCGACTTTCCGGCGACGATCAGCTGCATCGGCCGCTGCGGGTCGAGCAACAGCTTTTGCAGGCGCTCCGGATCGCGCAGTATCAGGGTCAACCGTTTGTACGTGGGAACCCGACGGGCAAAGCCGACGGTCAGCACATTCGGATCGAATGCTGTTGCAATCCAGCCTAATTCGGCTTCTGATGCGCCGCGCTCCAGCCACGAGTGCCGCAGCCGCACCCGAACGTCCTCCACCAGCAACGATCGCAGTTGCGACCGGATCCACCACAGACGGCCGGCATCCACCTGTTGGAGCCGTAACCACACGGCAGGCTCGCCGAACGAATCCGGCCCGGCCAGTTCACGACCCAATTGCAGCCATTGCGGCGCCGCCCAGGTTCGCGCATGCACGCCGTTGGTAATCGACCCGATCGGCACCTCGTCATCGTCGAAGCCGGGCCACAGCTCATCAAACATGGCTCGGCTGACCCGGCCGTGCAGCAACGAGACACCATTGGCACGTTGCGCCAGGCGCAGACCCATATGGGCCATGTTGAACTTGGTCGGATCGTCTTCGGCGCCCAGCGCTAGGATCAGCCCGGTCGGCACACCCGGCAGCAGGGTGGGCTCGTCAGCGCCGAAGTACCGCTGCACCATCTCTAACGGGAACCGGTCGATACCGGCGGGTACCGGCGTGTGCGTGGTGAATACGGTGCTGGACCGCACCACCGTCAACGCGGTGTCGAAGTCCAGTCCTGAGTCGATGATGAGTTCTCGGATGCGTTCCGCTCCGAGGAATCCGGCGTGGCCCTCGTTCATGTGGAATACCTCGGGTGCCGGCAGACCTTCAATCGCGGTGAACTCGCGAATCGCCCGGACTCCGCCGATGCCGGCCAGAATCTCTTGCTTGATGCGATGCTCCTGATCGCCTCCGTAGAGACGGTCGGTGACACTGCGCAGGTCGTGCTCATTTCCCGGGATGTCGGAGTCCAGCAGCAGCAGCGGAACCCGGCCCACCTGGGCGACCCAGATCCGCGTCCGCAGCTGCGCTGAGTCCGGCAAGGTGAGTTCGATAAGCACCGGATCGCCGTTGGCGTCGGTAAGCAGCCGCAGCGGAAGCCCCTGCGGGTCCAGCGACGGATAGGTTTCCTGCTGCCAGCCGTCAGCGGTCAACGACTGCCGGAAGTACCCGGAACGGTAGTACAGACCGACCGCAATCAGCGGTAACCCAAGATCGGAGGCGGCCTTGAGATGGTCGCCGGCCAGAATGCCCAGGCCGCCAGAGTAATTGGGCAGCACCTCAGCGACGCCGAACTCCATTGAGAAGTAAGCGATACCGGTCGGCATGCCCAGTCCGTCCTGCTCCTGCTGCTGATACCACAGCGGACGGCTCAGGTAGTCGTCGAGATCGGCCGCCTGCTCGTCGAGCCGGCGCAAAAATTCTTCGTCTTGCGCCAGCTCATCGAGCCGCGCGGGTTTTACCGCACCCAGCACCGCCACCGGGTCGTTGCCACAACTGGCCCATAGCGCGGGATCGATGCTCGCGAAAAGGTCTTGGGTGGCCTTTTCCCACGACCACCGCAGGTTGGTCGATAGCCGATCCAGCGCGGCAAGGCGGTCGGGTAAATGAGCACGCACAGTAAACCGGCGGAGAGCCTTCACGCGTCCCTACCTTACTGAGGATCTCCCTGCGCGCGGGCGGCCCGGCGACTGGTTCGGTCCCGTCGGTGTGGCCGGACACTAGGGTGGGTATGGGCCGCAGAGACGAGCTGACAACGACACCCGAAGGACATCCCGACGACAGCAATGTTGCCTATCGTGCGGGGCGAGCCGTGAGCAGAACGGAGTGATTGGTGCCCGGTCGTGTCGAGATCGACAACGTCGCGCCCGTCGTCTCATGCGGCACCTACCCGGCCAAAGCGGTGGTCGGTGAGGTAATCCCGGTCAGTGCCGCGGTATGGCGGGAAGGTCACGAGGCTGTGGCAGCGACCCTGGTGGTGCGCTACCTCGGTCCGGGCTATCCCCACCTCAGCGATGTCCGGCGGGTCAAGGCGGTCCAGGCTCCGGTGTCGTTGTCCAAGCCGGTCGAGCAGCAACGAGTCAAACCATTGCTGTTTGCGATGACGATGGGTGCAGAGCCTTACGTTTTCCACGGTCACTTCACCCCCGACGCCGTCGGACTGTGGACCTTCCGGGTCGACGGCTGGGGCGACCCGGTTCACACCTGGCGACATGGGCTGCTCGCCAAGCTCGACGCCGGCCAGGGCGAGAAAGAATTGTCCAACGACTTGCTGATCGGGGCCGCGCTGTTGGAGCGGGCCGCGACGCGCGTGCCACGCGCCCAGCGCTGGCCCCTGATGGAAGCCGTCCGGGCGTTGCGGAGCCCCGGTGATCCGGTAACCCGTTCGGCGCTGGCACTGGCACCCGAGATCGACGATCTGCTGCGGGCCTACCCGCTGCGGGACCTGGTCACCCGAGGCGAGCAGTACGGAGTCTGGGTGGACCGGCCGCTGGCCCGCTTTGGGGCCTGGTACGAGATGTTTCCGCGCTCCACCGGCGGCTGGGACGACGACGGCAAACCGGTCCACGGCACCTTTGCCACCGCGGCCGCCGAACTGCCGCGCATCGCGCGGATGGGGTTCGACGTGGTGTACCTGCCACCAATCCATCCCATTGGCAAGGTGCACCGCAAGGGCCGCAACAACAACCCGACCGCGGCGCCCGGGGACGTCGGATCACCGTGGGCGATCGGCAGCGACGAGGGTGGCCACGACGCCATCCACCCGAGCCTGGGCACCATCGACGACTTCGACGACTTCGTCGCCGCTGCCCGCGACCTGGGTATGGAGGTGGCCCTGGACCTGGCGCTGCAATGCGCGCCGGATCATCCCTGGGCCCGCCAACACCGGCAGTGGTTCACCGAACTGCCGGACGGCACCATTGCCTACGCCGAGAACCCGCCCAAGAAGTATCAGGATATCTACCCGCTCAACTTCGACACCGATCCCGCCGGCCTCTACGACGAAGTGCTACGGGTGGTATGTCATTGGATTGACCACGGCGTCAAGTTCTTTCGAGTCGACAACCCGCACACCAAGCCGCCTAACTTCTGGACTTGGCTGATCGAACAGGTCAAGACCATCGACCCCGACGTGTTGTTCCTATCCGAGGCGTTCACGCCGCCGGCCCGCCAGTACGGGCTGGCCAAGCTCGGCTTCAC
Organism: Mycobacterium simiae; assembly: GCF_008370645.1. Taxonomy (GTDB): domain Bacteria; phylum Actinomycetota; class Actinomycetes; order Mycobacteriales; family Mycobacteriaceae; genus Mycobacterium; species Mycobacterium simiae_A. The sequence goes on from NZ_VTZN01000045.1 coordinate 3,263, forward strand.
CCAGTCCTACAGCTACTTCACCTGGCGCACGTCTAAGTTTGAGCTCACCGAATTCGGCAACGAGATCGCCGAACTGGCTGACTTTCGCCGACCCAACCTCTTCGTCAATACCCCGGACATCCTGCACGCGATCCTGCAGCACCACGGCCCCGGTATGTTCGCCATCCGCGCGCTGCTGGCCGCCACCATGGGCCCGGCCTGGGGCGTGTACTCAGGTTACGAGCTATTCGAGCATCGCGCGGTACGGGACGGCAGCGAGGAATACCTGGACTCGGAGAAGTACGAACTGCGTCCGCGTGACTTCGCGACTGCGCTCGCCGAAGGCCGGTCACTGGAACCGTTCATCACACAACTCAACGCAATCCGGCGAGTGCATCCCGCGCTACAGCAGTTACGCACCATTCATTTCCATCACATCGACAACGAGGCGTTGCTGGCCTACAGCAAGTTCGACCCCATCACCGGCGACTGCGTCCTAGTCGTGGTGACGCTTAATGCCTTTGTGCCCCAGGAAGCGACGCTGTGGCTGGACATGCCGGCGTTGGGTATGGAGCCCTACGAGCGATTTTGGGTGCGCGACGAGATAACCGGCCAGGAATTCCAATGGGGACAGGCAAATTACATCCGCATCGACCCAGGGCAAGCAGTCGCGCACATCATCAACATGCCAGTCATTCCCGAGGAATCCCGACTTGCCCTGCTGCGCAGAAGGTGAGCGACATGAGCCGATCTGAGCCCAGAGTTGATCAACTGGCCAAGAAGAACTTGGCGCCCAACCGTGCCGAGATCGAGCGCCTGGTCGCGGGCGCACACCATAACCCGCACAGCATCCTGGGCGCCCACGAGTACGGCGACTACACCGTCATTCGGGCGTTTCGGCCCCATGCCGTCGCGATCGTCGCGATCGTTGGCGACGACCAATTCCCGATGCGACATATCGATGCGGGCCTGTTCGCGGTGGCGCTGCCGTTCGCCAACCTGATCGATTACCGATTGCAGGTGAGCTACCAGGGCGCTGATCCATACACGGTCGCCGACGCCTACCGCTTTCTGCCTACCCTCGGCGAAGTCGACCTCCACTTATTCGCCGAAGGCCGCCACGAGCGGCTCTGGGAAGTCCTTGGCGCACATCGTCGTTCGTTCACCACCGCCGATGGTCAGGTCAACGGGGTGTCCTTCGCGGTATGGGCGCCCAACGCCAAAGGCATCAGCCTGATCGGTGATTTCAACGGCTGGACCGGTCACGACGCCCCGATGCGGACGCTGGGCTCATCCGGAGTATGGGAATTGTTCTGGCCGGGCTTTCCCGACAACGGTCTGTACAAGTTCCGCGTGCACGGCGCCGACGGCGTAGTCACCGATCGGGCTGATCCGTTCGCGTTTGGCACCGAGGTGCCGCCACAGACGGCGTCGCGGGTGACGGCGAGCAACTACACCTGGGGTGACGATAACTGGATGACTTTGCGCGCGCAACGCAACCCGGTGTTTGAGCCAATGAGTACCTATGAAGTCCATCTCGGCTCCTGGCGGCCCGGACTATGCTACCGTCAACTTGCCCACGAGCTAACGAATTACATTGTTGAGCATGGCTTTACCCACGTTGAGCTGTTGCCTGTAGCCGAGCACCCGTTCGCCGGGTCGTGGGGATATCAGGTCACGTCGTATTATGCCCCGACATCGCGATTCGGCACACCAGACGACTTCCGGGCGTTGGTCGACGCGCTACACCAAGCCGGTATCGGGGTCATCGTGGACTGGGTACCGGCCCACTTTCCCAAGGACGCGTGGGCGCTGGGACGGTTCGACGGCACCGCGCTTTACGAGCATTCCGATCCCAAGCGCGGCGAGCAACTCGACTGGGGCACCTACGTTTTTGACTTCGGGCGCCCAGAAGTGCGCAATTTCCTGGTTGCCAACGCCTTGTTCTGGATCCAGGAATTCCACGTCGACGGCCTACGGGTGGACGCAGTCGCGTCCATGCTCTACCTGGACTACTCGCGCCCCGCGGGCGGCTGGACCCCGAACATCTACGGCGGGCGGGAGAACTTGGAGGCGGTGCAGTTCTTGCAGGAGATGAACGCCACCGCACACAGAGTAGCGCCGGGCATCGTCACCATCGCCGAGGAGTCAACGTCGTGGCCGGGCGTTACTCGACCGACAAACCTTGGCGGCCTCGGCTTTTCGATGAAGTGGAACATGGGCTGGATGCACGACACACTCGACTACATCAGCCGGGATCCCATCTATCGCAGCTTCCACCACCATGAGATGACGTTTTCCATGCTGTATGCGTTCAGCGAGAACTACGTGCTACCGCTAAGCCACGACGAGGTGGTGCACGGCAAAGGCACCCTGTGGGGGCGGATGCCCGGCAATAATCACACCAAGGCCGCCGGGCTGCGCAGCCTGCTTGCCTACCAGTGGGCACACCCGGGCAAACAACTGCTGTTCATGGGCCAGGAATTCGGCCAACGCGCCGAGTGGTCCGAGCAGCACGGGCTAGATTGGTTTCAACTCGACGAGCAGGGATTCTCCAACGGCGTGCTACGGCTGGTACGCGATCTCAACAGCATCTACCGCAGCCACCCCGCGCTGTGGAGCCACGACACCACACCCGAGGGCTACTCGTGGATCGACGCCAACGACTCGGCCAACAACGTCTTGAGCTTCCTGCGCTACGGCAGTGCCGGCTCGGTCATGGCCTGCGTGTTCAACTTCGCCGGAGCCGAACGCAGCGGCTACCGGCTCGGCTTACCCGCCGCCGGCCGCTGGCGAGAAGTGCTCAACACCGACGCAACGCACTACACCGGGTCCGGAATCGGCAACCTTGGCGGTGTGGACGCTACCGATGACCCATGGCATGGTCGCCCTGCTTCCGCGGTTTTGGTATTGCCGCCTTTGTCGGCGCTATGGCTGGAACCCGATTAGCTGGTGCGGAACGCCCGCTCCAACAGATCGACAACGCTCAAGATTGCAAGACTCTGAAGCTCTTGTCTTACAACTCGATATCCTGGCCAGCGCCGACATCGTGCCGCTTCATCGCGCGCCAGTCACGATTTGCCAAGCAGGCAAAGGAATGCCTTTTCTTATCGCGTCACCGGAGACGCTGATCACGGCAGCCTCGGATTTGGTCAGCATCGGTTCGCCAGTCAGCGAAGCCAACGTGCCGCGGCGGTCCGAACGACGGCGCTGACGGCCGCGGCGGCAGACGAGGTGTCGACGGCCATCGCAGCGGTGTTCGGCTCACACGGTCAGGCTTACCAGGTCGTGGGCGTCCAGGCGGCGACCTTCCACACCCAGTTCCTGCACGCTGAACGCTGGCGCCGCGTCGTATGCGAGCGTCGAAGCCGCCAGCGCGTCCCCGCTGCAGGGGCTACACAACGTGATTAACGCGCCTTCCCAGATGCTGCCGGGACGTCCGCTCATCGGTAACGGCTCCGACGGCGCACCGGGGACGGGACAGCATGGCGGGGCGGGCGGCATCTTGATCGGCAACGGCGGCGCCGGCGGGTCGGGCGCGTCCGGCCAAGCTGGTGGGAACGGTGGTGCGGCAGGCCTACTTGGGATGGGCGGGGCCAGCGGCACCGGCGGCGCGGGCGGGTTCGGCGGGGCCGGTGGCATCCTGTTCGGCGCCGGCGGCAACGGCGGCAACGGCGCAAACGGTCCGGTGCCAGGAGCCGGCGACTCCGCCGGAATGGGCAGGCTGTTGCTCGGCGAGAACGGGAAGAAGGGGCAGCCCTAGCCTCGCCTTAATACAGCGCGTTGGCGAGGTTGCGCCGGCCCGCGATGACCTCTGGATCGGAGGGGTCAAAGAGTTCGAACAACTCGATGAGCCGGGTGCGCACCCGGGTGCGCTCCTCGCCAGATGTACTCCGCACCAACGCAACCAGGCGTTCGAACGCTCCGCTGACATCCTGATTGAGGATTTGCACGTCGGCAGCCGCAAACGCGGCTTCGACATCGTCGGCTGCGGCGTCGGCGACCAGGACGGCATCGTGCCGTTGCGCGGTGGCGCGGGTGAGGAATTCGATCTGGCGGATCGCCGCCTTCGCCTCATTGCTGCCGGGATCTGCGTCCAGGATCGCCTGGTAAGACGTCTTTGCCGCGACGAAGTCGCCGGCCTCGAGTTCCGCGCGGGCCTGCGCCAACGCCGGGTCGGCTTCCGCCGCTTCCGCCGAAACCCTTGGACCCTTAAGTTTTCCGGCTGTAGTCGACAGCAGCGAGTCTAGCCAGCGGCGCAATTGATCGGTAGGTTGCGGACCCTGAAAGCTCGAGATCGGCTGGGCTGCGGCCAGCGCAACCACAGTCGGCACCGCTTGTACACCGAATACCTGAGCCACTCTGGGCGCAACGTCGACGTTGACCGTCGCCAGTTGCCAGCTGCCCTTGTCAGCTGCGGCCAAGCCCGACAGCGCGTCGACCAGGTCCACACAGACGTCGCTGCGCGGCGACCACAGCAACACCACCACTGGCACCTCGTCAGAGCGGGCAATCACCACGTCTTCGAAATTGGCCTCAGTAACCTCGGCAACAGCGACCTGCGCCGACGGCTCCCGGCCGCTGTCGCCGCTTGCAGCAGCACTTTGTTGAGCTCGTTGCTTGAGGCCGGAAAGATCGACCGCACCGGCCAAGGCAGGCCCAATTGGGGGTCGCGGACGCGTCACGCCACCAAGTCTGTCACGCCGCGTCGGCCGACGATCCACCCGGTGGCGACCAGGGTCGCTGGCATAAGCGACAACCCACGCCCGTGTCGCGGCGCCACGGTCAACGATATGACCAAAATCACATCGGTGTCCGGCGAGCGGCCGCCAGCAACGTCGCGGAGCTCTTCGGTTCCTAGCCGGCCCGCAGAACCAGCGCGTCACCCTGACCGCCCGCGCCACACAGGGCGGCAACCCCGTAACCCGAACCGCGGCGGGCCAACTCCAGCGCCACGTGCAGCGTGATACGCGCCCCCGACATGCCGATTGGATGGCCGACCGCTATCGCCCCACCGTTGACGTTGACAATTTCGGGGTTCACTGCGAGTTCCCTCGTGGAGGCCAAGGCAACGGCGGCGAAGGCCTCGTTGATCTCGACGACATCAAGCTGGTCTACCGAGATGTTTTCGCGGCCAAGGGCTTTCTTGATCGCATTGGCCGGCTGCGATTGCAGCGTCGAGTCGGGGCCGGCCACCACGCCATGCGCACCGATCTCGACCAGCCAGTTCAGGCCCAGCTCCTGGGCCTTCGCCTTGCTCATCACCACAACCGCGGCCGCGCCATCGGAGATCTGCGACGCCGAGCCGGCGGTAATGGTGCCGTCCTTGCGAAAGGCCGGCTTCAGGCCGCCCAATGAATCGGCGGTGGTATTCGCTCGAATGCCCTCATCTTCGCTGAATTGCAGTGGATCACCTTTGCGTTGCGGAATACTCACCGGCACCACTTCGTCGGCGAACACGCCGTCCTTCCATGCAGCGGCCGCTTTCTGGTGCGACTGAGCTGCGTACTCGTCCTGCTCGCGACGCGTGAACTGGTCGATGTCATTGCGCTGCTCGGTGAGCGCCCCCATCGGCTGGTCGGTGAACACGTCGTGTAGCCCGTCATAGGCCATGTGGTCCAAGACCGTGACGTCGCCGTACTTGTAGCCGGCCCGGCTGTCCATCAGCAGATGAGGCGCTTTGGTCATGGACTCCTGACCGCCGGCTACCACCACGTCGAACTCGCCAGCTCGAATCAGCTGGTCAGCTAGGGCGATGGCGTCGATACCGGATAAACACATCTTGTTGATGGTCAGCGCGGGCACCTCCCAGCCAACACCGGCTGCGACCGCCGCCTGCCGGGCGGGCAGCTGTCCCGCGCCGGCCGTCAACACCTGACCCATGATTACGTACTCGACCAACGACGCTGGGACTGCTACATCCGGAAAGGCTTTGCGCAGAGCGCCCTTGATGGCGATGGCGCCCAAATCGCTGGCGCTGAAATCCTTGAGTGAACCCATCAACTTGCCGATAGGGGTTCGCGCGCCAGCAACAATCACCGACGTCGTCATGACTACCTCCTCATAGCACCGGAGCGGCCGATCCGGCCAACCCGGAGCAGCAGAATCTTCTTAATGAGGTTACCGTTGTGTGATGACCACCGATCAAGTTGACGCCCGTCGCGTCCTAGCCACCTCATTGGTGACCGGGCTCGACCATGTCGGCATTGCCGTAGTCGACCTCGATGCGGCGATCGAGTGGTACCACGACCATCTCGGCATGATCCTGGTGCATGAGGAGCTGAACGACGACCAGGGAATCCGCGAAGCAATGCTGGCGGTGCCAGGCTCCACGGCGCAGCTTCAGTTGATGGCTCCGATCGACGAGTCGTCAGCAATCGCGAAGTTCTTGGACAAGCGCGGACCGGGCATCCAGCAGCTTGCCTGCCAAGTCAGCGATCTCGATGCACTGAGCCGGCGACTGCGCTCCCAAGGCGTACGTCTGGTCTACAAGACACCACGGCGGGGTACGGCCAACTCACGGATCAACTTCATCCACCCCAAGGACGCCGGCGGCGTTCTGATCGAGTTGGTTGAGCCGGCCACCTAAGCTAGTTCAAGACCACTTTCTGGTCGGACGGCGGTTGGCACGGTTGGCCCAACACGGTACGTGCCAATGGCGCCGGTCCTCAACCGCTTCCGGCGCATTCACCGGCCACACCACCACATGTGCTGTGCCGCAGCGGATCTCGTGATCGCATCCGGGGCAGCGATAGGTCTTCAGGGCCCGCGCCGCGGCGACCGAGCGCACTTCGTACTCGTAGCCACCCGGCCCTATTTCAAGCCGGCGCAGCATCGGCGCTAGCGACACCGGCTCTCGGTGTGCCCGCTTACCGCGTCGAGCCATTGTCAAAACAGCCGGTACTCATCGCTGTCCATTCCCCGCATTCGATCGTAATCCAACGTCAGACAACGGATTCCGCGGTCAGTGGCCAAAGTGCGAGCCTGCGGCTTGAACTGTTGAGCGGCGAACACTCCCTTGACCGGCGCCAGAACGCTGTCCCGATTGAGCAATTCAAGATAACGGGTGAGCTGCTCCACCCCGTCAATTTCGCCGCGCCGCTTGACCTCCACCGCAATCGAGCCGCCATGTTCGTCGCGGCACAGCAGGTCAACCGGTCCGATCGCGGTCATGTACTCGCGACGAACCAGCGTGTACCCCTGGCCCAGTAGTTGAACATGCTCGGCGAGCAACGCCTGCAGGTGAGCTTCGACGCCGTCCTTCACCAGTCCCGGATCGACGCCCAGATCATGACTCGAGTCGTGCTCGACGTCTTCGACGGTGATGCGCAACTGTTCGCCGGACTTGTTGGTCACCACCCACACCGGCGACTGCGGGTCGGATTCCTCGGTCAACCAGCACGGCGGACTCATCCAGTTCAACGGCTTGTAGGCGCGGTCGTCGGCATGCACGCTGACCGATCCGTCGGCCTTGAACAGCAGCAGTCTGCGGGCCGACGGCAGGTGCGCGGTGAGCCGGCCAACGTAGTCGACCGTGCATTGAGCAATCACTAGTCGCACCCGACTCACCTTAGAGCGTGTTGTACAAATTAGGCTGACGCCACCATGTCACCCAAGAAGTCCTCGCAGAAAAGCGTGGCCCAATGCTTGGGCCGAGTGCTGGGGTGATCGGCGAGCCGGTCAACGAGGCGGCCCGACTCTGCGAACGGGCCAAATCGCGTCCCGGAAAACTGCTGACATCGGCACAGACCGTCCCGCAGGCCAACGAATCCGAGCAGGCGCGATGGTCGTTAGGCAGGCAGGTGAAGCTTCGCGGGCACAAGCAACCGACCCGATTAGCCTCGCCCACGGAGCCCGCCAAGCTGCGCAGGTAATGCTTCGCCACCGGCGCCACCACCCGCCTTCGCACATCAATGTCGGTTTTCCGCTAGCCGTGTCGGTGCGCAGGTGTAATTGTCGAGATGTGCACGAAGATTTCGAACGCTGCTACCGAGCGGTCCAGTCCAAGGACGCCCGGTTCGACGGCTGGTTCGTCATCGCCGTCTTGACCACCCGCATCTATTGCCGGCCCAGTTGCCCCGTCCGGCCGCCGTTCGCGCACAATGTGCGGTTCCTGCCAACGGCCGCGGCCGCCCAACGAGAGGGCTTTCGGGCCTGCAAACGCTGCCGCCCTGATGCGTCACCAGGTTCTCCGGAATGGAACGTGCGCGGTGACGTGGTGGCACGGGCCATGCGGCTGATCGCCGATGGCACGGTGGATCGCGAGGGTGTCACCGGCCTCGCCGCGCGGCTGGGTTACACCACTCGTCAGCTGCAGCGGCTGCTGCAGGCCGAGGTGGGCGCCGGTCCGCTGGCGCTGGCCCGCGCGCAACGGATGCAAACTGCCCGAGTGTTGATCGAGACCACCGAGTTGCCGTTCGGCGATGTCGCGTTTGCCGCCGGATTCTCCAGCATCCGCCAGTTCAACGACACCGTTCGTCTCCTCTGCGCCAGCACGCCAACGGCGTTGCGCGAACGGGCAGCCACGCGATTCGCCACCCCTACTCCGTCTCCCGGGACGGTCTCCCTGCGGCTAGCGGTGCGTGCACCATTTGCCTACGCGGGTGTTTTCGGCCATCTGGGAGCAGGCGTGGTATCAGGCTGCGAGGAGGTCCGCGACGGCGCGTACCGGCGAACGCTCCGGCTCGCCTCGGGCAACGGCATAGTGACCTTGACACCGGCACCCGATCATGTGCGCTGTCAGCTAGTGCTCGACGACTTCCGCGACCTCGGGACGGCCACCGCCCGGTGCCGGCGGTTGCTAGACCTTGATGCCGACCCTCAAGCGGTAGTCGACGCGCTCAGCGGTGACCCGGATATGGCCGCGGTGGTCGCCATGGCACCCGGACAGCGGATCCCGCGCACCGTCGACGAGGCCGAGCTGGCCGTGCGGGCGGTACTGGGTCAACAAGTATCAACCAAGGCCGCGCGAACCCACTGCGCCCGGCTCGTGGCCGGCTACGGGAAACCTGTCGACGATCCCGAGGGAAACTTGACGCACATATTCCCGTCGGTGCAGCAGCTGAGCGAGATCGATCCCGCCCTGCTGGCCGTCCCCCAGGCCCGCCGGCGCACGGTGAGCGCACTCATCAGCGGCCTCGCCGACGGCAGCATCACGCTAGACGCCGGATGCGACTGGGCACGGGCGCGTAGCCAGTTGCTGGCATTGCCGGGTGTAGGCCCCTGGACCGCCGAAGTGATCGCAATGCGCGGCCTGGGTGATCCAGATGCGTTTCCCGCCAACGACCTCGGCGTTCGACTAGCCGCCAAACAACTCGGCCTGCCCGGGCAGCAACGAGCACTTGCCGAGCGCAGTGCCCGCTGGCGTCCCTGGCGGTCGTATGCCACCCAGCACCTATGGACCACGCTCGAGCATCCGGTAAACCATTGGCCACCACAGTCTCCGAAGGAAGTCGCATGATTCGCTACCGCACAATCGATAGCCCGATAGGACCGCTGACCCTGGCCGGGTGCGGCGCTAGGTTGACAAATTTGCGGATGGTCGACCAGACGTACGAGCCCAGCCGCACCAGCTGGTCACCAGATGACGAGGCCTTCGCGGGCGCCGTAGACCAGCTGCAAGCTTATTTCGCCGGCGAGCGCACCGAATTTCAGATCGAGCTCGATCTGCAGGGCACGGAATTTCAGCAGCGGGTGTGGCAGGCGCTGCTGACGATCCCGTACGGGGAAACTCGATCCTACGGCGAAATCGCCGAGCAAATCGGCGCACCGGGCGCCGCACGCGCCGTAGGGCTCGCCAACGGCCACAATCCCATCGCCATTATTGTCCCCTGCCATCGCGTAATCGGCGCCAATGGAAAGCTTACCGGCTACGGTGGCGGGATTGACCGCAAGCAAGCCCTGCTCGAATTGGAGAAACGCCGGGCATCTTTAACTTCCCGCGAGCGTAACGCCACGGCGAAATAACGCCCCAGAATTCGCCTTCGCGTTACGCTCGCGACCCAAACCAGAAAAGCAAAAACACCCCCGGTTACCGGGGGTGTTTTTGTGTGTTCGGCGGTGTCCTACTTTTCCACCCGAGAAGGGCAGTATCATCGGCGCTGACAGGCTTAGCTTCCGGGTTCGGGATGGGACCGGGCGTTTCCCTGTCGCTGTGGCCGCCGTAACTCTATGTAAATTTGTACTGGTGGGGGGTGTGGTATTCCGCGGCCGCTGGCCGCGTTACTGAATATGTGGTTGCGATTTGTGTGTTGGTAAGTTTTCGGCCGGTTAGTGCCAGTCCCCTTCACTCATTGCTGAGCTTCCAGGTCTGACCTATTGAACCCGTGGTCTGCGGGGGGCCTTATCCCTCTAAAAGGGTGAGAAGCCTGATCTTGGAGAAGGTTTCCCGCTTAGATGCTTTCAGCGGTTATCCTGTCCGAACGTAGCTATCCAGCGGTGCCCCTGGTGGGACAACTGGTGCACTAGAGGTTCGTCCGTCCCGGTCCTCTCGTACTAGGGACAGGTTTCCTCAAGCTTCTGACGCGCGCGGCGGATAGAGACCGAACTGTCTCACGACGTTCTAAACCCAGCTCGCGTGCCGCTTTAATGGGCGAACAGCCCAACCCTTGGGACCTGCTCCAGCCCCAGGATGCGACGAGCCGACATCGAGGTGCCAAACCATCCCGTCGATATGGACTCTTGGGGAAGATCAGCCTGTTATCCCCGGGGTACCTTTTATCCGTTGAGCGACACCCCTTCCACTCAGAGGTGCCGGATCACTAGTCCCGACTTTCGTCCCTGCTTGACTTGTAGGTCTCGCAGTCAAGCTCCCTTGTGCACTTACACTCGCCACCTGATTGCCGTCCAGGTTGAGGGAACCTTTGGGCGCCTCCGTTACATTTTAGGAGGCAACCGCCCCAGTTAAACTACCCGCCAGGCACTGTCCGTGAACCCGATTCAGGGTTCGACGTTAGGTGTCCAATACGATCAGAGTGGTATTTCAACAACGACTCCGCCCCAACTAGCGTTGAGGTTTCACAGTCTCCCACCTATCCTACACAAACCGTACCGAACACCAATACCAAGTTGTAGTGAAGGTCCCGGGGTCTTTTCGTCCTGCCGCGCGTAACGAGCATCTTTACTCGTAGTGCAATTTCGCCGAGTCTATGGTTGAGACAGCTGAGAAGTCGTTACGCCATTCGTGCAGGTCGGAACTTACCCGACAAGGAATTTCGCTACCTTAGGATGGTTATAGTTACCACCGCCGTTTACTGGGGCTTAAATTCTCCGCTTCACCCTTTCGAGTTAACGGGTCCTCTTAACCTTCCAGCACCGGGCAGGCGTCAGTCCGTATACATCGTCTTGCGACTTCGCACGGACCTGTGTTTTTAGTAAACAGTCGCTTCTCACTGGTTTCTGCGACCGGTTTCCGCTCCCAGCGCAAGGCTGTTCACGGCGTGCCGGTCCCCCTTCTCCCGAAGTTACGGGGGCATTTTGCCGAGTTCCTTAACCATAGTTATCTCGTACGCCTTGGTATTCTCTACCTGACCACCTGTGTCGGTTTGGGGTACGGGCCGTGTGTGTGCTCGCTAGAGGCTTTTCTTGGCAGCAGAGGATCACCGAATTCGCCTCAATCGGCTATGCATCACCTCTCAGGATTAGTGAGCGACGGATTTGCCTATCGCTCTCCCTACGGGCTTGCCCCAGTATTACCACTGACTGGTACGGCTGCCTTCCTGCGTCACCCCGTCGCTTGACTACTACCAACCGGGGTCCCACGCAGCCGATCACCGTCGCACCCCGAAGGGATTGATCGGCAACCATTTGGGTGGTTAGCACAATTGATTCATCACGGGCGCGCACACACGGGTACGGGAATATCAACCCGTTGTCCATCGACTACGCCTGTCGGCCTCGCCTTAGGTCCCGACTCACCCTGGGCGGACTGGCCTGGCCCAGGAACCCTTGGTCTTTCGGCGGGCAAGGTTCTCACTTGCCTTATCGCTACTCATGCCTGCATTCTCACTCCCCCACCCTCCACCGTCGGTCACCCGACGGCTTCGCTGAATGAGGGACGCTCCCCTACCCAACCTTGCGGTTGTCGCGGCTTCGGCGGTGTGCTTGAGCCCCGCTACATTATCGGCGCACAATCACTTGACCAGTGAGCTATTACGCACTCTTTCAAGGGTGGCTGCTTCTAAGCCAACCTCCTGGTTGTCTCTGCGACTGCACATCCTTTCCCACTTAGCACACGCTTTGGGGCCTTAGCCGGCGATCTGGGCTGTTTCCCTTTCGACGTACGGAGCTTATCCCCCGCCGTCTCACTGCCACGCTATACACCACGGCATTCGGAGTTTGGCTGACGTCAGTAACCTAGTGGGGCCCATCGGCCATCCAGTAGCTCTACCTCCGTGGTGAAACACGCAACGCTGCACCTAAATGCATTTCGGGGAGAACCAGCTATCACGGAGTTTGATTGGCCTTTCACCCCTACCCACAGCTCATCCCCTCAGTCTTCAACCTAAGTGGGTTCGGGCCTCCACGCGGTCTTACCCGCGCTTCACCCTGGCCATGGGTAGATCACTCCGCTTCGGGTCCAGAACATGCCACTACACACGCTTGCGCGTGATACGCCCTATTCAGACTCGCTTTCGCTGCGGCTACCCCACACGGGTTAACCTCGCGACATGTCCCTGACTCGCAGGCTCATTCTTCAAAAGGCACGCCATCACCCCACAAAAGGGCTCTGACGGATTGTAGGCACACGGTTTCAGGTACTCTTTCACTCCCCTCCCGGGGTACTTTTCACCATTCCCTCACGGTACTTTTCCGCTATCGGTCATCGAGAAGTATTTAGGCTTACCGGGTGGTCCCGGCAGATTCACAGCAGATTCCACGGGCCCGCTGCTACTCGGGAATTGATACAAGGCAGGTATCGGGTTTTCACGTACCGGGCTCTCACCGTCTACGGCAGACCATCCCAGGCCATTTCCGTTAACCACGACACTTTCTGACTGCCCCTCAGCCAGGTAGAGCTGAGATGTATCAATCCCACAACCCCGCACGCACAACCCCTACCCGGTTACACATGCATGCGGTTTAGCCATTTTCCGCGTTCGCTCGCCACTACTTACGGAATCACTTTTGTTTTCTTCTCCTACGGGTACTGAGATGTTTCACTTCCCCGCGTTCCCTCCCGTAGCCTATATATTCAGCTACGGGTAACACGACATGACTCGTGTTGGGTTTCCCCATTCGGAAATCCTCGGATCCACGCTTGGTTGACAGCTCCCCGAGGCTTATCGCAGCCTCCCACGTCCTTCATCGGCTCTCGATGCCAAGGCATCCACCATGCGCCCTTAGACACTTACAAACACTACAAAAACCAAAGAATAAAATTGCACAAAAGAACACGCTGCCGCCCCAATCTTTGGAACGCAACGCATCCAATTGATGCTCGCAACCACTATCCAGTTCTCAAACACCACACCCCACCACCAAGATGGGGGGACAACATCCCTGACAAGCCGGGTGTTGTCTCAGGACCCAATAGTGTGTCTGGCTTGCATGTTGTCGTGCACCCGGCCCTCGCCCACTACAGACGAGGACCCCTCACGGCCTACACCCCACCAATTGGGGTGTTTCTCGTGGTGCTCCTTAGAAAGGAGGTGATCCAGCCGCACCTTCCGGTACGGCTACCTTGTTACGACTTCGTCCCAATCGCCGATCCCACCTTCGACAGCTCCCTCCCAAAGGGTTAGGCCACTGGCTTCGGGTGTTACCGACTTTCATGACGTGACGGGCGGTGTGTACAAGGCCCGGGAACGTATTCACCGCAGCGTTGCTGATCTGCGATTACTAGCGACTCCGACTTCACGGGGTCGAGTTGCAGACCCCGATCCGAACTGAGACCGGCTTTAAAAGGATTCGCTTAACCTCACGGCATCGCAGCCCTTTGTACCGGCCATTGTAGCATGTGTGAAGCCCTGGACATAAGGGGCATGATGACTTGACGTCATCCCCACCTTCCTCCGAGTTGACCCCGGCAGTCTCTCACGAGTCCCCGGCATTACCCGCTGGCAACATGAGACAAGGGTTGCGCTCGTTGCGGGACTTAACCCAACATCTCACGACACGAGCTGACGACAGCCATGCACCACCTGCACACAGGCCACAAGGGAACGCCTATCTCTAGACGCGTCCTGTGCATGTCAAACCCAGGTAAGGTTCTTCGCGTTGCATCGAATTAATCCACATGCTCCGCCGCTTGTGCGGGCCCCCGTCAATTCCTTTGAGTTTTAGCCTTGCGGCCGTACTCCCCAGGCGGGGTACTTAATGCGTTAGCTACGGCACGGATCCCAAGGAAGGAAACCCACACCTAGTACCCACCGTTTACGGCGTGGACTACCAGGGTATCTAATCCTGTTCGCTCCCCACGCTTTCGCTCCTCAGCGTCAGTTACTGCCCAGAGACCCGCCTTCGCCACCGGTGTTCCTCCTGATATCTGCGCATTCCACCGCTACACCAGGAATTCCAGTCTCCCCTGCAGTACTCTAGTCTGCCCGTATCGCCCGCACGCTCACAGTTAAGCCGTGAGATTTCACGAACAACGCGACAAACCACCTACGAGCTCTTTACGCCCAGTAATTCCGGACAACGCTCGCACCCTACGTATTACCGCGGCTGCTGGCACGTAGTTGGCCGGTGCTTCTTCTCCACCTACCGTCAGCCCGAGATAACCCGAACCTTCGTCGATGGTGAAAGAGGTTTACAACCCGAAGGCCGTCATCCCCCACGCGGCGTCGCTGCATCAGGCTTGCGCCCATTGTGCAATATTCCCCACTGCTGCCTCCCGTAGGAGTCTGGGCCGTATCTCAGTCCCAGTGTGGCCGGACACCCTCTCAGGCCGGCTACCCGTCGTCGCCTTGGTAGGCCGTCACCCCACCAACAAGCTGATAGGCCGCGGGCCCATCCCACACCGCAAAAGCTTTCCACCACAAGGCATGCGCCAAGTGGTCCTATCCGGTATTAGACCCAGTTTCCCAGGCTTATCCCGGTGTGCAGGGCAGATTACCCACGTGTTACTCACCCGTTCGCCACTCGAGTACCCCGAAGGGCCTTTCCGTTCGACTTGCATGTGTTAAGCACGCCGCCAGCGTTCGTCCTGAGCCAGGATCAAACTCTCCAAACAAAAACTACCCACGCTGACGCGTGAATCGATTTCACAATCAGAGATAACCTGACAAGACGCCAAAAACTGGCATCTGAATATACGACTACACCCTCACACGGGGCGTGAAAGGTATAGTCAAAAAAACAACAACAAACAAATACACCAAACACACTATTGAGTTCTCAAACAACACATTTTGCTTATCTTCGCCCGCTTCGGGGCAACCCTGCCAGCTTAATACGATTCCGGCGGGAGAGTCAAGCCCCGGTTTTGGCTCACAGCGCGAGAGACGTGACCTGCGGCTGTATCAAGAGCATACCCTCTCGATCTCGGCCCCGAGACTGACCAGGTTCTCCACGAACAATGGATAGCCGCGGTCGATGTGAAACACATCATGGACCTCGGTGTCGCCATCAGCGACCAGCCCCGCCAGTACCAGGCCAGCCCCGGCACGGATGTCTGAACACCAGACTGGAGCACTGGATAGTTGCGGCAGGCCTCGTACGACGGCGTGATGGCCGTCGGTGCGAGCATCGGCTCCCAGCCGGATCATCTCCTCGACGAACCGGAACCTGGCCTCGAACACATTCTCGGTAATCATCGAGGTGCCGTCGGCGATCGATGCCAACGCGATCGCCATCGGCTGCAGGTCGGTCGGAAAGCCGGGGAACGGCAGGGTCGCAACGTTGACGGCTTTCGGCCGTTCGTACTGGACGATGCGGAAGCTGTCGTCAGTCTGGGTGACGGTAGCGCCCGCGTCATGCAGCTTGTGCAGCACCACCTGCAGATGCGACGGATCTATTCCCGTCACCGTGATGTCGCCGCGCGTCATGGCCGCGGCGATGCCCCAGGTGGCGGCCACGATGCGGTCCCCGATGACGCGATGCTCGGTCGGGTGCAGCCGCGAGACGCCGGTAATCGTCATCGTGGGCGAACCAGCACCTTCGACCTGGGCGCCCATTTGGTTCAGCATGGTGCACAGGTCGACCACATCAGGTTCGCGCGCCGCATTGTGGATAGTAGTCACGCCCTCAGCCAGTACCGCGGCCATCAGGATATTCTCGGTGGCCCCTACTGAGGGGAATTCCAACTGAATCTCGGCCCCGCGCAGAGTTTCCGCTTGGGCCACCACACACCCGTGCTCGATATTGCACTGGGCGCCCAGCTGCCGAAGGCCCGCCTGATGCATATCCAGCGGCCGGGATCCGATCGCATCCCCACCCGGCAGCGCGACCTTGGCCTGCTTGCAGCGCCCGACCAGCGGTCCCAGCACGCACACCGAGGCCCGAAACTGCCGTACCGCGGCGAAGTCGGCGTCATACTTCGGCTCATCGGGTGACGTGATACGCGCAACGTCGCCGTCAAGCTCCACCGTGGCACCCAAGCCACGCAGCACCTCGGCCATTAGCGGGACGTCGAGGATGTCGGGGCAGTTGGTGATAGTGCTGGTCCCTTCGGCCAGCAAGGTGGCGGCCATCAGCTTGAGAACGCTGTTTTTGGCTCCCCCGACGGCGACTTCGCCTGACAACCGGTTGCCACCAGTCACCACGAATCGCTCCGCCACCCGGGTGAGTCTAATGAAGCGGTATCGGCTTGTCAGTCAGGCGAGTAGGTCGACCCGGTACCGTTTCCTCATGGCAATCCATCTGACCCGCATCTATACCCGGACCGGCGACGACGGAACCACCGGGTTAAGTGACTTTTCCCGGGTCTCGAAGACCGATGCACGCCTGGTCGCCTACGCGGACTGTGACGAGGCCAACGCCGCCATCGGCGTCGCGGTCGCGCAGGGGAGCCCCGATCAGCAGATCACGGAGGTGCTCAGGCAAATCCAAAACGACCTGTTTGATGCCGGCGCAGATCTGTCAACGCCGGTGCTGCAAAACCCCGAGCACCCCCCGCTGCGGATCACCCAGGCCTACATCAACCGGCTCGAAAGGTGGTGTGACACCTACAACGAGGGTCTTCCTGCACTGAATTCCTTTGTGCTGCCAGGGGGCTCGCCGTTATCGGCGCTGTTACACGTCGCTCGGACAGTGGTGCGTCGGGCCGAGCGATCGGCGTGGGCCGCAGTCGAAGCAAACCAGGAAAGCATCAGCGTATTACCGGCGAGATATCTCAACCGGCTTTCGGATTTGCTGTTCATTCTGTCGCGGGTGGCCAATCCGGATGGCGATGTGCTGTGGCGACCGGGCGGCGGCCAACCGGTGGATGAATTCGGTGGGGACGCTTAGCTTTTAAGTTAGACGCTACGACGACGCGCACGCGGTGATGGACGTGATTCCAACCAGGACAGAAACGCCATCAGCGCGCCTCGGTCCAGCGCCAGCTCGTATCCCGGCCTGCGGTCTTGGGTCGTATCGCGCAGTTCCAGAACGACGATCTCATCGGTCATGATGTCGAACTCATTGCCGCGCGGCGCCCGGCGGGCGATGATCTCGACGCCGCGCCTGCTGAGCCGGCGATCCGGCCACAAACGCAGGCTGGATAGCCGATAGAACGCGGCTTCGCCACCGCGGTAGCGGATCACACCGTGGCGCCACCCGTGACCTCCCACCGCCGGGATATCGCGCATGATTCCCGCTGTGCCGCCCTGGCGTAGCTTCCACAGCCGATAACTCAGGGCGAGGACGGCTATCCCCAACAAAACCACAAGCACGACCATGCTAACCATGGGCGCGCTCACCGACGTGCTAGTCGATCGCGCCGACAGCGCGCAATCTGGCGCGTCCCCTGGCGGCGATTCGGGGATCGTCGGACTCGGAGTCCTGCTTGGCGACGCTCTCGTCGATCTCCGATTCGAACTCCGCGGATTCGGCGAGAATGGTCACTCTCTGGTCGGTTACCGACATGAAACCGCCATCCACCGCGACGCGTAGATCCTTTTCGCCCTCGCGCTCCAGGCGCACCATGGCGTCGTCGACCAGTTGGGCGACCAGCGGGATGTGGTGCGGCAAAATACCGATCTCACCCACGGTGGTGCGGGTGAACAGAAACGTTGCCTTGCCCGACCAGATCTTGCGGTCGACCGCGACGAATTCAACGTTCAGTTCCGCCACTGCACACCACCTTTCGGCTCATCGGGATAGTCTTTATAGCTTCGCGCCGAGGCTCTCGGCCTTCTTCGCCAAGTCGTCGAGGCCACCGATCAGGAAGAAGGCTTGCTCGGGCACGTGATCGAATTCGCCCTTGGCCAACCGGTCGAATGCCTCGATGGTCTCTTTGACCGGAACCGTCGAACCAGGCTGACCAGTGAATTGCTCAGCAGCCATCATGTTCTGCGAAAGGAACCGCTCGATACGGCGGGCCCGGTTGACCAGCTGCTTGTCCTCCTCGGACAACTCGTCGATACCAAGAATCGCGATGATGTCCTGAAGGTCCTTGTAGCGCTGCAGGATCCGGATGACTTCTTGCGCCACCCGGTAGTGCTCGTCACCGACGACGCCGGGGTCCAGGATGGTCGAGCTCGAAGCAAGCGGGTCCACTGCGGGGAAGATGCCTTTGGAGAACACCGCCCGGGACAGCTCAGTCGTAGCGTCCAGGTGCGCGAACGTCGTCGCCGGGGCCGGGTCGGTGTAGTCGTCGGCGGGCACGTAGACCGCTTGCATCGACGTAATCGAGCGTCCCCGCGTGGAGGTGATGCGTTCTTGCAGCTCACCCATCTCGTCGGCCAGGGTGGGCTGGTATCCCACCGCGGACGGCATCCGGCCGAGCAGCGTGGACACCTCCGAGCCGGCCTGGGTAAACCGGAAGATGTTGTCGATGAACAACAGCACGTCCTGGCCCGCCTCGTCGCGGAACCATTCCGCCATCGTCAAGGCGGACAGCGCGACCCGCATACGAGTGCCGGGCGGCTCGTCCATCTGGCCGAAAACCAACGCGGTGTCCTTGAGCACGTTGGCTTCTTGAAGCTCGACCCACAGGTCGTTGCCCTCGCGGGTACGCTCCCCGACGCCGGCGAACACTGAGGTACCGCCAAAGTTTCGCGCGATCCGGTTGATCATCTCCTGGATCAGCACCGTCTTACCCACGCCGGCACCACCGAACAGTGCGATCTTGCCGCCACGCACATACGGCGTCAGCAAATCGACGACCTTGAGACCGGTTTCGAGCATCTCGGTCCGGGGCTCGAGGTCTTCGAAGGCCGGCGGCTTGCGGTGAATCGACCAGTGCTCGAATTCTTCGCCGTAGCCCGGCTCGTCCAGGCAGTTGCCCAGTGCATTGAAGACGTGGCCCTTGACGCCTTCACCCACCGGCACCGAGATCGGGTTGCCGGTGTCGGTGACCTCGACGCCGCGCACCAAGCCGTCGGTGGGCTGCAGCGAGATCGTGCGCACCAAGCTGTCGCCGAGGTGCTGCGCCACCTCCAGCGTGAGAGTTTTCGCCAGTGACTCGAAGTCGATCTCGGCGTGCAGGGCGTTGAACAGCTCCGGGACGGAACCACGCGGGAACTCGACGTCGACGACCGGGCCGGTGACCCGCACTACCCGTCCGCTCGTCTCCGACCTGGTCGACTTCGTCTTTTCGGCTGTAGCTGTCATAACTTTCTTCACTTCCTGGTGGGGGCTAGCTAGCGAGCGTCTGCGAGCGCATTTGCGCCACCGACGATTTCGCTAATCTCCTGGGTGATCTGTGCCTGCCGCTCACGGTTTGCCATTAGCGTCAGGGCCTTGATTAGGTCGTCGGCGTTGTCGGTGGCCGACTTCATCGCCCGTTGGCGCGACGCCAGCTCCGATGCTGCTGATTCCAGCATTGCCGCATACACCCGGGTGGTCAGGTACCGCGGTAGCAGCGACTCGAACAGCGTCGTCGCATCCGGCTCGAAGGAGTAAAGGGTGCGCGCCGTTGGCTCTTCCTCGACGTATTCCACTACCATCGGGGCCATCCGGCGCGCCTCGGTCGACTGGGACAACATCGACTTGAAATCGGTGTAGACAATGTGCAACTCATCGACGCCGTCGTTGTCGGTCTGCTGGCTCTCACCTGCATCAGTGCCCATCATGAAAGCTTCAACCAGCGCCGAGGCGATCTCCGCGGCATTCTCGTATTTGGGTTGCTCGGAGAATCCAGTCCACGACGCGGTGATGTCCCAATGCCGGAATGTGTAGTACGCCAGCGCTTTTCGTCCCACAACGTAGAGCACCGGCTGCTTGCCTTCCTCCCGCAACAAGGAGAACAACTCCTCGGACCGGCGAAAGACGTTGGCGTTGTACGCACCGCACAAACCTCGATCAGACGACACGACCAAAACTCCGGCCCGCTTGGGCTCGGGACGCTCAACGAGCAACGGATGGTCAAGCGCGGCCTCTGCGGCCAACGTGGTCAGCATCTGCGTGATCTGTTCGGCGTACGGCCGGGCGGACTCCAGCCGAGCCTGCGCCCTGGCAATACGCGATGTCGCAATCAGCTCCTGGGCCTTGGTGATCTTTTTGATCGAACCGGCCGATCGGATCCGCCCGCGCAGTTCGCGAAGTGTGGCAGCCATGTCATATACCTGCTGGTGCTATTTCTTCTTCTTTTGCTTCGGCGCGGGCTTGTGGACTTCTACCGATTCCTTGCCCAACTTCTCCTCGTCGAGCGCCTCGACGTGCTCGTCGGGTACCACCGACTCACCATTAGATGCCGCGAAGCCCTTCTTGAAGTGGTTGATGACGTCGGTCAGCGCCTTCTCGGTCTCTTCGGTGAGCTTCTGGGTGTCGCGAATGGTGCTCAGCAGTTTCTCTTCAGAGGCCCGAATGTGGTCCAGCAGTTCGGCCTCGAACCGCTTGACGTCCTCGACAGGTACTGAGTCCAGGTGACCGCCAGTGCCCAAGAAGATCGAAATGACCTGCTCCTCCACGGCCATCGGCTGGTACTGCGGCTGCTTGAGCAGCTCGACTAGCCGCGCACCGCGGTCCAGCTGCGCCTTGGATGTGGCATCCAGGTCAGAGGCAAACGCGGCGAAGGCTTCCAGCTCGCGGTACTGCGACAGGTCCAGACGCAACGAACCGGCCACTTCTTTCATGGCTTTGATCTGGGCGGCGCCGCCGACGCGGGACACCGAGACACCGACGTTGATGGCCGGCCGCACACCCTGGTTGAACAAGTCGGTCTCCAGGAAGCACTGCCCGTCGGTGATGGAAATGACATTTGTCGGGATGTAGGCCGAGATGTCGTTGGCCTTGGTCTCGATGATCGGCAGACCGGTCAGCGAGCCGCCCCCGAGGTCATCGGACAGCTTGGCGCAGCGCTCAAGTAACCGTGAGTGCAAATAGAACACGTCGCCCGGGTAGGCCTCGCGGCCCGGGGGACGGCGCAGTAGCAGCGAGATGGCACGGTATGCCTCGGCCTGCTTGGTCAGGTCGTCGAAGACGATCAGCACGTGTTTGCCGTCGTACATCCAATGCTGAGCGATGGCCGAACCCGTGTACGGTGCAAGCCATTTGAAGCCTGCGGAGTCCGACGCCGGCGCGGCGACGATCGTGGTGTAGTCCATCGCGCCGCCCTCTTCCAGCGCGCGGCGAACTGAAGCGATCGTCGTGCCCTTTTGCCCGATGGCCACGTATACGCAGCGCACCTGTTTCTTTACGTCGCCGCTTTCCCAGTTCTCTCGCTGGTTAAGAATGGTGTCGACACAAAGGGCGGTCTTACCGGTCTTGCGGTCACCGATGATCAGCTGCCGCTGCCCACGGCCGATTGGGGTCATCGCGTCGATCGCTTTGATTCCGGTCTGCAGCGGTTCCTTGACGCTTTGCCGCTGCACAACCGACGGTGCCTGCAGCTCAAGAGCGCGCCGCGTTTCCGCTTCGATGTCGCCGCGACCGTCAATCGGCTGGCCGAGTGGGTTGACCACCCGGCCCAAGAAAGCATCGCCGACAGGTACCGAGAGAACCTCCCCGGTGCGCTTGACCTGTTGGCCTTCTTGAATGTTCTCGAAATTGCCGAGGATGACCGCGCCGACGCTGTGTTCATCGAGATTGAGCGCCACACCCAGGACACCGCCCGGGAACTCCAGCAACTCCTGGGTCATGACCGAAGGCAAACCCTCCACGTGCGCGATACCATCCCCGGCGTCCACCACGGTGCCGACCTCCTCGCGAGCGGTATCCGCGGTGAAGGAGCCTACGTACTCTTCGATCGCGCTCTGGATGTCGTCAGCAGAGATTGTCAACTCGGCCATGGCTTTTCGTCTTCCTACTTCGGTGTGTGTTGACTAGTTCGGGTTTCAGGGTTGGGTGATCAAGCAGTCGTCTTTCAATCGGGCAACTGCGCCTCGGCAGCGGCCAAACGAGAAGAAAGCGTCCCGTCAATCACCTCGTCGCCCACCGCGATGGACAGGCCGCCCAGCAGTTCGGGGTCAATCTGCAGCTGCACGGTCACCGGGTGACCGTAGATGCGGCTCAGCACGTCCGTTACCCGAGTGCGCTGGGTGTCGCTGAGCTCGGCTGCCGCACTGACCTGCGCGACGACTTCACCGCGACGTGCCACTGCCACTTCGGCCAGAAACAGCACTGCGTCCTCGGCCGGCTGACCTCTCAAGAGGTCAACGGTGTGAGATAGCAACGCAACCGCAATCGGATTGACTCTGCTCCCCGCGCTGTCGAGCACCTTGTGCAATAGCCGGACCCGACCTTCGGCCGCAACGACGTAGTCACCCAACAGGATGGAAAGTCGTGGCTGAGCGTCAAGGATGCGCGAGAACCGGAAGAGCTGATCTTCGACCTCGTCGACCTGGCCCTCACGTTCGGCGACAGCCAGCAGGGCTTGCCGCGACGCGTGCTCGATGGCGTCGACCAAGTCGGAGCTAGCCGACCAACGCTGCGAGACTGCCGCCCGCAATATGTCGACTGCGGAGCCGCCTACCTTGCCGGCTATCAACCGCTCCAGCAACCGGATGCGTGGTCCCGCGTCTTCAGAAGGCAGTGTGAGATAGCGGGTGGCGACGGCTTCACGATCCAGCAGTTTGGCTACCGATACCAGTTCGTCGGCCAGCGTGGACAATGCGTTGCTGTCAAGGCCTTTGGCTACGGTGGCGAATTTTTCGGCCACGTTCTCCAGCGCCCATCGGCTCGCCGACCGCATCTTCGCCGCAATCGGAGACTCGACGTCGGCCGGCGCCGGCGCCATCGCATCGAGCTCGTCGAGGAAACGGTCGACCGTGGCGGACTGCTGCGCCAGGTCGGCAACGTAGTTGCGGACCAATTCGCCTGCCTGGCGCACGGATTCGTGTCCAAGTTCCAGCCGCAGCTGACGGGTCAGCTGGGCACGCAGCAGCTCGACCTGTCGGACACCCTGGACCTTGATTCGTTCGGCCTCGATCCCAGCCTGGCCCTGCAGTTGTTCGGTAATGCGCTTGGCGTCAGTCTTGGCCTCTTCGACCATTCGTTCGGCCTCGGCCCTGGCGGAATCCACCGCCTTGCTGTGCGCGGTCGTCGATTCGGTCAGCCGATCGGCGGCGGCGGCCGCGTCTATCAACTGCTGGCGGACGGTGTCCTGCCGAGCTGCCATCAGACGCCGCACGGGTGGCACCACATAGCGCCACACCAGAAAGACGATGGCCGCGAACCCAACGAGCTGTCCGATGAATGTCGACATGGTCAGTTACCTCGTTGCAGCCGAGGTGGTCACGTCGACGCCGAGGATCCGGCTGGCCAGCGTCGCAGACATCGTCCCTACGTCGGCGCGCAAATCCAGTTCCACGGCATCCCTTTCCCGCTTCAGCTGCTCGCTGGCCGCTTGCAAAGTCGACGCCACTTCTTGCTCGGCCCGGGCGCGCGCGTGTTCGACGACCTTACGACCCTCGGCCCGGGCGCTGTCGCGATGAGACGACGCCTGGACCCGAGCTCGGGTCATAGCTTCGTCGTAATCGGCCTGGGCAGCCGCGAACTGCTCCGCCGCCTTCTTACTGTCGGCCAGTGTCTTGGCCACCATGGCGTCACGTGCCCGCAAAACCTTCAGGATGGGCGGCACGACGAACGTGCCGATAACGCCCAACACCAGCAAGAAGATGGCCAGCACGAAGAAAAACGTGCCGTTGGGAATGAGGAAGTTGCTGGTCTTGCCACCTTCCTCAGCCGCCTGGTTTGCAGCCAGTACAAGAGAGTGCGCGTCGCCCATCACTGCGAATTACTTGACGGGCGTGGCGAATACGAACAGCGCCATAAACGCCAGGTTGATGAAGTAGGCTGCCTCAACCAGACCGACGGTGATGAAGAACGGGGTAAAGAGCCGTCCCTGTGCCTCAGGCTGCCGCGCGACACCGGAAATAAGCGCGTTACCGGCGACGCCATCACCGATCCCGGCGCCGATCGCGCCACCGGCCATGATGAGTCCACCGCCGATGAGAGCGCCGGCAGCGATAGTGGGGTCCATTCCTTATCCTCCTTGATAACTCTGGTAGCGGTTTACCAGGTCTAAAAAGTAGCGGTACTAGTGGTGTTCCTCTTCCAGCTCCATCGCTTGGCTGAAGTACAAGATCGTCAGCAGCGCAAAAATGAACGCCTGGATGGCTCCGACGAACAAGTCGAACGATTTCCAGATCGCGTTCGGCAACCACATGACGTAGGGCGGAAACAGCGCAATCAGCGCCACCAGAATGCCGCCCGCGAAGATGTTGCCGAAAAGACGAAGCGACAACGAGATCGGCTTGGCAAGTTCTTCGACGACATTGATCGGCGCGAGGATCGCCACGTGTCCCTTGAGCAGCTTGATCGGGTGTCCGATGATGCCGCGACGCCAGATGCCGGCCGCGTGATAGCAGACGAACACGAACAAGGCCAGCGCCAGCACGTAATTGATGTCCGCGGCCGCCGGCTTGAGCAACTCGGTGGTTTGCCCTTTTTCGTCGGTGTACTGCACCGGAAGCACTGAGAGCCAGTTCGAGATCAGGATGAACACGAAAATGGTCACCGCGAGCGGCAACACGAAAGGCGCGATCCGCATCCCGATCGCGCCTTCGACCTGGTTACGCATCTGAATGGTGATCGCTTCGAAGAACAACTGCACGCCCCCCGGCACATCCGTCGAGGTGACCTTGGAGCGCAAATAGAAAGCGAGTGCGATCACGATCACCGCGGCGATGGCCGTCGAAAGGATCGTGTCGGTGTTCACCGTCATGCCGAGCCAGGTGGCGGTGTGGTGCTCGCCGACCTCGATTTGGGCGGCCAGGATCGACTCAGTCATCGCTGGTGCTCCTCACTTCCGTCCCTTCCGCTGCCGGCGATCCCGTCCTTACCCCGCCGTCGGAGTTGTCGGGGGACTCCCCACTGCGCAGCTTCTTCCAGACCGGCAATGCCGTCGATGCGACCAGCAGCAGCTGAAAGAGCGCCAGTCCGAACACCACGCCTAGTCCAGCGGGCCGGAAAACGTAGGCGATGATCAGACCGACAATGGTGATAATCGCCAGCCGCGCCGCAGAGTTGAGGGCCATCGAGCTTTTCAGTGGATGCTCTTTTGCGGTGATCGACTCCACCGAGCGCCGCACCAGCAGCGCGTTGAGCAAACCCAGCAGCAGCCCGACACCAAGGAATACGCCGACCATCAGGTGCCCACCGAAACCGGCCACCAGCATCGCCACCGCGGTGAGTGTCAGGCTGATGACAAATAACCGAACCGGGCGGAACGCAACAGAGGGAAACACCAACGGCGCGTCCTGCGCTGGTGTCGTCACTGCAGCACCTCAATCCCGGGTTGACGGGGCGGAAACCGCCTGATCGACTGATCGGTGGCCCGCCGAGCGTATCGCAAGGCTCACGGTGGAATCACCCAAGGGGTAGCTCCCTATGTCGGTCGTCAGTCGGCACGGTCGGATACACATCCAGCAGGCTGGCGGGCCGGCAACCCGCGAGAATATTTTTCGGGGTTCTACCTGCAGCTTATCACGTGGTAGCGGTCACTACTACTCATCGTCGTAGAGTTCATCCCGGCGGCGCAGGAGCGGGATTACTGTCGCGACGCCGGCGATGAGAATGGCACCTAGCATCACCGCCGCGGTATGACGCGGGTTGAAGAAGATGGTGCTCGCCGCGCCGAACGCGACGATGCCTACCCACAGATAGATGAGCAACACCACTCGGCGATGCGAATGACCGATCTGCAACAGGCGATGGTGCAGGTGCATCTTGTCGGGACTGAATGCGCTGCGGCCGGCCCGGGTACGCCGCACGATCGCCAGCAGCAGGTCCAGCATCGGTACCAACATGACGGCCACCACCAGCAGGAACGGCGACAGCAGAGCAAATACGTCGCGGGCGCCGTACGCGTTCTGAGAGATCGGGCCGGCGGCGGCGGTGGATGCGGCCGCCAACATCAGGCCGATGAGCATCGAACCGGAGTCGCCCATGAAGATCTTGGCTCGGTGAAAGTTGTGCGGCAGAAAGCCGAGGCAAGCTCCCGCGAGCACAACCGAGATCACGGCCGGGGGATAAAACAACACGTCACCACCGTGGTCGCGGAGTAGACCGACCGAGAAAATGCAAATAGCCAGTGCCGTGATGAGGCCCAGTCCGGCGGCTAGCCCGTCAAGACCGTCGACGAAGTTCATCGCGTTGACGATCGACACGGTCAACGCCAAGGTGAGCAAGATCGAGGAGGCTTGGTCCAGCACGATGGTTCCGACGCCGCCCACCGGGATATAGAGGACACTCCAGGCCACGCCCATGGTGACCAGCACACTGGCGGCAGTGATCTGACCGGCAAACTTCGTCAGTGCGTCCAAACCCCACCTGTCATCGATGAGGCCGATCCCCATAATGACGGCGCCCGCGACCAGCACCGCGGGCATGCCGGTGGAATAGACGAACCCGCGGGTCAGCGCCGGAAGCTGGGAGGCTAGAAAGACGGCCGCGACAACGCCCAAGAACATTGCCAACCCGCCCATGCGGGGGGTGGGCGTTACATGCACGTCTCGTTCCCGCGGATATGCGACGGCCCCCAGCCGGGTCGCCAGTATGCGAACCGGCCCGGTGGCGAAATAGGTGACGATGGCTGCGGTCAGCCCGACGAGTGCAAGTTCACGCAGCGGGACACCGGCACCGCGCGCAGACAGGGCGAGCAAACCACGAGCAAGGCTGGCCACATCGCTGGACACCTCGAGACCGTACTTCACCAACCTGAAACCCCGATACTGCCCAGCGGGCTTAGCCGATCAAGGACTCCGCATCCACACCGAGCACTTCGGCGATCCGCTCGGTAGGCACCGGTCCCGGACGCAAAATGCGCGGGGAAGCTCCGGTCAGGTCGACGATCGTCGACGCGGCCTGCTGCTCAGAGGGACCACCATCCAGATAGACATCGACACACTCGCCAAGTTGGCGGCGCGCCTCCGCGGCGTCGACCGCGGCCGGCTGGCCGGACACGTTGGCGCTGGACACTGCCAAAGGGCCCGCCGCACGCAACAATTCAATGGCAACGGGGTGTAGCGGCATGCGCAGCATCACAGTGCCACACGCGTCTCCGAGATCCCACTGCAGCGACGGTGCCTGCGCCACCACCAGACTCAGCGCCCCGGGCCAAAAAGCACGTATCAGTTCGCGCGCCCCGGCAGGCATCGAAGAAACCAGCCCCTCGATCGTGTGCCAGGAGCCGACCAGCACACCCACCGGCATATCGCGCCCACGTCTCTTCGCCGAAAGCAGTGCGTCGACCGCAGCGCGGTCGAACGCGTCGGCGGCGATTCCGTAGACGGTGTCCGTGGGCATGACGACCAGTCGGCCCGCCTGGAGCGCCGCTACCGCAGCGCTGATACCGGTGCAGCGCTGCTCGGGATCGGCGCAGACGAAGACGCTAGTCACCAGCGCCACTCTCCCCCGCAAGCGGGTGGTGCCCCCACCTCATCGCTGCGTCCCCCGCAAGCGGGGTGCCCCCACCGCATCGTCGCGGCGCAAGTCATGGGCGCCGCCTCTCTTGCTGGCCGTCACGAACCTGGTCCGCCCGGTCAGATCTCGGCGAGCTACCACGTTTTCGAAACGCGTTGTCCGATAGATCAATTCGACAGTCGACTCGGAAGTGGTGTCGTCATGTTCGACCGCGAACCGACCGCCGGGCCGCAGCCAGCGTCCGGCCAGCCGCACCACGTGGGCGATCACCGTCATCCCGTCCGGTCCACCGAACACGGCGCGATGGGGATCATATTGTGCCACTTCAGGTTCCACAATCGCGCTGTCGGGAACGTAGGGCGGGTTGGCGACGACGAGGTCGACCTGCCCGTCGAGGTCGGGCCGCAAACCCGGTGTGGTGACATCGGCTCGCACCAGTTCCACGCTGCTGCCCTCGGTATTACGGCGCGC
>NZ_VTZN01000450.1 GCF_008370645.1 Mycobacterium simiae
GGCGCCGGCGGAACCGGGGGCACCGGTGGTACCGGGGGCACCGGCGTCAAAGGCGCTGACAGCAGCGCGCTCAGCGGCACCGGCCAAAGCGGTGGCAATGGTGGGGATGGCGGCGTGGGAGGAACCGGCGGGACTGGTGGCGCCGGCGGGCAAGCGCCCGCGGGCAAGGCCGGCATTCAGGGGGTAGGCGGCACAGGAGGCACCGGCGGAACCGGTGGGGTTCCTGGCGACGGCGGCCGCGGCGGCGACGGCGCTCGCGGCGGCGACGGACCCGGCGGCACCGGCGGCACCGGCGGCACCGGCGGCAACGCCGGCAACAGCGGCGCCGGTGGGGCCGGCGGGGCCGGTTCTCGCACTGGCGCCACCGGGGGGCTCGCCGCAACTGCTCCTGACGGTGGCAAAGGCGGAGTCGCCGGCAACGGTGGTTCGGGACAAAACGGCAACGACGACGGTAGCGGCGGTATCGGCGGCGTCGGCGGGATGGGCGGCGCCGGCGGTATGGCCCTGACAGGCGGTAAGGGCGGAGCCGGCGGCGCAGGCGGTGCCGGCGGTCCAGGCAACTCGGGGTACAACGGCGGTGTAGCCGGAAATGGTGGGGCTGGCGGCGCAGGCGGTTATGGGAACGCGAAAGGCGGCGATGGCGGCGACGGCGGCGTAGGCGGCCTCGGCGGACCTTCTGGCAGCGACGCCTACGGCAACCATGGCGGGAACGGCGGTGCCGGCGGAACGGGCGGTGGCAGCCTTATCTGGGGCGGAACCGGCGGCACCGGCGGCGACGGCGG
>NZ_VTZN01000451.1 GCF_008370645.1 Mycobacterium simiae
CCCGGCGCCGCCCCTCCCGCCATTGCCGGCGGTGCCGCTTGCGGCCGAGGCGCTGTTGTTGATGTTCGCGGCACCACCGGAGCCGCCGTTACCACCCGAGCCTGAGCCGCCGTCGCCGCCAGCTCCGCCGGCCCCGGCGACGGCGTTGCCGGTTCCAGCAGTGGTCGCAGAACCGCCACCCCGGCCGGATCCTCCGTTGGTGGCGCCGTTGCCGCCGTTTCCGCCGCTACCGGCGATGCCGGTACCCGTGGCCGTGGCATTGAAGGTATTCACAGACCCACCGAACCCGCCGGACCCGCCGCCGGCGGTGAGGCCAGTGCCTCCCGCCCCCCCGTCGCCGCCGATGGCGTTGCCGGTTCCCGAATTGGACACGAATCCGCCATTACCGCCGAACCCGCCGCCGGCTCCGGAACCACCTTTCCCGCCGTCGCCGGAGGTGGCGGTCCCCTTGGACGCGCTGTTGGTGATTGTCGCGGAGCCACCGGCCCCACCGGTCCCGCCGGTTTGGGTGGTCCCGGTGCCACCGGCACCGCCGTGGCCGCCAGTGGCGTCGCCGGTTCCGGAGCTAGACGCCGAACCGCCGGTCCCGCCAGATCCCCCGAAGCTGCCATCACCACCGTTGCCGCCGTTGCCGGCGATGGCGGCTGCCGTTCCGGTGCGGGTCACGCTGGCGCCCTGGCCACCGGCACCGCCACTGCCTAAGCCAGCGCCGTCGCCGCCGTTGCCGCCGTCACCGCCTCTGCCGGCCAACGCTCCGGCGGCCCCACCGG
>NZ_VTZN01000452.1 GCF_008370645.1 Mycobacterium simiae
ACATGTGAGCAAAAGGCCAGCAAAAGGCCAGGAACCGTAAAAAGGCCGCGTTGCTGGCGTTTTTCCATAGGCTCCGCCCCCCTGACGAGCATCACAAAAATCGACGCTCAAGTCAGAGGTGGCGAAACCCGACAGGACTATAAAGATACCAGGCGTTTCCCCCTGGAAGCTCCCTCGTGCGCTCTCCTGTTCCGACCCTGCCGCTTACCGGATACCTGTCCGCCTTTCTCCCTTCGGGAAGCGTGGCGCTTTCTCATAGCTCACGCTGTAGGTATCTCAGTTCGGTGTAGGTCGTTCGCTCCAAGCTGGGCTGTGTGCACGAACCCCCCGTTCAGCCCGACCGCTGCGCCTTATCCGGTAACTATCGTCTTGAGTCCAACCCGGTAAGACACGACTTATCGCCACTGGCAGCAGCCACTGGTAACAGGATTAGCAGAGCGAGGTATGTAGGCGGTGCTACAGAGTTCTTGAAGTGGTGGCCTAACTACGGCTACACTAGAAGAACAGTATTTGGTATCTGCGCTCTGCTGAAGCCAGTTACCTTCGGAAAAAGAGTTGGTAGCTCTTGATCCGGCAAACAAACCACCGCTGGTAGCGGTGGTTTTTTTGTTTGCAAGCAGCAGATTACGCGCAGAAAAAAAGGATCTCAAGAAGATCCTTTGATCTTTTCTACGGGGTCTGACGCTCAGTGGAACGAAAACTCACGTTAAGGGATTTTGGTCATGAGATTATCAAAAAGGATCTTCACCTAGATCCTTTTA
>NZ_VTZN01000453.1 GCF_008370645.1 Mycobacterium simiae
GTGACCCGCTTGGGCAGCCGGCGCACCCGGGGCGCGGGGGTGTACCGGGCGGCCACCCTGGCCACGGCCGCGGTGATGCTGGCCGAGTCGAACACGTCCGGGCCGGTGTGCTCGGCGGCCGGGCGGGCCATCAGGGTGTGCAGCCCCACCGGGTCGGCGCCCATCCGCTCGTAGTTCTGCGCGATCATCCCGCGCCCGGGCCGCCCGGGCGGGACCGCCTCGCTCAGCCGGGGTTTGACCAGCACCGCGTCGGTGGTCTCGCCCAGGCGCAGCTCCACCCGCGAGCCCACCCCGAAGCTGTTGCGCACCTCCGGGCGCAGTTCGCTGGTCTTGCCGACGGTGACCACCACGTGGATGCCGAAGGTGGGGCCGTCCTTGATCAGCTTGTGCACCGCGTCCAGCAGCACCTCGTATTCGCTGGCCAGCCCCGCGTAGTTGTCGATGACCAGGAACACGTCGCCGTGGCCGTCGTCGGGCACCGCGCCGGGCTCCCGGCCGGACTTGCGCCGCCGGAACACCTCCATCGACATCACGCCGGTCTCCTCGAAGCTGCGTTTGCGGGCGGTCAGCAGCGCCGCCAGCTCGGCCACCGTGCGGCGCACGCCGTCGCGGTCGAGCTGGTGGGCCACCGCGCCCACGTGCGGCAGCCCCGCCACGCTGCCCAGCGCGGCCGAGGAGAACGCCAGGCAGTAGAACTGCACCTGCTCGGGGGTGTGGGTCAGCGCCGCCGCGCAGATCAGGTCCTGGGCCG
>NZ_VTZN01000454.1 GCF_008370645.1 Mycobacterium simiae
AGGCCGCCCAGCACACCCCCGACCCCGCCCACCACGCCGCCGAGGACCGCCGGCACCACCTGCGGCGCCGCGACCGCGGTCAGGTCGGGAAAGGCGTCCACCAAGCCGGCACCCGGGGTGCTGGGCTGCGCCGCCCCGGGTGGCCACGCCGGGCCGCGGCCGCTCGGGGGCTCCCCGGTCCCCGGGCCCCGATCCCCCGGCGCCAGCGGCGCCGGGCTGGTCGCCGCCTCGGGCGGGCGGGTGCCGACGGGTGCGTCGCCGGGGCCGGTGGCCGGCAGGGCGGCGGGCGACTCGGTCAGCGGGCCCGGCGGCGGGGCCGGTGTGTGCGGCTGGGGCATCGCCTCGGCCCTGGTGTAGCCGGCGAACCCGGCCGTGCACGCCTGATACAGCTGACCCAGCCTGACCTGCGCGTGCACCACCGCCGCCCGCAGCGCTCCCCGGCTGCGCCGATTGGCTTCCTCGGCCACCCGCAGCTCGCGCTCGGCGTCGAGCACCGCCCGCCAGGTCGGGATGTCGGTCGCCGCCGCGCGGAAGTTGCGCACGTGCGCCCCGGCGTGGTCGGCCAGCCCGCGCACATAGTCGGCGTGCCCCCGATACCAGTCCCGCAGCGCCCGGATCCGGGCGGTGGCCGCCTCGGCGCCGCCCGAGGCCCAGTTGTCCTGCGCCGTGTGCAGCGCGGCCCCCAGGTCGTCGGCGGCGCGCTCGAGCCGGCGGGCCTCGGCGCGCAGGCTGGTCTGGGCGCCGTTCCA
>NZ_VTZN01000455.1 GCF_008370645.1 Mycobacterium simiae
CCGGCCGGTCACACTGGGCACCCCCGGCGCTGAGCGGCGCACCGGAGAACACACCAGAACGGAGCACCACCATGGGCGAATACTTCACCCCGACCTTCCTCAACAGCGCCGGCGACATCGTCGGCGCGCTGGACCCGCAGGACTACGGATCGGGTCTCAAGCTGGCCGGCCACAGCCGCGCCGACAGCCGGCTCATGTATGCCGTGCAGACCGTCTTGGCGCTCGACGGCGGTGCACGCCTGGTCTGGGCCGGCGACTATGCCGCCGCCGAACCCGGCCACCGGGCCAACCTGTACTTCCTCATCCAGGAGCGCCACTTCCTGCGCTTCGAAGGACTCATCGGCGCGGGCGTGCGGCCCAACAGGACGCTGCCCCGGGGCAACCGGGCGGGCGTGTTCGGCTACGTATGCAACGCCGACAAGCAGCACTACCTCGAAAACCTCACCCTGCCCATCGATGACACCGGGTGGCGGCGCACCCCCCTGCCGTGGCTGACCGCCGAATGCGCCCCGCTCGACGAGGGGGCCGGCGCGGGCAGCCTGGGCAGCTGGGCGCGCGATCGCCTCTACTACACCCAGTGCCATCCCGGCCCCGACTGGACACCGGTCGCCCCCGCCCTCTGAGGCCCGGCTGGCCACGACGCCCCGGCCGGTCCCTCCACCGAGGGTCGGCCGGGGCCGCTCCTACGTGCGGCCCGCGCACGCACCGACGCCGCGGTCGGGCCGCCCCGGG
>NZ_VTZN01000456.1 GCF_008370645.1 Mycobacterium simiae
TCGCGTTCCGGAAATCCCGTTACACGTGGTCGGGACCATTCCCATCAATATCCCCATCACGTCGACGTTCACCGACACCGTTTATAGCGGGATGACGATTGCTGAGGTACCGTTCGGATTTACTGTCGGTATTGGTCCGGTGCCAGCGTTCACCGGCGTGATCAACGCCCTCACTATTCCGCAAATAACGATCGTCGGCCCCGTGCCCCCGCCACACGCCACCATCGGCGGGCCCAATACCGCAATCGATATCACTGGCTTCGCCAGCGTAGGCCCTGTGGATTGGACCCTATTAAGTATCGAAGGACAGCCTGGACTAGGAAACTCGACGGGTTTGCCTTCGTCGGGGTTTTTTAACAGCGGCACCGGCACTTCGTCCGGATTTCTCAACACCGGCGCCAGCAATTCCGGCTTCAATAACGTGAATTTCGGTAACTCGGGGGTCGGAAACATCGGGGCACTGCAGTCCGGCATGGCGAACCTGGGTAATAGCGTCTCGGGGTTGATGAACGCTAGTCCACTGGACCTGTCCAGACCGGCTAATCTTTCAGGTCTGCAGAACGTCGGCGTGAACCTGGCCGGGTTGTTGCGTGATGGCACCAACGGCACCACGATCAACATCGGCCTGGCCAACCTCGGCGGTTTGAACCTGGGCAGCGCCAATATCGGCGGATTGAACCTAGGTAACGCCAACGTGGGTGGTGACAACCTGGGCAGCGGCAACCG
>NZ_VTZN01000457.1 GCF_008370645.1 Mycobacterium simiae
TCAAGCGGCTTGGAGCCAGTTTCTGTAGGTTTCTGCGAAGGTGTCGTCGCGTTGCAGTCCGCGTTCGATGCGGGAGATGACGGTGGGTCATACGCCGAAGTGGTTGGCCGCGGCGGTGACGGTGATGTTTTTGGCTTGCCGGGCCGGGCGCAGGTCGGCGTACTCGGGTACGGAGACCTGACGGGTCAACAGTTTGAACATTTCGCGGGCGATGGCCCGTTTGAGTTTGCGCAAGATCTCCATCCTGGTGTGCCCCTTGGCGAGCTGGCGCTGCACGTAGTCCTTGGTCGGTTGGTGATGGGACATGCCTACCAGGGCGATACGGAACAGGGCATTGTTGGCCGCTCGATCCCCGCCGCGCGAGAGCCGGTGCCGGTTGGTCTTGCCCGACGACGCGGGAACCGGCGCCACACCGCACAACGCAGCGAATGCCGCCTCACTGTGCAGCCGGTGCGGGTTCAACCCGGCGGTGATGAGCAACTGGGCAGCGGTGTCCGAGCCGACGCCGTAGGCCGCCCTCAGCCCGGGATTGGCTGCGCTGACCAACGCATCGATCTGCCCGTCGAGGGTTTCGGCTTGGGACTCGAGGAACTGCACCCGCTGGGCGAGCATCTTGGCCGCGGTGAGCACCGACTGCGCCCACGCGTCCACCACGGCGTCGGGGCGGCAGCGGGCGATCGCCTCGATCAACTTCAATGCCGTTAATCCACAGTACTTTTCACGCA
>NZ_VTZN01000458.1 GCF_008370645.1 Mycobacterium simiae
AGAGCCTCAGTATCGCCGCGGTCAATGGGGTTTCGGCGGTGGTTGTATCCGGTGAGGACGCCGCTCTGGAGCGGTTGGTGGCTCGGTGTGCGGAGCAAGAGGTTCGGGCACGCCGGGTTGAGGTGGATTATGCGTCGCATTCAGCGCAGGTGGAGGTGGTCGGCGCGGCCCTAATGGCTGAGTTGTGCGGGATTTCGCCGCGTTCATCGGGCATTGCGTTTGTTTCCACCGTGACAGGCGGGTTGCTGGCCGGCGAGGAATTGAACGGAAAGTACTGGTTTCGCAATCTTCGTCAGACGGTTCGTCTTGATAAGGCGGTGCGTTGGTGTCTGGAGTACGGGTGTGGGGCTTTTGTTGAGGTGAGTCCGCATCCGGCGTTGGGGGCTGGCATTGAGCAGACCGTTGGTGAGCAGGCGGTGGTGGTGCCGACATTGGGGCGTACTGCGGGTGGGTTGGCACGGTTTTGGTTGTCAGTGGGGCAGTTGTTTGTTGCTGGGGTGGGGGTTGATTGGTCGGCGGTGTTGGCGGGGTGTGGGTGTCGGCGGGTGGGTTTGCCGACGTATGCGTTTGAGCGGAAGCGGTTTTGGTTGTCGCCGGCGGTGAGCGGTGGTGATGCGAGTGTGATGGGTCAAACCGGGGCGGGTCATGGGTTGTTGGGGGCGGTTGTTGAGCAGCCTGACTCTGATGCGGTGGTGTTGACTGGGCGGTTGTCGATGTCGGCT
>NZ_VTZN01000459.1 GCF_008370645.1 Mycobacterium simiae
AGAGCCTCAGTATTGCCGTGGTCAACGGGGTTTCGGCGGTGGTGATCGCCGGTGAAGACTGGGCTCTGAAGCGATTGGTGGCTCGGTGTGCAGACGAGGAGGTTCGGGCACGGCGTATTGAGGTTGACTACGCTGCGCATTCAGCGCAGGTGCAACCGGTTGGTCCGCGTTTGGTGCAGGCGATATCGGATATTGCCCCGCGTTCTTCCAGGGTGGCGTTCGTCTCGACGGTGACCGGTGCGGCACTCGATGGCGCACACCTCAACCCCGAGTACTGGTTTGTCAATTTGCGTCAGACCGTGCAATTGGATCAGGCGCTGGATTGGTGCCGTGAACGCGGTTACGGGGCGTTTGTCGAAGTGAGTCCGCATCCGCTGCTAGGTGCC
The DNA here is from genome assembly GCF_008370645.1 of Mycobacterium simiae. Lineage (GTDB taxonomy): Bacteria > Actinomycetota > Actinomycetes > Mycobacteriales > Mycobacteriaceae > Mycobacterium > Mycobacterium simiae_A. Next base: position 387 of record NZ_VTZN01000459.1, read on the forward strand.
GCTATCGAGGACAGTGCCGGCGATGCGGTGGTAGTGCCGACGCTGGGACGCAACGAGGGCGGGCTGGACCGGTTTTGGCTGTCGGTGGGCCAGGCCTACGTCAACGGCGTGGCAGTTGATTGGCCTGGTGTTTTTTCCGGGCGTGGTCGCCGGGTGCAGTTGCCGACGTATGCGTTTGTCCCACAGCGGTTTTGGCTGTCTTCGACCGCGGGCGGCGGTGATGTGAGCGCGGTGGGTCAATCCGCCGCTGAGCACGGGTTGTTGGGCGCAGTCATCGAGCAGCCTGACTCCGGTGGGGTGGTGCTGACTGGGCGTCTGTCGACGTCGGCC
>NZ_VTZN01000046.1 GCF_008370645.1 Mycobacterium simiae
GGCCGCCCGCATCACCCACGGCGCCCGACAACTGCACCTACGCATCGACGCCACCTGGCGTTGGGCGCACACGATTACCACCGCCTGGCGCCGCATCCGAGCCTCCTTCCCCTGACCCCCAAGCCCACCTGTCCCAACACGCCACGAAAGAACCAAGGCCCCGGAAGGCCCACCCAACCCAGCGACACGGGTCCAGTAAGCACGCCGCATTACCAAACAGTCAGTGCCACAGGCTAACCCGAAGTCGACTCGCCCGCCAAGGCAACTGGCATGCAAAATCGAGGCTAGCTTAAATCACCGGAGATGCCTTCACGGCCAAGAATTGGTGGCGAAGTCCGCTCAGCCGCCGCGGATCTGAATTCCCACGTCCTCTTGTGCCCGCGGCCGCAACTGCCCGGTTTCTGTCTCCGGCCTGAGGGCGGAAACGCTGCCTTCCGGCTCCGGCGCCTCCTCGGAAGTGTGCTGATCCTGCCTTGCGGCCAACCGCTGCGGTTTAGCGGCGCTGCGGGAAGGCCGCAGTGCCGACCCCGGGATGCCGGAACCGGTGGATTGTTTTGCTCGCGTTCCCGGTGCCGACGCCGCCTTGGCCGCAATCTCGGGATCGGCAGTGGACAGTACTCCCAGCTGTGGAGCGGACGCTTCGGCTTCCGGCGCCGGAGGCGCCGTAGCTTCCGGTGCCGGGGGCCCCGCCGCCTCCGGCGCCCGAGCTGGAGCGGCGGTACTGGCAGCATTTGCCGCACTCGGGCCGACGCCAGACGCGGGCTGACTACCAGCGGTGACCGGGATGGGGACGGGCATCGGTACCAGCCCGGGAGTCCCAACGCTGACACTTGGGCTGTTCGCGCTCCCGGTCAAGAGACTGGCAGCACCGACGTTGCCGCCGTTGACAGTGGCCGGACCACCGTTGGCGTACATCGGATCGGCTTGCGACAACCCGACGCCGGGGGTTCCGCTGCCGCCGGCGGTCGTGCTCGCACCGCCAGCACCACTGCCGGCGTTGGCAGTGGTGCTGCCGCCGACGTTCGCGCCACCGGCGCCGCCGGCTCCGGCCACCGCAGCGCCGGTCACATCACCACCGACGTTGCTGCCAGCACCGCTGGCGCCCAGCCCCGGAAGACCCTTCAGGATGTTCCCCCACGGCACCACCTTCGCGGCCACCGCCGCCGCCCCGGAGTAATAGCCTGACATCGCCGCCACGTCAGCGGCCCACATTTCCTCGTACAGGCTCTCGGCAGCCGCGATCGCCGGCGCGTTCTGACCGAATAAGTTCGACATCACTAGCTGTACGAATGCGTTGCGGTTGGCCGATACCGCTTGCGGAAGCACGGTTGCCGCTTGCGCCGCCTCGAACATGCTGACTACGGCGCGGGCTTGCCCCGCTGCGCCGGCAGACTGCGCCGCGGCAGCGCTCAGCCAGGTTGCGTAAGGCGCCGCCGCAGCCGCCATGGCCGCCGCGGCCGGACCCTGCCACGCCTGGCCCGCCAAACCCGCCGTCACAGACGAAAACGATTGCGCCGCAAGGCCTAACTCGTCGGCTAGGCCCTCCCAGGCGGCCGCCGCTTGCAACATCGGCGCAGAACCCGCACCGATGAACATTCGTAGGGAGTTGATCTCCGGCGGCAGCGCGAAGAAACTCACCAGTCTAGTCCTTCCGACTCACTTGCCGGTCGTCATCGCCGACATGGTGCAGAGCTTAACGGCAAAAACCCGGCATATTGACTGCTTAACTCGAATTCATGGTAGTTCGGCTAATGGGCAATGTCATCGACGTTTTCTGTGACCGCTGGGACCGCCATTGTGGTGCGGACAACTACGAGAGCCGACCTTGCCACCGGGCCCCCAAGCGTCGCTATCGGGCAGATGAGTCGTGACCGGCGGCGTCACGTCCGGATTGCGGCTAAAGCACGATCGGCCTCATGACGGTCACCCACACTCCGCAGGAAGGGCGGCTATGCAGCACCAGTACCATCGTGGCCGTGCCCGACTCCACCGACGCCCTGCGGATTCTCGTCTACAGCAACAATGTCCAGACCCGCGATCAGGTGATCCGGGCGCTGGGCAAACGGCTGCACCCGGATCTGCCCGAATTGTCCTATGTGGAAGTGGCGACGGGTCCGATGGTCATCCAACAGATGGACAAGGGCGGTATCGACTTGGCCATCCTCGACGGCGAGGCGACACCGACCGGGGGCATGGGCATCGCCAAACAGCTGAAGGACGAGCTGTCGGTGTGCCCGCCGATCCTGGTGCTCACCGGGCGCCCGGACGATGCCTGGCTGGCTAGCTGGTCGCGGGCTGAGGCCGCGGTGCCGCATCCGATCGACCCGATTGTGCTGGGCCGGACGGTGCTGAGGCTGGTGCGCTCGCCGGTGACGTGAGCCAACCCCGAGTATCGACGGCAAGCGGACCTTGGTCATTGGCAGCTCCGCTTCGCTGCCGCGGCGACGGGTGGGTCTGCATCCCGTCATCGCATTGTGGTGCTCACGTGAGAGGTTGGCACGAACGCGAGCCTGAAAGCGTTGCGATGGTGTGCCGGGCAGCATCAGGCCCACGGGTTGACGAGGTCCACACCCATTCCTTCAAAAAGGCGGATGTTTCTCGTGGCCAACGCAGCGCGGCGGGACGCGGCGATACCGGCAATCTGCACATCTCGAGTCGCTACCGTCTGACCACTCTGTTTACGTTGCGCGGCAATGGTTCCCGCCTCAAGCGCCGACGTTCGGTCGAAGGCTTGGATACGGCCGTTGAGTTCCTCAGCGAGTATTTGCGTGAAGAGTTGATTGAGCTGCCTGCGCGGACGCCCGAGCTCTAACAGTTCTATGCCAGTACGTATTTCGAACACCGTGATCGACGTCGTCCAGATTGACTCTGCCGGTTGTTCGTCCAGCCATGTCACCACCGCGGGATCAGGCCTACCTTGTCGCATCAGCGCCGACAGCACGTTGGTGTCCAACAGGATCATGAGTCGAACTCGGCTGGCCGCACCGGATTGTCACGGAGCTCCGGGATGTCGTAATCAAGACCTACCTGCTTGAATCGCGAGGCAATGCGTGAGCCGAGGCGGCTGGGCGCGGCATCGACGTTGCGTACCGCGTTGCGCAAAATCTCACGGACCTCTTCCTCGGTGCTGCGTCCGTGCTGACGGGCCAGTCGTTGCAGTTTGGCCTTGGTGTCGTCGTCGAGCTGACGAATCAAAATCTGCGCCATCGAGTGATGATATCGTGCTATCAATCACCGATCCCCGTCAAACAGGGCGGGGACGCCGGTCAAACGGTCCGCCTACGCCGCCAACGGGTCCGTATGGAAGAGCTGAGCGCAGGACCCCGAAGCCGGGCGTTGAACGCCGAGAGATTCCTCGGCCTCGACAGCAATCAACCTCGCGACCACAGCCGCTACGTCGGCCGCGGCGAGCAGCGAACCGACGCGTCCCCGCACAGGCCGACCCCGGGCATGGGGGCTTGGCATCGCGCGACTATGTTGAAGGTCACTGCGACGGTCCACAAGCCCGGTCCGTCACAGCTGGCCTGGTCACCGCCCGGCCGCTACGTTGGCGGCCCGTACGACGGATCATGGAGTGACTTGAACGTCTACATACCCATCCTGGTGCTGGCGGCACTCGCTGCTGCTTTTGCCGTGTTTTCGGTTGTGATCGCAAGCCTGGCGGGCCCATCGCGCTTCAACCGATCGAAGCTGGCGGCCTACGAATGCGGGATCGAACCGACCGAAACTCAAGCCGGCCGCGGGGCCACCGGCCCGCACGCCGCCCCTGGGCAACGCTTCCCGATCAAGTATTACCTGACCGCAATGTTATTTATCGTCTTCGACATCGAAATCGTGTTCCTCTATCCATGGGCCGTCAGCTTCGACGCGCTGGGAACCTTCGCTTTGGTGGAGATGGTGATATTCATGCTCACCGTGTTCGTGGCCTACGCCTACGTGTGGCGCCGCGGCGGCCTGACGTGGGATTGAGGTAGGACGTGGGACTGGAAGAACAGCTGCCCGGCGGGATTCTGCTGTCGACAGTCGAGAAGGTGGCGGGCTACGTCCGCAAAAACTCGCTCTGGCCGGCGACGTTCGGGTTGGCGTGCTGCGCGATCGAGATGATGGCGACCGCGGGGCCGCGCTTCGACATCGCCCGATTTGGGATGGAGCGCTTTTCGGCGACGCCGCGGCAAGCGGATCTGATGATTGTCGCGGGGCGGGTCAGCCAGAAGATGGCGCCGGTGCTGCGCCAGATCTACGACCAGATGGCCGAGCCGAAATGGGTTCTAGCCATGGGGGTATGCGCGTCGTCGGGCGGGATGTTCAATAACTACGCGATCGTGCAGGGCGTGGACCATGTCGTCCCGGTAGACATCTATCTGCCCGGCTGTCCACCCCGTCCGGAAATGCTGTTGCACGCAATCCTCAAGCTGCACGAGAAGATTCAGGAAATGCCGCTGGGAGTCAACCGGGAACGCGCGATCGCTGAAGCCGAAGAAGCGGCGCTGCTGGCCCGGCCCACCATCGAAATGCGCGGCTTGCTGCGATGAGTTCGCCCGACCAAGACCCGCAAGAAGCGACCGCCACCGCGGACGAAGAAGTGGTGGACGTCCGTCGCGGCATGTTCGGAGTCCGCGGCACCGGCGATACCTCCGGCTACGGACGTCTGGTACGTCAGGTCACGTTGCCGGGCAGCAGCCCTCGGCCGTATGGCGGCTATTTCGACGACATCGCCGACCGGCTGGCCGCGGCACTGCGGCGCGAGAACATCGAATTCGACGCTGCCATCGAAAAAGTCGTGGTCGACCGCGACGAACTGACCCTACATGTTCGTCGCGAGTCGTTACCGCAGGTTGCCCAATGCCTGCGTGACGATCCGGCACTGCGTTTCGAAATGTGCCTTGGTGTCAACGGAGTGCACTACCCGCACGAGACGGGCCGGGAACTGCACGCCGTCTACCCTCTGCAGTCGATCACACATAACCGGCGACTGCGGCTGGAAGTATCTGTGCCCGAAGGTGATCCGCATATCCCGTCGCTGTTCTCGGTTTACCCGACCAACGACTGGCATGAGCGCGAGACATACGATTTCTTTGGGATCATCTTCGCCGGCCATCCGTCGCTGACCCGCATCGAGATGCCCGACGACTGGCAGGGACATCCGCAACGTAAGGATTACCCGCTCGGCGGCATACCGGTCGAATACAAGGGCGCGCAGATACCCCCGCCCGACGAGCGTAGGGGCTACAACTAATGGCGAAAAACCGAGACTAATGGCGAAAACCGAGAACTAATGGCGAAAACCGAGCAGAAATGACCGAAACCGAAACGATCCTGGTCGCCGGAGGTCAGGACTGGCAGCAGGTCGTCGACGCCGCCAGCAGCAGCGACCCCGGCGAGCGCATTGTCGTCAACATGGGGCCCCAGCACCCTTCCACCCATGGGGTCTTGCGGCTGATTCTGGAGATCGAAGGCGAGACAATCACCGAGGTGCGCTGCGGAATCGGCTACCTGCACACTGGGATCGAGAAGAACCTCGAATACCGCTACTGGACCCAAGGCGTCACCTTCGTCACCCGGATGGATTATCTGTCACCGTTTTTCAACGAGACCGCATACTGCCTGGGTGTGGAGAAGCTGCTCGGCATCACCGATCAGATACCGGAGCGGGTCAACGTCATTCGGGTGATGATGATGGAGCTCAACCGGATCTCCTCCCACTTGGTCGCATTGGCGACCGGCGGCATGGAGCTAGGCGCCATGACCCCGATGTTCGTCGGCTTCCGAGCCCGCGAAATCATCCTGACCCTGTTCGAATCGATCACCGGTTTGCGGATGAACAGTGCTTACATCCGACCCGGCGGCCTAGCCCAGGATCTACCGCCCAACGCCACCACCGAAATCGCCGACGCCCTGCAGCAGTTGCGTCAACCGTTGCGTGAGATGGGCGATCTGCTCAACGAAAACGCCATCTGGAAGGCCCGTACCCAAGACGTCGGCTACCTGGACCTGGCCGGCTGTATGGCGTTGGGCATCACCGGCCCGATTCTGCGCTCCACCGGGTTGCCGCACGACCTGCGCAAGAGTGAGCCCTACTGCGGATACCAAGACTACGAATTCGATGTGATCACCGATGACACGTGTGATGCCTACGGCCGCTACATGATTCGCGTCAAAGAAATGTGGGAGTCGATCAAGATCGTCGAGCAGTGCCTAGCCAAGCTGAAGCCGGGCCCGACCATGATCGAGGACCGCAAGCTCGCCTGGCCGGCCGACCTGAAGGTGGGCCCGGACGGCATGGGCAACTCAGAAGAGCACATTGCCAAGATCATGGGTGGTTCGATGGAAGCGCTGATCCACCACTTCAAGCTGGTCACCGAGGGCATCCGGGTGCCGGCAGGCCAGGTTTACGTGGCAGTGGAATCACCGCGGGGCGAGCTCGGCGTGCATATGGTCAGCGACGGCGGGACCCGCCCCTACCGGGTGCACTACCGCGACCCCTCCTTCACCAACCTGCAGGCGGTAGCCGCCATGGGCGAGGGCGCCATGGTCGCCGACTTGATTACCGCGGTCGCCAGCATCGACCCCGTCATGGGCGGAGTCGACCGATGACCGGACCACAAGGCCAGCCGGTGTTCCTCCGCCTGGGCCCGCCACCGCAAGAGCCCAACCAGTTTATGGTTGACGGTGCCCCGCAGTCCTATCCACCAGAGGTACAGGCGCGGCTGGAAGTCGACGCAAAAGAGATCATCGGTCGCTACCCGCACAAGCGCTCGGCGCTGCTGCCATTGCTGCACCTGGTGCAGGGTGAAGACTCCTACCTCACACCAGCGGGCCTAGAGTTTTGCGCTAAGCAGTTGGAACTGACCGGGGCCGAGGTTTCGGCGGTGGCGAGCTTCTACACCATGTACCGGCGCGGCCCCACCGGCGCCTACCTGGTCGGGGTGTGCACCAACACGCTGTGCGCGGTGATGGGCGGCGACGCCATCTTCGAGACCCTCAAAGAGCATCTGGCCATTAGCAACGACGAGACCACGTCCGACGGGTCCATCACCCTGCAACACATCGAATGCAACGCTGCCTGCGATTACGCGCCGGTGGTGATGGTCAACTGGGAGTTCTTCGACAACCAGACGCCGGAGTCGGCGCGCGAGCTTGTCGACTCACTGCGCTCCGGCCAGCCCAAGTCGCCCAGCCGCGGCGCACCGCTGTGCGCATTCCGTGAGATGTCACGAATCTTGGCGGGCTTGCCGGATCAGCGTCCCGATGACGGCCAGGGTGGTGCCGGTGCGGCCACGTTGGCCGGACTGCGGGTAGCGCAAGAAAACGACATGCAGGCGCCAACTCCGCCGGAAGACGAGTCATGACCACTTCGCAAGCCACGCCGTTGACCCCCGTCATCAGCCGGTTCTGGGATGACCCGAAGTCGTGGACCCTGGCTACCTATCAACGCCACGACGGGTATCAGGCACTGCAGAAGGCCCTCACGATGGACCCGGACGCAGTGATCTCAACGGTGAAGGACTCCGGCCTGCGCGGGCGCGGCGGCGCTGGCTTTTCCACCGGCACCAAGTGGTCGTTCATCCCGCAAGGCGACACCGGCGCCGGCGCCAAGCCGCACTACTTGGTGGTCAACGCCGACGAGTCCGAACCCGGTACGTGCAAAGATATTCCGCTAATGCTGGCCACCCCGCACGTGCTTGTCGAGGGCGTCATCATCGCCGCGTACGCGATCCGAGCCCACCACGCCTTCATCTATGTGCGCGGCGAAGTGGTGCCGGTGCTGCGACGGCTGCAGAATGCGGTGGCCGAGGCCTACGCCGCCGGTTACTTGGGCCGCAACGTCCACGGTTCCGGCTTTGACCTGGAGCTGGTGGTGCACGCCGGCGCGGGCGCCTATATCTGCGGCGAGGAGACCGCGCTGCTCGACTCCCTGGAGGGCCGACGCGGCCAGCCACGGCTCCGGCCACCCTTCCCCGCTGTTGCCGGGCTGTACGGCTGCCCGACAGTGATCAACAACGTCGAGACCATCGCCAGCGTCCCGTCGATCATCCTCAACGGCGTCGACTGGTTCCGGTCGATGGGTACCGAGAAGTCGCCTGGCTTCACGCTGTATTCATTGTCGGGGCACGTGACCCGACCGGGCCAGTACGAGGCGCCGCTGGGTATCACGTTGCGCGAGCTGCTCGACTACGCCGGCGGCGTACGTGCCGGACATCGGCTGAAGTTCTGGACGCCGGGTGGGTCGTCAACACCGTTGCTCACCGACGAACACCTCGACGTGCCGCTGGACTACGAGGGCGTCGGCGCCGCCGGGTCGATGCTGGGTACCAAGGCGCTGGAGATCTTCGACGAGACCACCTGCGTGGTGCGCGCCGTGCGCCGCTGGACCGAGTTCTACAAACACGAATCCTGCGGCAAGTGCACACCCTGCCGGGAGGGCACCTTCTGGCTGGACAAGATCTACGAGCGGCTGGAAACCGGCCGGGGCACCCACGAGGACATCGACAAGCTGCTCGACATCTCCGATTCAATCTTGGGTAAGTCGTTCTGCGCGTTGGGCGACGGCGCGGCCAGCCCGGTGATGTCGTCGATCCAGTTTTTCCGCGACGAGTACATCGCTCACGTCGAACAAGCCGGTTGCCCGTTTGACCCCCGGGAATCCATGCTGACCCCGAACGGAGATGACGCGTGACACAGACGGCCGACACCGAAAACCGGTTGGCCCAGCCGGAGCTGGTGGCGCTGACCATCGACGGCGCCGAAGTCAGGGTTCCCAAGGGAACTTTGGTGATTCGCGCCGCCGAGCTGATCGGCGTCCAAATCCCACGGTTCTGTGACCACCCGCTGCTCGATCCGGTGGGCGCGTGCCGGCAATGTCTGGTCGAGGTTGAGGGGCAACGCAAGCCACTAGCGTCGTGCACCACAGTGTGCACCGACGACATGGTGGTGCGCACTCAACTCACCTCGGCGGTCGCCGATAAGGCTCAGCACGGCGTGATGGAGCTACTGTTGATCAACCATCCGCTGGACTGCCCGATGTGCGACAAGGGCGGCGAATGTCCGCTGCAAAACCAAGCCATGTCCAACGGCCGGCCCGACTCCCGCTTCACCGACGTCAAGCGCACCTTCGCCAAGCCGATCAATATTTCCGCGCAAGTGTTGCTGGACCGAGAACGCTGCATCTTGTGCGCGCGCTGCACCCGATTCTCCGACCAAATCGCCGGCGACCCGTTCATCGACATGCAGGAGCGCGGCGCCCTGCAGCAGGTCGGCATCTACGCCAACGAGCCGTTCGACTCCTACTTCTCAGGCAACACGGTGCAGATTTGCCCAGTGGGCGCACTGACCGGAACTGCCTACCGGTTCCGGGCGCGCCCGTTCGATTTGGTCTCCAGTCCCAGCGTCTGTGAACACTGTGCCTCGGGCTGCGCCCAACGCACCGACCACCGCCGCGGCAAGGTCTTACGCCGGCTGGCCGGCGACGACCCGAAAGTCAACGAGGAGTGGAACTGCGACAAGGGCCGGTGGGCTTTTGCCTACGCGTCGCAACTGGACGTTATCACCACTCCCCTGCTCCGCGACGCCAACGGTGAGCTGGTGCCCGCGTCGTGGTCGCATGCCATGGTCGCGGCAGCCCAAGGCTTACAGGCGGCCCGCGGCCGTACCGGTGTTCTGGTCGGCGGCCGGGTTACCTGGGAAGACGCCTATGCCTACTCGAAATTCGCCCGAATCGCGTTGGACACCAACGATATCGACTTTCGCGCCCGACCTCACTCGGCCGAGGAGGCCGACTTCTTGGCTGCCCGCGTGGCAGGCCGGCCCCTGACCATCAGCTACTCGGATCTGGAATCGGCTCCGGTGGTCCTGCTGGTCGGGTTCGAGCCGGAAGAGGAGTCGCCGATTGTCTTCTTGCGGCTACGCAAGGCGGCCCGCAAGAACCGGGTTCCGGTGTACGCCATCGCCCCGTTCGCCACCCGCGGACTGCAGAAGATGTCCGGCAAGCTGATCAAAACCATTCCCGGAGAGGAGCCCTCGGCGCTGGACGGTCTGGCCACCGGCGCGGCAGGCGATCTGCTGTCCACCCCCGGCGCGGTCATCCTGGTGGGGGAACGCATGGCCACGGTGCCAGGCGGATTGTCTGCCGCGGCGCGGCTGGCTGACTCCACCGGTGCGACGCTGGCCTGGGTGCCTCGGCGGGCCGGGGAACGCGGAGCACTCGAGGCCGGCGCCCTGCCCACACTGTTGCCCGGCGGGCGTCCGGTGGCCGACGCCACCGCCCGCTCCCAGGTGCTCGCGGCATGGCACGTCGACGAATTACCTGCTGCGCCTGGACGTGACGTCGACGCCATGCTGGCCGCCGCCGCCGCTGGCAGACTGGGCGCGCTCCTGGTCGGAGGCGTCGAGCCGGGCGACTTCGCCGATCCCGACGCGGTGCTGGCCGCCCTGAATGCCGCTGGCTTCGTGGTCAGCCTCGAGCTGCGGCACAGCGCTGTCACCGAACGCGCCGACGTGGTATTTCCGGTCGCGCCGACGACGCAGAAGGCCGGCGCCTTCGTCAACTGGGAGGGCCGTTACCGGGGCTTCGAACCCGCGCTGCACGGCACCACCCAACGGGCCGGCCAGTCCGATCATCGGGTGCTTGATGCGCTAGCCGACGAGATGGGTATCTATCTGGGGCTGTCCACCGTCGAGGCGGCCCGTGCGGAGTTTGCCGCGCTGGGTGCTTGGGACGGAAAACACCCGCCCAGCCCGCATGTGGGAACCGCTGAGCAGGCCGAACCCGGTGCGGGTGAGGCCATACTGACGGGTTGGCGGATGCTGCTGGACCAGGGCCGGTCACAGGACGGCGAGCCGCACCTGGCCGGTACCGCGCGCACACCGGTGATACGGCTGTCGGCCGACACGGCAGCCGAAATCGGCGTCACCGACGGTGATGCGGTCACCGTCAGCACGCCGCGAGGCTCGATCACCTTGCCGCTCAACGTGACTGACATGCCCGACCGGGTGGTGTGGCTGCCGCTGAACTCGCCCGGTTCGGCGGCACACCAGAAGCTTGGCACCACTATTGGCAGCGTCGTAAACATTGGAGCGGCGGATGGGGAGGAGCGGCGCCGATGACGATTTTCGGGCAGGACGCGTGGTGGCTGGTGATAGCCAAGGCGATCGCCATCTTCGTGTTCCTCATGCTGACCGTGCTGGTGGCGATTTTGGCCGAACGCAAGCTGCTGGGCCGGATGCAACTGCGTCCCGGCCCTAACCGGGCAGGGCCGAAGGGTGCTCTGCAGAGCCTGGCCGACGGAATCAAGCTGGCGCTCAAGGAGAGCATCACTCCCGGCGGCATCGACAAGTTCGTCTATTTTGTGGCGCCGATCATCTCGGTGATTCCGGCCTTTACTGCGTTTGCGTTCATCCCGTTCGGTCCCGAGGTATCGGTGTTCGGCCACCGCACGCCGCTGCAGTTGACCGATGTGCCGGTCGCGGTGCTGTTCATTCTGGGACTGTCGGCGATCGGGGTGTACGGCATCGTGCTCGGCGGATGGGCGTCGGGATCGACCTACCCGCTATTGGGTGGGGTGCGCTCGACCGCCCAAGTCATCTCTTACGAGGTCGCGATGGGGCTGTCGTTTGCCACCGTGTTCCTTTACGCCGGCAGCATGTCCACCTCGCAGATCATCGCTGCCCAGGACCGCGTCTGGTACGTCTTCCTGCTGCTGCCGTCGTTCGTGATTTACCTCATCTCCATGGTGGGCGAGACCAACCGGGCACCGTTCGACCTGCCCGAAGCAGAAGGTGAGCTGGTCGCGGGTTTTCACACCGAGTACTCGTCGCTGAAGTTCGCGATGTTCATGCTCGCCGAATACGTCAACATGACCACCGTGTCGGCGTTGGCTGCGACGATGTTCCTGGGCGGCTGGCATGCCCCCTGGCCACTGAACATGTGGGCCGGGGCGAACTCCGGCTGGTGGCCGGTGCTGTGGTTCACCGCCAAGGTATGGGGCTTTTTGTTCATGTACTTCTGGCTGCGGGCCACGTTGCCACGACTGCGCTACGACCAATTCATGGCGCTGGGCTGGAAATTGCTGATCCCGGTGTCCCTGGTGTGGATCATGATCGCGGCCGTCATCCGCTCGCTGCGCAACCAGGGCTACCAGTATTGGACGCCGACGCTAGTGGTCGCCAGCCTGGTGGTGGCGGTGCTGGTGGTGACGTCGCTGCGCAAGCCGTTCAGCGTCGGCAGCGCGCGGGCGAAGCGTCCGCCACAAGGCGCCGCAAGCCCCGGAGGAAGTGACAGCCCCGAACCGCTCTTCCCGACACCACCGCTGCCAGTCGGCGCCAGCAAGGAGACTGCCCATGCCTAAGCTCTGGGACGCCGTAGCCGGGTTCGGCGTGACATTCGGATCGATGTTCAAAAAGACCGTTACCGAGGAATATCCGGAGAAGCCCGGCCCGGTGAAACCGCGCTACCACGGTCGTCATCAACTCAATCGCTACCCCGACGGCTTGGAAAAATGCATCGGCTGCGAGCTGTGCGCCTGGGCGTGTCCGGCCGACGCGATCTACGTCGAGGGCGCCGACAACACCGAAGAGGAGCGCTATTCGCCCGGCGAGCGTTACGGCCGCGTCTACCAGATCAACTACCTGCGTTGCATCGGTTGCGGCCTGTGCATCGAGGCCTGCCCCACCCGCGCGCTCACCATGACCAATGACTATGAGATGGCCGACGACAACCGCGCCGACCTGATCTACGAGAAGGACCGGCTACTGGCCCCGCTAGAACCCGACATGACCGCCCCTCCGCATCCCCGGGCTCCGGGCGCCAGCGACAAGGACTACTACCTAGGCAATGTGACCGCACCCGGTGTGCGGGAGCCCCAGGACGCCGGAGATTTGCGGTGACCGCACTACTAGCTTCTAATCTGGCGCAAGACACTATTGTCCGCACCTCCACCGGCGAGGCGGTGACGTTCTGGATCCTGGGCGCACTGGCGCTGCTCGGCGCGCTCGGAGTGGTGCTGGCCGTCAACGCGGTCTACTCGGCGATGTTCTTGGCGATGACGATGATCATCCTGGCGGTGTTCTACATGATCCAGGACGCGTTGTTCTTGGGCGTCGTGCAAGTCGTGGTCTACACCGGCGCGGTGATGATGCTGTTCTTGTTCGTGCTGATGCTCATTGGCGTGGACTCCGCGGAATCGCTGCAGGAGACCCTGCGCGGACAGCGGGTCGCCGCGGTGGTGACCGGGGTCGGATTCGGCGTCCTTCTCGTGGGCGGCATCGGGACGGTGGCCACCGAAGGCTTCGCCGGGCTGACCGCCGCGAACGCCAACGGCAACGTCGAGGGCTTGGCAGCGCTGATCTTCACCCGCTACCTGTGGGCGTTCGAGCTGACCAGCGCGCTGTTGATCACCGCCGCCATCGGGGCCATGGTGCTGACCCACCGGGAACGTTTCACGCGCCGCAAGACCCAACGCGAGCTTTCGCAAGAACGCTTCCGTCCTGGCGGGCATCCCACTCCGCTACCCAGTCCAGGTGTCTACGCGCGCCGCAACGCCGTCGACGTGGCCGCACTGCTCCCGGACGGCTCGTATTCGGAGTTGTCGGTCTCCTCGATTTTGCGCAGCCGCGCGGCCGGTAACGAAACCCGCGCTGCTGATGCGGACGCCGCACCAGTCAGGGGCGGTACGTGATGAATCCGGCCAATTATCTCTACCTGTCGGCGCTGCTGTTCACCATCGGAGCCTCCGGTGTGCTGTTGCGCCGCAACGCGATTGTCATGTTCATGTGCGTCGAGCTGATGCTCAATGCCGTGAATCTGGCGTTCGTCACCTTCGCGCGGATGTACGGCCACCTCGACGGTCAGATGATCGCGTTCTTCACCATGGTGGTGGCCGCCTGCGAAGTGGTCGTCGGCCTGGCCATCATCATGACGATTTTCCGTACCCGCAAATCGGCGTCAGTCGACGACGCGAACCTACTCAAAGGCTAAGAACGCCAACATGACTCACTACACCTGGCTGCTGGTGGCGCTGCCACTGGCGGGTGCCGCAATCTTGCTGTTCGGCGGCAGACGGACCGATGCGTGGGGTCACTGGATGGGTTGCGCCGCGGCTCTGGCCGCGTTCGGCGTGGGCGCGACGCTGCTGGGCGACCTGCTGGGCCGGAGTGCGGAGGACCGCGTCATCCGCCAGACGGTGTTTAGCTGGATTCCGGTGGGCGGGCTGCAGGTCGACTTCGGACTCCAGATCGACCAGTTGTCCATCTGCTTTGTGCTGCTGATCACCGGGGTCGGGTCGCTGATCCACCTCTATTCGGTCGCCTACATGGCCGATGACCCCGACCGGCGGCGGTTCTTCGGTTACCTCAACCTGTTTCTCGCCTCGATGCTGCTGCTGGTGGTCGCCGACAATTACGCGCTGCTCTACGTCGGCTGGGAGGGCGTCGGCTTGGCGTCCTACCTACTGATCGGTTTCTGGTACCACAAACCGTCCGCGGCCACGGCGGCCAAGAAGGCGTTCGTGATGAACCGGGTCGGAGACGCCGGGCTCGCGCTGGGCATGTTCTTGATGTTCAGCACCTTCGGCACCCTGTCGTACGCCGGAGTGTTCGCCGGCGCACCCGCCGCCAGCCGGGGTGCGCTTACCGCGATGGGGTTGCTGCTGCTGCTGGGCGCCTGCGCCAAGTCCGCCCAGGTTCCGCTGCAGGCCTGGTTGGGTGACGCCATGGAGGGCCCCACCCCGGTGTCAGCGCTGATCCACGCCGCCACCATGGTGACCGCCGGGGTGTATTTGATCGTGCGCTCCAACCCGCTGTACAACTTGTCACCGGATGCGCAGCTGGCTGTGATCGTCGTCGGCGCCGTCACGCTGCTGTTCGGGGCGTTCATCGGCTGCGCGAAAGACGACATTAAACGCGCACTGGCCGCCTCGACGATGAGCCAGATCGGGTACATGGTGCTGGCTGCCGGCCTGGGCCCGGCCGGATACGCGTTTGCGATCATGCACCTGCTCACCCACGGGTTCTTCAAGGCCGGTCTGTTCCTCGGGTCCGGCGCGGTGATCCACGCCATGCACGAAGAACAGGACATGCGCCGCTACGGCGGTCTGCGCGCGGCGCTACCAGTCACATTCATCACCTTCGGGTTGGGCTACCTGGCGATCATCGGCGTGCCGCCGTTCGCGGGATTCTTCTCCAAGGACGCCATCATCGAGGCGGCGCTGGGCGCCGGTGACACGCGCGGTTACGTGCTAGGCGGGGCGGCGCTGCTGGGCGCCGGCGTCACCGCGTTTTACATGACGCGAGTCATGCTGATGACTTTCTTCGGCGAAAAGCGTTGGGCGCCGGCTTCCCATCCGCACGAGGCACCCGCCCTGATGACGTGGCCGATGATCCTGCTGGCCGTGGGCTCGGTGTTATCCGGTGGCCTGCTCGCGGTGGGCGGCAGGCTGCAGCACTGGCTCGAGCCCGTCGTCGGAATCCATGAGGAAGCCGCTCACGCGCTGCCGGCTTGGGTCAGCACCGCCCTGGCTTTGGGTGTCGTCGCCATCGGTATCGCGGTGGCCTACCGGATGTACGGCACCGCCGAAATTTCGCGGGTGGCCCCCGTCCAGGTGTCGGTATTGACCACGGCTGCCCGCGCCGACCTTTACGGCGATGCCTTCAATGAGGAGGTGTTCATGCGCCCTGGCGCACAATTGACTCACGCGATAGTCGAGGTCGACAACACCGGTGTCGACGGCTCGGTCAACGCGTTGGCGGCGCTGGTTAGCCATACGTCGAATCGTTTGCGCCGCATGCAAACCGGCTTCGCGCGCAACTACGCGTTGTCGATGCTGGCTGGTACTGCCCTGCTCGCCGCGGTCCTCCTGGTGGTGAACCTGTGGTGAACGCCAACCTCCCATGGCTGAGCGTGCTCTGGCTGGTGCCGCTGGCCGGTTCGGTGTTGATCATCCTGCTACCTCCGGGACTGCGCCGGCTCGCGAAATGGACCGGACTGTTGGTCAGCGTCTTGACGCTGGCGATATCGGTCGTGGTGGCCACCGCATTCCAGCCCGGTGGTGAGCCCTACCAGTTCGTCGAAAAGCATTCCTGGATACCGGCTTTCGGCGCTGGATACACCCTGGGGGTAGACGGCATCGCCATGGTGTTGGTGCTGTTGACCACGGTGCTGATTCCGCTGCTGCTGGTGGCCGGCTGGAACGACGGGGGTCAACGCACCCGTGGTGTGCACGCCTATGTCGCGTTGACGCTGGCCATCGAGTCGATGGTGCTGATCTCGGTGATCGCGCTGGACGTGCTGCTGTTTTACGTGTTTTTCGAGGCCATGCTCATCCCGATGTACTTTCTCATCGGGGGATTCGGCCAGGGGCCCGGACGCTCCCGCGCCGCGGTGAAGTTCTTGCTGTACAACCTGTTCGGCGGGCTCATCATGCTGGCGGCGGTGATCGGGCTGTATGTGGTGACCACGCGTCACGGTTCGGGCACCTTCGACTTCCGCGAGATTGTAGCCGGCGTGCGGTCTGGTCAATACGGCGTCGACCCGGCGGTGCTCAAGGCGCTGTTCCTGGGTTTCATGTTCGCGTTCGCCATCAAGGCCCCGCTGTGGCCATTCCATCGGTGGCTCCCCGACGCCGCGGTCGAGTCCACACCAGCGACCGCAGTGCTGATGATGGCGGTGATGGACAAGGTCGGCACCTTCGGCATGCTGCGCTACTGCCTGCAACTATTCCCCGAGCCGTCAACCTATTTCCGTCCGCTGGTTGTGACGCTGGCCATCATCGGCGTGATCTACGGCGCCGTCGTGGCCATCGGCCAAACCGACATCATGCGCCTGATCGCCTACACCTCGATCTCGCACTTCGGCTTCATCATCGCCGGCATCTTCGTCATGACTAGCCAAGGGCAAAGCGGGTCGACGCTCTACATGCTCAATCACGGCCTGTCCACCGCGGCAGTTTTCCTGATCGCCGGCTTCCTTGTTTCCCGCCACGGCAGCCGAGCAATCGCCGACTACGGCGGCGTGCAGAAGGTGGCCCCGGTGTTGGCTGGCACCTTCATGGTGTCGGCCATGGCCACCTTGTCGCTGCCCGGCCTGGCCCCGTTCATCAGCGAATTTCTGGTCCTGCTGGGCACTTTCAACCGTTACTGGATAGCCGCGGCCTTCGGTGTGACCGCACTGGTGCTCTCGGCTATCTACATGCTGTGGCTCTACCAGCGGGTGATGACCGGGCCGGTGGCCAACGGCAACGAACGCATCAGTGACCTGGTGGGCCGCGAGCTGGTTGTCGTGGCGCCGCTGATCGCGCTGCTATTCGCGCTCGGCATTTACCCCAAACCGGTGCTCGACTTGATCAACCCGGCGGTCGAGAACACCATGACCACCATTGGCCAGCATGATCCCGCGCCCACCATACCTATGGGTAAGGGCGTACCCCGGACCGCCGAAGGACCACACCCATGATCCTGCCCAGCCCCAGCATCGAGTACTTCTTGCTGAGCCCGATGCTGATTGTCTTCGGCGTGGCTGTCGCCGGCGTCCTCGTAGAAGCCTTCCTGCCGCGCCGACTTCGATACAGCACGCAAGTGACGCTGGCCGTCGGCGGACTGACAGCGGCATTCATCGATATTGTTGTGGTGGCCAAGTCAATTCCGGCGTCCGGTAGCCGCGCGGTGCTGGGATCGGTGGCGGTGGATCGGCCCGCGCTGTTCCTCCAGGGCACCGTATTGCTGGTAGCCGTGCTGGCGATCATCTTCATTGCCGAACGCAGCGCGCAGCGCGTTGACGCCCACAACCAAGTGACCGTCGCCGCGGGCGGCGGAGGGCTGGACTCGTTTACACCGCAGGCTTCTGCAGTGCCAGGCAGCGACGCCGAGCAGGAGGCGGAGCGGGCGGGAGCCGCTCAAACTGAGATCTTCCCGCTGGTGACGCTTTCTGTGGGCGGCATGATGGTTTTCTCGGCGTCCGAGGACCTGTTGACCATGTTCGTTGCGCTCGAAGTGCTGTCGCTGCCGCTGTACCTGATGTGCGGTCTGGCTCGTCACCGCCGCCTGGTGTCGCAAGAGGCGGCGTTGAAGTACTTCTTGCTAGGTGCGTTCTCGTCAGCATTTTTTCTCTACGGTGTTGCGTTGCTGTACGGGGCAACCGGTGCGCTGACTCTGACCGGCATCCGCGATTCGCTAGCGGCACACAGCGATACGTCGATGGCCTTGATCGGCGTCGGGCTGCTGTCGGCTGGCCTGCTCTTCAAAGTCGGCGCCGTCCCCTTCCACTCCTGGATTCCTGACGTATACCAGGGCGCGCCCACCCCTATCACCGGATTTATGGCGGCGGCCACCAAGGTCGCTGCATTCGGTGCTCTGCTTCGGGTCGTTTATGTGGCGCTGCCGCCGCTGCACGACCAGTGGCGACCTGTGCTGTGGGCGATCTCTATCTTGACCATGGCGGTCGGCACCATCACCGCGGTGAACCAGACCAACGTCAAGCGGATGCTTGCCTATTCGTCGGTCGCCCATGTCGGCTTCATCCTCACCGGGGTGATCGCCGACAACGCCGCGGGCCTCTCGGGGACGTTGTTTTATCTAGTCGCCTACAGCTTTTCCACGGTGGGAGCGTTTGCCATCGTGAGTTTGATCCGCAACGCCGACGGCGTCGAGGATGCCGACCTGTCGCACTGGGCCGGGCTTGGCCAACGCTCACCCATTGTGGGCGTGATGCTTTCGATGTTCTTGCTGGCCTTCGCGGGAATACCGCTGACCAGTGGATTCGTCAGCAAGTTCGCGGTCTTCAGAGCCGCCGCACAGGGCGGCGCGGTGCCGCTGGTGATCATCGGTGTCATCTCCAGCGGGGTGGCCGCCTACTTCTACGTCCGGGTCATCGTGCTGATGTTCTTCACCGAGGGATCCGACAATACACCGCATGTTGTGGCACCGGGCCTGCTGAGCAAGGCAGCCATCGCGGTATGCGCTTTGGTCACAATGCTGTTGGGGATCATCCCGCAGCCGGTGCTCGACCTGGCCGAGCGCGCTGCCCTGTTGCTGCACTGAGATAGCCGAGACGCTATCGGCGGGGCTCAGATTGGCGCGCTGCGCTAGTTGCAATGCATTGGCGAATGTATGCACGGATTCCGTGCCCCAGGCGTGCCCCCGCCGCCGAAGCCGGCGCACCGAGGTAGCCCGCCCGCTGGGTGCGTGAGAACCACACGAGCCAACCACGAGGCGAATCCCGATAGCGCTATCGCGTGGTGCGGAGCCGGGTCACACGCGCCGAACTAGCCGAAGATACCCGCGACGTGATCGCTGGTATTGAACAAGCCAGCGCTGTCGTCGCCGGAGTTTCCGATACCCGAGGTGCTGGTGGCCAACGCGTTGGTGGCCGAGTTAGAGATGCCCGCGTTGAACGCGCCAGCGTTTGCTATGCCGACGTTGTTGTTGCCCACATTGTTAAGTCCGACCAGGAAGGAGCCGGAATTGTTGAATCCAGCCACATTGTCGCCCGTATTGAGGAACCCAGAGCTCAGGCCGAAGCCCGTATTGGTGTTCTGGAAGCCAGAAGTAAGGGAACCCAAGTTGAAGAAGCCCGAGACGCCGGCACCTGTGTTGCCGAATCCCGATGAGGTAGCACCGGCCGGGGTGGTGGCACTGCCGATTGCGGTGTTCAAGTCACCCGCGTTCCACAGCCCGGTATTGGTGCTACCAGAGTTGAAGAATCCCGTGTTCACATCTCCTGCGTTGGAGAAACCCGTGTTCGCACCACCTGAGTTAAAGGCCCCGGTGTTTCGGCTGCCAGAGTTGAACAGGCCCGCGTTGCCGAAGCCCGAGTTTCCGACACCCATGTTGTTGTCGCTACCATTGGCGAAACCAACGGTCTGGTCGCCGGCGTTTCCGAAGCCGAAGTTGGCAGCGCCCCCGTTCCAGAAGCCGGTGTTGGTATTGCCCGCGTTACCGAAGCCGAAGTTACCGGTCCCTGAGTTAAAGAATCCGACGTTCCCCTCACCCGAGTTGAAGAAACCGATGTTGTTGTTGCCGGAATTCCCGAAACCCATGTTACCGACACCGGAATTCAGTGCGCCGATGCCGATCTGATTGTCGCCCGTGAGCCCAAACCCAATGTTGTTGTTGCCGTTATTCCCGAAGCCGAAGTTGTTGTCGCCAATATTGGCGAGGCCGATGTTGAAGTTTCCGAAGTTTGCGCTGCCGATGTTGAAGTCGCCACGGTTCGCGTCGCCGAAGTTCAGGTTGCCCAGATTGCCGCTACCATAATTTACATTTCCGGTACCGAAATCGTTGGAGTTGCCGAAGCCCCAGTTACCACTACCCCGGTTTCCGCTACCCAGGTTGAGGTTTCCAAGGTTGCCGAACCCAAAATTAGTGTTGCCGGTATTTCCACTGCCCAGATTGGCAAAGCCGAAGTTGCCGTTACCGGAGTTGAGATTGCCGATATTGCCGCCGCCCAGGTTCACGTTACCGAAGTTGCCGCCGCCCAGGTTGAACGAGCCGTTGTTGCCGCCGCCCAGATTCCAGTTGCCTATATTCCCCAGGCCGGTGTTGATCGCAGGCGGGGTGAAAAGGCTTGCGGCAGGCGCCGCGACCGCTGCGAGCGGACCGGTCGATCCGCCCACCAGCGAGCTGACCGCACCCGCGGCGGCCGAAAGCGGGGCAACCGCTGCGGCTGCCGCCTGACCCAGACCCGGGAGCCCAGCCAACGCCTGCTGCCACGACGGCAACGCCGCTGCCGCAGCTGCCGCCCCACCGTGGTATCCCACCATCGCGGCCACATCGGCGGCCCACATCTCCTCGTAGATACCCTCAGCAGCCGCGATTGCCGGCGCATTTTGACCGAACAGATTCGACAACACCAGTTGCACGAACGCCTTCCGGTTCGCCGCTACCGCCAACGGATGAACCGTGGCCGCTCGTGCGGCCTCAAACGCACTGGCTACCGCTTTCGCCTGAGACGAAGCTCCTGTGGCCCGCCCCGCCGCGGCTGCCAAGAAACCCTGATAAGGAGCTGCCGCAGCAGCCATCGCGGCCGCCGCCGCACCCTGCCACGCCTGCCCGGTCAACCCCGAGGTCACTGACCCAAACGACTGCGCGGCCGACCCCAACTCCTCAGCCAGCCGATCCCAGGCCGTCGCTGCCTGCACCATCGGCGCCGACCCCGCACCCATAAACATCCGCAAGGAGTTGACCTCTGGCGGCAAAACCAAGAAGCTCATCATCTGTCCTTTCCCCTGGTCCCCTGGCTCACAAGTTCGTCCGTTGGGTTGCAGCAGCCCCACCCTTGTCAGTAGGCGATTAGACACTTCAGACAACCCGTCGCAACAAACTGTAGAAAAGTCGCGTCAGGAACATCGGCGGTTTGGTCAAATCTCTGTACATTCCGCAAGAAACCGGGCGGCGACAGTCGGACGTAACGACCCGGCATCCGTTCGGGCCCCGGCGGCAGCCCGATCTGTGGACCAAGGCGCGAACCTGCCATAGCAAACGTGCCCGAGAACTGCAAGCGGCCAGAATCAGATGCTGGGCCGCGCTGCCTCGATGTGCAACTCCTCAGCTGCAGAACGAACGGCGGGTAGGCTATTGGGATCTGACACGAGGGCGGTCATCGCGAATTCGACGATCTCGTCCGGGCTCACCGCAAACTCAGGCAATGCCAGGGCGTCGAACAGCGCCTGCACCAGCCTGGCAGCCGACACTGGATTCATCACACGCAGGTCACCTTCGCCCTGCGCCGTCTCAATTAGGCCGACGAGTGCGCGCTCCAGCTCGTCGACGAGCTCCCGCTCCCTAAGGAAAGAATCGTGCTGCAGGTCCGGGGTGATAAGGATGGAAACCAGTACGTAGGGCGAGGCGTGGAGATAATCCAGCGATTCCTGCAGCCAGCGCTGCAGCTTGACCACCGCGGGGACCGGCATCACGGAGAGGCGGCCGAAAAGCTCGAGGGGCCATTCGACGGCGAGCCGGACTAGCGCCGCGAGGATGTCGCGTTTTGCCGAGAAGTGTTTGTAGAGGGCCGGCTGCTCCACCCCAACGGCTGCGGCAATATCACGGGTCGAGGTCGATGCGTAGCCCCGCAGCGCGATGAGCTCGGCGGCGGCACCCAGGATGCGAAGCGCCGTTGGGCTCCACCGCGCGGCCTGCATCGACATGCCGGCAAGGCTAGCCACCACCGCCCTGGTCGCCAACAAGCGCCTCGGCAAGGTTGCGGTAGAACGCGAGCATGCCGGGCCGCTCTTTGGGGCTAAGGTGACCGCGTTGCGCAAAACGGGACCCCGTGCCGAGCTGCACAGCCTCCAATCCGAGTCGGTCCTCGTCGTTGATCATCGCCATCATGAACTGCCCGGTCTGAGCTGTTGCTGCCGAGTCTGCGGCGACCTCTGGTGTGGTGAGCACGCCGCCAAGTACCTGCACCCGGTCGATACTCAGCGGAATAAAGCTAAACCAAGCGACCCGCTCACCCGCCGCAGCCAACGCGCTGTGGGGAAATGTCCACAACACAGACAGGTTGGCTTTCTGGACCTCGGTAAGTTGCAACGACTTCGCGTCGGCCGGAAACGTGAAGGGAACCCTGATCCGCAGCGCCCACGGCGAATACTGGCGTACGTCCAGATCACCAGCGCCGGGCACGAACGGCTCCAATGTTTGCTGATGTAAGCCCAGCACGTGGTAGTTCTCGTGACCGTTTTCCGACACCAGCTTCCAGTTGGCACGCCACTGAAGCATCCACGAGTCAATCTGCACCAGATCGTCGAGCCGATAGTTGGCAAATTCGCCGTCAGCCAGGTCGAGATGCGCTCCGATGGGCTCGGCGGCGGCATCGAGATTGACCCACACCAGGCCTTTCCAGGTGTTCACCGCGAACTGCGGCAGCCGGCAATCCCGAGGATCGAATTCTTTGTTTCCGGCCATGTGGGGCGCACCACGCAAGCGGCCGTCCAACCCATATCGCCACCTGTGGTATCGGCAGGTCAATGCGTCGGTGTGCCCCGCGCCGGTTTCCACCAAGGGCATTAATCGGTGCCGGCAGATGGGCGAGATGGCACGCAGTTCGCCGTCGCCGCCCCGCACTACCATGACCCGCTCACCTGCGATGGAAACCGCGACGTAATCACCCGTCTCGGCGAGTTGATCGACGTGCGCGATAAGGACCCAGGAGCGATTGAAGATCCGCTCCCGCTCGAGTTGCCACAGTTCCGGCGAGGTGTAGGCGCCGGGCGGCAGGGTCAGCGCCGGCGGATTGTCGTCGAGGTAACCCCGCAAGTCGGCGAGGATGTTTCCGAGTCCTACTCGGTTATCGTTTGATAACATACTCCTGATGTTATCGATTGATAACCGGCTGTCAATAGTGGGCCGCCAATAGTTAAGTGCCACACCATCAGCAGTAATCAACCTATGAAGGGGCGGGTGGCCAACACGTAGATCGCTAGCACCGCCAGCGGCGCCAGCAACGGCAACCAAGGCACGTGCAGGGGAAAGGACGTCGCGACCAATCCGGCAAACGCAAACCCCGCGGCGGCCACCATCGTCGGCCAGCTGCCGAGCACACCGACGGAGGTTCCGACCGCGTAACGAGACACCAGGTAGGCGGCTGCGGAAAGCCCCGAGAGGGCGGCCAGCACAGGCGCCGGGCCCGACACCACGATCGCGAACACCGAAAACAGCACGGCAATCGATGCCGCCGGGCGTAACACGGCACCCACCGCCACGGCACTAGCAGCAGCGATCCCGGCGACCACTGCCGGCCCACGGACTCCAGCAGCTGAGGAGACCATCAGAAAGCCGAAGGCCGGAGAAATCACTCGGCCCAGAAAGTGGGTAGACGAAGCCACGTCAGAGCCTTCCCGGCGTTCCCGTTAGCCGTCCCCGCACCCGGCGGCGGCGGTCAGGCAGAGCGCTCATCGACTGCTCCAGTGGACGATCCTCCAGCCAGGACAGCACGTCGACTCCGATGGTGGCCATGTCGCGATACATCCCGGAGCGCTGCAGTGCCCACAGGCGGACCACCAGCGGATCTTGCTCGCCCTCGAACGGTGAGCTGCCGAGAACGTCGACAGCTACCACGACGTGTCCGCGTTTGCGCAAATCGATCAGCGCCAAGGCGAATTCGGTATCGAGCAATGTGGAGAACGCGATAACAATCGCACCGGCAGGAATGGCGGCACGCGGCGCCAACGTCCCAGTCGTCTTTTCGAAGCGCTCGCCGGCACCGAGCACGGTATCGAGCACTCGATAAAACTGCCGCTGGCCGATATCGGCCCCGAGCCACCGCGGGCGGTTGCCGCCGAGGGCGACAATTCCGGCGCGGTCACCGTTTCGCAACGCGGTCTGTACCACCTGAGCCGCGCCGCGCGCAATGCGTTCGGTAGCCTCGGTCGCCGGCCCTGGCGGCTGCCGATAGTTGTCGATGAGCACGATCACGTCGGCGGCGCGGTCGGTCAATCGCTGGGTCACATGCAATCGGCCACGCCGAGCGCTGACCGCCCAGTTGACAGCGCGCAGCTGGTCGCCTGGTACGTAAGGACGTATGTCGGCGTATTCGACGCCCGGGCCGATATACCGGGTGAGGTGGGCACCTAGGCGGTCGAGCAATTCGGTCTGCGGAATTGACGTCGATTGCGGTGGCGTCAGCGGAAACACGACGACTTCGGCGGCGTCGGCGGTTCCCGTCCCGGTCACCAATCCGCCACGCGCGACGACGTCGACCCGGGCCCGGATGGGATAGCGCCCCCACCGTGGTGCTGATACCGCAACGGTTTTCACGTTACGGGAGTCCGATTCGACAACGTCGACCTGCATTCCGGTAGGTGCTGACACGGTCACTTCGACTGACTCTGACTCGGACTGTTCTTTCGAACACTTTGTCGCCCAAAGCTTTACATGTACGTGCTCGTTCTCGAAGCAGCGCCGCGCATCCGGTTCCCCGTGTATCTGGATGGTCGGCACGGGTCGCTGCCAGTAGATTGAGCACAACACCCCGAGCAGCGGCGCCGCGAACGCGATGAGCTGCCACCGGTCAGCGATGACGGCGGCCACCAGCGCGACTCCGGCGCCAGTGGCAATCGCCCGCGTCAATGGTGAAGCGCGCCAGCGTAACTCGACTTCACGGGTTTCGATCATTCGGCCTATGAGTTCGTGGCACTGGCAAGCGCCGCAACAGTTCATCGATGATGTCGGCGCCCTGGATCTTTCGCACCCACATCTCCGGACGCAGGGTAATGCGGTGCGCGATCGAGGCAGTGGCCAGCGCCTTGACATCTTCGGGGATCACATAATCGCGGCCCAACAGCAGAGCACGGGCACGAGCGAGTTGGACCAGGTCGAGTTCTGCTCGTGGGCTGGCGCCCACGGCGACCTGCGGATGATGCCGGGTGGCGGTAGCCAGCGATACGACGTAGTGCAAGACATCCTCGTGAACAGTCACCTGCTCGACCGATTCTCGCATCGCCAGCAGGTCGTGCACATCAACGACCTGATTCACCGTCGGTTCGGCCGACCCGCGGTCGAGGCGTCGGCGTAACATCGCAGTCTCGTCCTGCTCGGAGAGGTATCGCAGTTCGAGCCGGATCGCGAACCGATCCAGTTGCGCCTCAGGCAGCGGATAGGTGCCCTCGTACTCGATCGGGTTGTCGGTGGCGAGCACGATGAATGGCATGGGCAGCTTGTGAGTCTTGCCGTCGATGCTGACCTGGCCCTCGGCCATCGCCTCCAGCAACGCCGCCTGAGTCTTCGGTGGAGTGCGGTTGATTTCGTCGGCGAGCAGCAGGTTGGTGAAAATCGGACCGGGCCGAAACTCGAAGTGCCCCGACTGCATGTCGTAGATGGTGGAGCCGAGCAAGTCGGCGGGCAACAGGTCGGGGGTGAACTGCACACGCTTGAACTCGAGACCTAGCGCGGCAGCGAACGAGCGGGCAATCAGCGTCTTACCCAAGCCGGGCAGATCCTCGATCAGAACGTGGCCGCGGGCCAGGACGGCGGTGAGGATGAGCGTGAGCGCGCCGCGCTTGCCCACCACGACGCGTTCGATTTCGTCGAGCACCGCCTCGCAGTGAGCGGTCGTCGTGCCAGACGGCATAGCAGCCGGCATAGTCCCTGTCATACCAGTTCCAATTTTTGCAGTATTGCTTCGAGCTTCTCACGGCCTGGGCCCGGCTGATGCTCGCCGCCACGCATGACGTTGTTCGGATTCACCCATTCCCACAGCTCGGCCCCGAACAGCATCCCCCCGGTGGCATGAAACGCCGCTGGATCCTTGGCCAGACGTTGACCCGTCGCGATTTCATAGCGGCGGGCAAGCATGGGTCGCAAGTGGCGGTCCCAATCCGCTCGGGTGGATTCCGACCACCGAATCGTCGTCTCGGTGGTGGATAGCCAGCGGCGCAATCCATCGCGGAGATCATCGTGGTCTGGCTCGGTCGCGGGTTGTGGTCCGTGTCCCAGGAAACGGCGGATGTTGAGCACCACCAAAGCCACGGCCACACCGGATGCCGCCAGCACAAACCGGCGATCAGGTACGGCCAATGCCAGCAGCTCTACACCTACAATGAGAAAAACGCCAAGCGAGATAAGCTTTTTCACACAGCACTCCCGTGGGTACGGGGCGCCAGTTCCTCAAGGACTAGCCGTAGGGCGCGTACCGCGGCATCGCGGTGCCCCTCGTTCATCACATGGGGACTAAACCGTGCCTCGGCAAAGAGGTTCACCAGCTGCGCGGCGTTATCGGCGTGCAGCGCGTGCCTTTCAACCGCGCGAGCCAGCACCTCGGTGGGGGTGTCGAAGTCTTGCGGTGCGGCTCCGGGAATGTGGGCGAGCTCGCGTTCCATCGCCAGATAGCAAGCAATAATCGCCTCTCGGGGATCGCGGTCAAGATCGGCCATCTCGGCCAGTCCACGTCGGGCTGCGCGCACAAGTGATTCCGCACGCTTCGGCGCCGGGGACTGCCCATCACCGTCGACGATGTCAGCTATTGTGGCGGCGCGCCATCGACGCCGCGACGTCAGTGCCGCCGCTGCCAGGATCAGTACAAATAGCGGAAGCGTCCACGCGAGCAGGATCTGCACGGTGTCTGCGTCATTGTCGGGCGAGGGTTGCTGCGGCGGTGCAGCGGTGCTGCGCGTCGGTGGTGCGCCGAGATCGGTTGGCGGCGGGGGCGTAGTAACGTCGGGCGGCGCCACTAAGTGGGACAGCAGCATGGCAATCAGCAGCCAACCCGCGATCACTCCCAAGCCGATGAGCAGCACCCGCCAACTGGCCTGTCCCTTGCGACCGCCCAGCATGTCGGACAGATCCCCCGCGCTCGGCGCCGTCGCCCGCGGATCCCGCAATCGCGCGATGACCGCAAACGCCATCAGCGCGACACTGGCACCCAGGGCCCCTATCACGAACGTCAGCGCAGCCCGCCCGCTGCCAGGCTCGGCCCGCGAACTGCCGTCGTCGCCGGGAAGATAGCCACGCAGAGCCGCAGCAACCAAAATCAACAACACAATCACGGCGACAACCCGTCGAGTTGGTTTGTCAATACCGGGCATCTGCATACCTGCCTGCTGCCGTCGCGGCACGGCCTTTCTTCATAGTGGCATGTCAGGATCGCATATCGCCACGAAGTCGGACTCTGGCCGACTCTGGCCGACTCTGGGCATAGCCCGGTTGCCGCGCGCCACCAGGGCACCGCTAACGGCAGCATCGCGGTGGTCACGCTCGTAAGCTCGTCGAGCGTTCGCATTACTTGCGCCGAGATCGACGTAACCGTCACGCCCTTCTCGCACTTTCCCGCGCTGGCGTCGACCTCGACGCCAGCGGAAGCTTGCCGTCGAGATTCTGGACGTGACCGATCGTGCGCCCAAGTGACCACGCCCGCGTCGGCCAGCGCCACCCTGCCGCCGCGTCATCGGGTCACCCCATGTGCGACGATCGCAGCGGTTTGATCCACCCACTTGTCGTCGAGCTTGTTGTCCGGGTACAGCAGCATCCGCAGCATCGTGACTCCCCCGATCAACTCGATCAATAGGTCCGGGTCGACATCGGGATGCGCCTCGCCGCGGTCAACAGCTTCCTGCAGGCGGACCCGCACCGCGGTGAACACGTCAGCGAAGCGAGCCAGCACCCGTGCGCTGAGCTCAGCGTCGGCGGTCATGTCGGCCACCAAACCGGGCAAGGCGGCCCGCACCACCGGGGTGGTGAAGACATCGCGGGTGGCCGCGATCATCATTCGGATATCAGCGGCAATGTCGCCGGCCGGGACCTGCAATGCAGTGGGAGCCACCGGGAACGCTGCCTCATGGACCAGCTCGGCCTTACTCGACCACCGCCGGTACAACGCCGACTTGGTGGTCCCGGCGCGTTCCGCGACGGCAGCCAGACTGAGGTTCGAATAGCCGATCTGCACCAGCAATTCCGCGGTCGCCGCCAAAATGGCCGAATCGATGCGCGGGTCCCGGGGCCGCCCGGCGCCGGGGGCCTTGTCAACGGAAGACCGGTCTGCTTTCATAACGCTACCTACCGTATCGTAATTACCTCGCGAAGGAAGACCTGTGGCTGATGAATCGGCGGTCGAGGATATCGGCCGCCTGCAGCGCTCGAGCCGCGACATCACCACCTTGCCGGCGGTGCTGTCGTGCTGGTTGTCCAGCGTGTTGCCTGCCGGCGCCGCACCCAACGTGATGGTGGAGAGCGGCGTCGATTCGACGGGCATGTCCTCAGAAACCATCATCCTGACCGCGCACTGGCAACGTGACGGCAAACCGATAACTCAGAAAATGGTGGCACGGGTGGCGCCGGCCGCCGAAGACGTGCCGGTGTTTCCGACCTATCGACTCGACCACCAATTCCAGGTCATGCGGCAGGTGCGGGAACTGACCGATGTCCCGGTTCCGACGGTGCGCTGGATCGAGACCACCGGGGATGTACTGGGGACACCGTTTTTCGTCATGGATTATGTCGACGGCATGGTGCCGCCCGACGTCATGCCCTACACCTTCGGCAACAACTGGTTCGCCGACGCCCCGGGCGAGCGCCAGCGCGAATTGCAGGACGCCACAGTCGCGGTGCTAACCAAGCTGCATTCGATTCCCAACGCAGAGAAAGTTTTTGGGTTTCTTACCGAAAGTTGGGCCGGCGATAGCGCACTGCGCCGCCACTCCAATTGGGTGCGGTCCTGGTACGAGTTCGCCTCGCTGGGAATTGGCCGATCACCGCTGATAGAACGTTCTTTCACGTGGCTGGAAGAGCACTGGCCAGACGAAGTGGCTGCGCGCGAGCCCGTGCTGTCGTGGGGTGATGCTCGGCTAGGCAACGTCTTGTATCGCGACTTCCAACCGGTGGCGGTGCTGGACTGGGAAATGGTGGCGTTGGGCCCGCGTGAGCTCGACGTCTCTTGGATGATATTCGCGCACATGGTATTTGAGGAGCTCGCTGGTCTGGCGAGGCTACCGGGCTTGCCGGCGGTGATGCGAGAGGAAGACGTCCGCGCCACCTATCAGCGACTGGCGGGTGTGGAACTTGGTGACTTGCACTGGTTTTACGTGTATTCGGGCGTCATGTGGGCGTGTGTGTTCATGCGCACCGGAGCGCGCCGGATTCATTTCAGCGAGGTCGAGGAACCCGACGACGTCGAATCGCTGTTCTACCACGCGCCGTTGATGAAACGTCTTATCGGAGAGGATGAGTAATGCTCGGCCCGCTAGACGAGTATCCGGTACACCAGCTGCCCCAGCCGATCGCCTGGCCAGGCTCCTCCGACCGCAACTTCTACGACCGGTCTTACTTCAACGCCCACGACCGCACCGGCAACATCTTTGTGATCAGCGGTATCGGCTACTACCCCAATCTCGGGGTGAAGGACGCATTCTTTCTCATCAGGCGCGGAGATACCCAAACCGCGGTCCATCTTTCCGACGCTGTCGACCAGGACCGGCTTCATCAGCACGTCAACGGCTATCGGATCGAGGTTGTCGAGCCACTACGCAGACTGCGACTCGTTCTCGACGAAACCGAGGGCATTGCCGCCGATCTCACCTGGGAGGGGTTGTTCGACGTCGTCCAGGAACAGCCGCACATCTTGCGGTCCGGCAACCGGGTGACGCTGAATGCCCAACGGTTTGCCCAGCTGGGCAGCTGGAGGGGTCGGATCGCAGTCGACGGTGAGGAGATCGCGGTGGACCCTGCTACCTGGATCGGCAGCCGCGACCGGTCCTGGGGCATCCGGCCGATCGGCGAGCCCGAGCCAGCGGGGCGGCCCGCCGACCCACCCTTCGCGGGTATGTGGTGGCTATACCTGCCGATGGCCTTCGACGAATTCGCCGTCGTGCTGATCATCCAGGAAGAGGCCAACGGGTTCCGCTCGCTCAACGACTGCACCCGGGTCTGGCCCGACGGACGCGTCGAGCAGCTGGGCTGGCCGCGCGTGCAGATCCACTACCGCTCCGGCACCAGGATTCCGATTGGGGCAACCATCGACGCGACTACACCCGACGCCACGCCGGTCCACTTCGACGTGGAGTCCAGACTACCGGTCCCCACCCACGTCGGAGGCGGCTACGGTGGTGACTCGGACTGGTTGCACGGAATGTGGAAGGGCGAGAAGTTCGTCGAGCGACTGAGCTACAACATGACCGACCCCGCGATCATCGCCCGGTCCGGCTTTGGAGTTATCGACCACGTAGGCCGCGCGCTGTGCCGCGACGGTGATTCCGATCTGGTGGAGGGCTGGGGCCTTTTCGAACACGGCGCCCTGGGACGCCATGACCCATCGGGATTTACCGATTGGCTCACGGTGGCGCCGTAGCAACACGCTGGCTCGTTGCCGATTGTGGATTCAGGCTTCTAAAGGTGCGCTACCGGCGCGCGTAACCCGCCTCACGTTACCCGCGCCGGTGGCAGCCGCGCCTAGGCCCAGCTGGATCCGACTGCGGAGTCGGTTTGGGCCATGTTGGTGCCGGCAGCTTGCACTTTTTGGCCGTGGCTGTTGGCTTGTTCGTAGATCACTTGGAAGTTACGCCCCAACTGGGTGATGAACTCCTGACACGCCACCGACCCGGCTCCACCCCAACAGTCACCGGCCGCCAGCACATCACGCACGATGGCCTGATGCTCGGCCTCCAACGACGCCGCCTGAGCCCGAATCGTGGCCCCATGAGCATCCACATCACCAAACTGGTAATTAATCGTCATCGCCGCATCCCTCTCCAGCTGCTCAAGACCTGCTGCGAAGCCCGCTCTTGCTGCTCGTAATTATTGGCATACGGAGCAACCCATCACGCACCCCATGCAACATGTCCACGTGTCCAACGAGGTGGCCTCGGCCAACCCGCTCCACCCCGCACCAGAGATGCTCTGCGACCCCAACTGGGTGAAGCCCACGTCCGGCGGGCCTCATCCTCGACCGTCTGCGCATACACCTCAAAACGACCCGCCATGTGGCGCATCGCGTGCGGATCGGTCATAAACCGCGTGGTCATTACCTGCTGTCCTTTCCCTCGCCCTAGCCGACACCGGTCCGCGGAATCACACTGGGCCGCGTTTGCACCACATGCGGATTAGCCCCACCCCGACCCATCATCGCGGCGGGCATTACACAACTGACGCGGCCGGCGG
>NZ_VTZN01000460.1 GCF_008370645.1 Mycobacterium simiae
GGTAACCCTGGCCGCTGCCGCTGTCCCTCGGTTAGCTACTTGCGGGCCCAACAGGCGCACTGGGCGCTCTGGCGTCCTGCGCCAGGAACGTGTTGACGATACTTGTTGGGCCGTTCGAGGATCTCGCTGGCGGTTCTCGGATTATCTGGTAGCTGCTGGTCAGCGCCGGCCGGCCGAGCAACACCGCCACTGATCTCCCGTCACCACACCGATCTGATACCTAAGGGTGTGGCCGCCCGTGGAATCCAAGGCAACAACAGAATCTAATCCTCGTGCTGAACAATGCAGGGCGCCATAACGCGATCCCAGTACCCGGCTAGACGACGGCCTGCAAGGACCCGTCGCAAGGTGACCACCAGAGCCCTTTTTCACCCCGGGACGCTATCGCCCCCACGGTCAGTTTGGCTGGCCGAGTGGATCTGCCAGCTGGTCGAACACGGGTTGGCGCGGCCCTGGTCGGTGCCGCCCAAACCGATCCGCGAGGTGCGGGATCTGACCCGCTACCGCAAGGCTCAGATCGATAAGCGGGGCCGGGAGGCGCAGCGGCTCGATAAGGTGCTCCAAGACGCGGGCATCAAGTTGTCCTCGGTGGCCACCGATATTTTGGGCAAGTCCGGGCGCGACATGCTCGCCGCGCTTGTCTCGCGCACTCATGATCCGCAGGTTCTTGCCGAGCCGGCCCGCGGCCGGCTGCGACCAAGATTTCCCTGCT
>NZ_VTZN01000461.1 GCF_008370645.1 Mycobacterium simiae
GCCGCCAGCCCCGCCCGGAGCGCCCGCGCCGCCGGTGCCACCCACACCTCCGGCGCCACCAGCACCGCCATTGCCGTACAGCAGGCCGCCGGCGCCGCCAGCGCCGCCGGTCCCGCCGGTGCTCCCGGCACCGCCGGACAACGCACTGCTAGCCCCGTCGCCGCCGTTACCGCCGGCGCCGCTCTGGGCAAAACCAATCGGGAATTTGCCGCCAAGCAGGGTTGCCGCTCCGCCGGTGCCGCCGTTGCCGCCGGCGCTGCCGGGTGCGACGCCGTTGCTGCCGGCACCACCCTGGCCGCCCCTGGCTAAGACGTTGCCGTCGCCACCTTGGATTGTGGCGTTGCCGCCGTTGCCGCCGTTGCCACCAGCCCCGCCAGCAGCTGCGATCCCCGCGTCTCCGCCGGCGCCGCCGAAGGCCTTCCCGACGAAGTCAGAGTTGCTTGTGGCGCTGGCGCCGTTGCCGCCGGAACCACCAGTAGGCGTTGCTGCCGTACCGGAGAAGCCGGTGCCACCAGGCGCGCCCGTTTGCTGACCCGGCCCAGATACGTTAGGCGGCGTTACCCCCGGATCGGCCGCGGGTCCGGGCGCGGGGTTGACCGCGTTTGCCCCGGCCGCACCGACGCCACCCTGGCCACCCGCCCCACCATCGCCGATCAAACCGGCGTTGCCACCGATACCGCCGACGCCCCCCATGCCGCCGTTAAGCCCCG
>NZ_VTZN01000462.1 GCF_008370645.1 Mycobacterium simiae
GGGCGATTCTGTCAGCAACGACCATGAGTTCAAGTAACAGCTTGCGGCAATGGCTGGTGCGGCTCACTGCCGCAACACTGGCCGCAGCCGCCTTTGTACTGGGAGGATGTTCGCCGATGTTTCCGTTCGGGCACGACCCCGATCACCCCGAGCATCCGCTCAGCGACGACCAGGCTAGGGCACAAGTGATCGAACCAGCCAAGCAGATCGTCAAAATCGCTGAGTTGCAAGATGTTTCAGGCGGCTTTGGCTGGGAGTCCTGCAACGATCAGGGCGACCCGCCTTACCGCGGCCGAGTAGGTGTCGCGTTCGGCGTACCCGCAGGGGTCGACCAGCGCGCCTATTTCGAGCAAATCGCCGCAACGATGGTGGCCCATGGTTGGTCGGCCGGCGCGCCGCCTGGCCAGCACCTGTTCGGCACGACGATCCACAAAGATGGCGTCACGGCAATCATCGGAATAGACCCCGGTTGGCGCGAAGGCGGGGCCATCGACCTTTTCGGCGAGTGCCGCAACATGAACAACCACCGTACTGACAGCAACGCGGTCAGCATCAACGACCAGCTTCGCGGGCAGTGAAGCTTTGTCTAGCTGCCACAGGGCTAACTACCATAGTCAACCTCTTGGCCGGCGAACCCAGTCCCGAGTGACCACCGGCTAAGGCGCAAGTGATCGAACCAGCCAAGCAGGGTGAAGACCAACGAGGGCCTA
>NZ_VTZN01000463.1 GCF_008370645.1 Mycobacterium simiae
TCAAGGTGATCGTCACCTCGGCGACAATCGAGCCGCACCGCTTTGCGGCGCATTTCGGCGGCGCGCCGGTTGTCGAGGTGTCCGGACGCACCCACCCGGTGCAGATCCGCTACCGGCCGTTGGAAGCTCCCGTGACGTTCGATGACGACGATGATCCAGATGACCCCGACCACGAAATCGCCCGGACCCAAACTCGCGACGAGATCGAGGCGATTGTCGACGCGATCGGTGAGCTCGAGGCCGAGCCGCCCGGCGACATTCTGGTATTTCTGTCTGGCGAGCGCGAAATCCGCGACACCGCAGAAGCTTTGAGTGAAATGCGGCACACCGAGGTGCTTCCGCTGTACGCCCGGTTGCCCACCGCCGAGCAACAGCGGGTGTTCGCACCGGTGTTCGCACCCCACGCCGGGCGCCGCGTCGTGCTAGCGACCAACGTCGCCGAGACTTCACTGACGGTGCCCGGGATTCGCTACGTCGTGGACCCCGGTAACGCCCGCATCTCCCGCTACAGCCGCCGCCTGAAGGCGCAGCGGTTGCCAATCGAACCGATCTCGCAGGCCTCAGCCGCGCAGCGAGCCGGGCGGTGCGGCCGCATCGCGCCCGGCGTCTGTATCCGTCTGTACTCCGAGGAGGACTTCGCGGCCCGCCCGCCCTATACCGACCCCGAGATACTGCGAACCAACCTCGCCGCGG
>NZ_VTZN01000464.1 GCF_008370645.1 Mycobacterium simiae
GCGCGGCGGGAATGTCGGTGATGCCGCTGGATGCAGGGTTCCGGCGCGGCAGCAAGCTCACCGGGGGGACCGGCTGCCCGGTACCGTTATGGCGCACAGCCGCCGGGGGGGCCGTAGCCGGTGGCGCCGGTTCAGGGCTCGGCGGTTTGACCACAAACGCCCGCGGCGTTGTCACCCCCGGCTCGGCGTGACCTGCGTGCGAGCCCTCCAGCACAGCGGCCGGCAGGTAAACCTCGGCGGTGGTACCGCTGGCCGCTTCTCCGCTTGCCGGCCCCCGCAGCCCCACCCGGATGCCATGCCGGGCGGCCAGCCGGCTCACCACGAAAAGCCCCATATGACGGGCATTCTCAGGGGTCACCTCACCGCCGGCTTGTAGCCGCATATTGGCCATCCGACGGTCGGAATCGGTCATGCCCAAGCCGCAGTCGGCGATCCGCAGCAAAACCCCGCCCGCACTGCCGCGGACCGCCGACACCCGCACCTCGGCAGTAGGCGGTGAGTAGCTCAGCGCGTTGTCGATCAACTCGGCAAGTAGGTGGATCACGCTGCCGGCCGCCGCACCGAGCACCGCGCAGTCGGCCACGCCACCGGCTTTGACCCGGCGATAGTCCTCGACTTCGGACACGGCGGCGTTGATCACCGTCGACAGCGGCACCGGGTCGCGCTGGTCGCGGGAAATCTGCGCA
>NZ_VTZN01000465.1 GCF_008370645.1 Mycobacterium simiae
TTGCCGGTGGTACCCAGTTGCCAGGTGGCAGACGGCGGCGGTGTCAGCGACGTACTCGGGGTCAGCCGCGGGGTGTGAGCGCTGCCCTGGCGTAGCGCGAGGTGGGGTTCGGCGATCCGGCGGGCGACGGCGGCCAGGATGTTCGCCAACCCGTCGGCGATGTCGTCGGTGTCGAGCAGACTGATCCGGCCCGGATGCTCGTTCTGGGTGGCGTGAATCAGTGCCCAAGCCGCGGCGTGCGCCAAATCGGGTACGCGGTCGTGAGCGCTGGTGGCCACGGCGTGGCGGGTCAACACAACCAGGGGTGTGCCGAGAACGTCGGAGCGGGCCAGCCAGTGTTGCAGCTGGGTCAGGGTGTGCCGAGTCAGGGTGTGGACTTGTCCTACCGGATCCTGTTCGGTATCGGGTAGCGGCAGTACCCAGATCACCAGGTCGGCGTGGGCTAAGTCCGGATCGGAGAGGTCAGTGTGACTCGTGGCCTGCCGCAGGCCCGGTGGGACACGTTCAGGGTCGTCGCTGACGACGGCCCAAGTAGCCGCCGCGTCCGCCGCAGGAAAGGTGTCGGGTGGCAGCGCCGGCCAGTCCAGTTTGAAAAGGCTGTCGCGCAACCCCGGAGCGGTGAGGCGCTGGGGCAGGCACTCGGGCACGGCGCGCAGGGTCATCGTGCGCACGCTGATGACGGGGG
>NZ_VTZN01000466.1 GCF_008370645.1 Mycobacterium simiae
GGAGGCGCCGGCGGGAACGCCGGTCTTGGCGGCGCCGGGGGTGCGGGTGGCGCGGGCGGTGCCGGCGGTAACGGTGGGGTCGGCGGCAGCACGGAAGCTCACAGCAGCTTCCCTATTGGCAACGGTAATGGCGGTGGCGGCGGAGCCGGCGGCGACGGCGGCGACGGCGGTGATGGCGGGACGGGTGGTACCGGCGGGACACAAGGCGGCGCGGGTGGCCGGGCCGGGTTCTTATGGGGCCTGCCCGGTGCCGACGGCTCTGCCGGTGTCGGCGGTCCGGGCGGGACAGGCGGTGCGGGTGGCGCGGCCGGCACCGGGGGCCAGGGTGGCCGAGGGTTGGGCGGTGGCACAAACGGCGGTGCCGGCTCGGACGGCATCGCGGGCACCGACGGCCAAGCCGGCCCGGACGGCTAATCGGCCACGTCCACGCCCGTTGGTGTCGCCGTTGCGTGCGCACGAAACGGGCTGTGGTGCACGGCAACCCCCAACGAACTCAAAAGCTATGGCACAACGCGAATGCCCCGTTGGTGGAGACATACGGGCCAGTTGCATCCGATGCAAGCAGCGCTGCAGACACGGCGCGGCAAACGCGGGGAAGCGAACAATCGCATGCGAACGCAACCGCGCGGCTCCGGCCGCCGTAGCAGTCACTAGGCTTGCCGCCTGTGATCACCCGG
>NZ_VTZN01000467.1 GCF_008370645.1 Mycobacterium simiae
TACTGGTGGGGACGGCGGTGCCGGTGGGGCCGGCGGCCTGTCCGAGCGGGGTGTTAGTGGGGTTGGCGGGGTTGGCGGGGCCGGTGGTGCCGGCGGTGTCGGGGCTGACGGTGGCCGGGGTGGGCAGGGTTTGGCCGCGACTGCTTTTGGCGGCGATGGTGGTCAAGGCAGCCCGGGCGGTGATGGCGGTGCTGGCGGTGCTGGCGGTGCCGGCGCCGGCAATGGCGGTGCCGGCGGTCGCGGCGGTGCGGCAGGTGATGGAGGTGGTGGTGGTGCTGGTGGTGCCGGTGGGGTCAACTCGTTGGGTCTTAACTCCGGTAATGGGGGTGCTGGTGGTGCCGGGGGTGGTGGTGGCGCTGGTGGTGTCGGCGGCGTTGGCGGTGCCTCGGGAGGCGTGAGCCCCAACGGTGGTGCCGGTGGTGCTGGTGGTGTCGGCGGTGGCGGCGGTGACGGTGGGGTCGGTGGTGTGGCCCGGGGTGGTAGCACCGGCGGTGCCGGCGGGGCCGGGGGTGACGCAGGTGTTGGCGGTGACGGCGGCGCCGGCGGTCTTGGCGCTGTCGCGCCGGCGGGTGGTGTCGGCGGGTCCGGCGGGGCTGGGGGGCGCGGCGGGCTGGTGGTGGGTGCTGGCGGTGATGGTGGTGCTGGTGGGGTTGGTGGTAGCGGCGGTGTGGGTGG
>NZ_VTZN01000468.1 GCF_008370645.1 Mycobacterium simiae
TGGGAGTTGTTGGGGTATTGGGGTGTTCGGCCGGATTATGTGATGGGTCATTCGGTGGGGGAGTTGGCGGCGGCGTGTGTGGCTGGGGTGTTGTCGTTAAGGGATGCGGCGATGTTGGTGGCTGCGCGGGGTCGGTTGATGGGGGGGTTGGCTGGTGGTGGGGTGATGGTGGCGGTGGGCGCTGGGGAGGCGGAGGTATCGGAGTTGTTGGTGGGTGGGGTTGCTATTGCGGCGGTTAATGGTCCTGAGTCGGTGGTGGTTTCAGGTGAGCGGGATGCGGTGGCTGGGGTGGTGGCGGAGTTGGTGGGTCGGGGTCGGCGGGTGCGTGAGTTGGCGGTGTCGCATGGTTTTCATTCGTCGTTGATGGAGCCGATGCTGGCCGAGTTTGGTGAGGTGGCTGCGGGGGTGGGGGTGGGGGTGGCGTCGGTTCCGGTGGTGTCGAATGTGACGGGTGAGTTGGCGGGGCCGGGGTATGGGTCGGCGCAGTATTGGGTGGATCATGTGCGGGGGGCGGTGCGGTTTGCTGATGGGGTGCGGTGTGTGGAAAGTCTTGGGGTGAGGCGGTTTGTTGAGGTGGGGCCGGCTAGTGGTTTGGCGGCATCGGTGGCGGCGTCGTTGAGTGGTGGGGATGGGTTGGTGGTGTCGTTGTTGGGGAGGAACTGTTCGGAGGTGGG
>NZ_VTZN01000469.1 GCF_008370645.1 Mycobacterium simiae
CGCGCCCGTCATCATTCCGGTGGTAAACGACTGGCTCAACGACTGTGGTGAGAGCGGTGCTCCAGCCGCAGCTGGTGGCGAAACACCTGGCAACGACGGGCTACCAACGCCAACCGCCGAAGCACTTGGGGGTAACGACGTCGGACCAACGGTGCTCGGCAGCGCCGGTGGTCCGGGCATCCCCAGAGGACCGCCGTAAGCTGAACCCGGCGGTGAGGCCGTTGGCGCGACGTTAACTGATTGCGGCGCGCCGGTCAGGCCTTTAGGGCCGCTGTACGCGGACGTTGGTGGGGCGTCCGCTGGCCCGCTGTAATCCGGTGACGGTGTGCTCGCTGACCCTCGGGGTTCGCCGTACGCTGTCGCTTCTGTCGTGTTAGGCGGGGAATCCAAGTCCTCCGCGGTAATCGGGCGTGATGGTCGGGGGCCGTCGATGTTGACGCCGTGCTCGCGCAGCCACGTCCGGGCTTCGCGGCCGCCGATGGTCTCGTCGAGTACCCGCTGCGTCGCGTCGATGATGTTCGACATCGCCATTCCGGCAGCGTTGGAGGCGCTCGAGTTCGACTCAACAATAACTTCGTTGACCGCGGCAACTTTCACGTCCGGAGGCCCTTTGCTGGACAGGATCTGATTGATCCGCTCACTGCCGGAGTTCGCGATTTCCT
>NZ_VTZN01000047.1 GCF_008370645.1 Mycobacterium simiae
GCTTCTTGCGGCTTACTGAACGACTTGCGCTTGCTCGGTACTCGGCTCCGGCACCCGTAACAGCGAGTGCCAGGCCAGCAACGCAAATGCGGTTGCCAGCCCGACGTGGAGCCAGGAGTACATGCCGTGGGAGCCGTCCGGTTTGAAGATGACCATCACCCAGGTGGAGAAGCCGGCGATGGCAGCCAGTGCACGCCGTGACTGCGCCAGTGGGGCGACAATCGCCAGCGGCCACGAGTAGTACCACGGCAGGGCGGCTGGGACAAACAACACCACGATCAGCATCGCCCACCCGATGCCGGTCAAGGCGGCCCGGTCATCGCCGCGGAACCGCCACCACAGGATCGGCAGCGACACCGCGATGATCAGAATCCCGATCAATCGGGTAATTCGCAGCAGCGTATAGAAATCGAACGTGAAAAAGTTACTGCCCAAGGCATGGATCAGGTTCGCCGCACCGGTCGGCACGGTGAGCCAGTTGATGATCTTTACCGACCCGGCCAACGCGGTGAGCCACCCGAGTCCGACACCGGCTATCGCCGACAACACGGCAAACACCACGACGAAGATCACCAGCGATGCCAGGGCGGCAGCTAGGAACGCCGGGACCGGCCGGTATCCCCGGTCGTCGCGCAAATGGCGCATCCAAATCCAGAGCAGAAAGGGCAGTGCCAGGCCGGCGGTAGCCTTGACCGCGATCGCGGCCGTGATGAGTGTGATGCCCGCCACGTGACGACGCCGCATGGTCAGCGCGATACCGGCCGCCATCAGGCCGACCATCAGCATCTCGTTGTGCACCCCGCCCATCAGATGGATCAGCACCAGCGGGTTGAGTACACAGATCCACAGCGCGGTGGCGCCGTCTGCGCCGAGGTGACGAGCCATGCGCGGAGCAGCCCAAATGAGTAGGGCCAGCCCGGGCAGCATGCACAAGCGCAGCAGCATGGTTCCGGCGACCACATTGTTGCCGGTTACGATCGTCACAAGTTTGGCGACCAGGATGAACGCCGGACCGTAGGGCGCTGTAGTGATGGTCCAGATCGGGCTCACATCGTCCAGTAACGGATTCGGATTGCCCACCGGCCCAACCGCATAGGGATCGAAGCCGTCGCGCAGGAGTGCGCCTTGGGCCAGGTATGAGTAGGTGTCCCGGCTGAAAACCGGCACCGACAGCAGCAGCGGGGCCAGCCAGAATGCGGTGGTGGCACGCATGGTGAACTCGGTGACGCCGTTGCTCAGCACGCGTCGGCCCAGCCTCAACCAGGCGATCAGCATGAGACCCACGCCCAACCACAGGACGATCGACGACAGCACCAACCCGTGACCGAAGCGCAGCCAGGAGATGTGAATCGACTCGAGCAGCGGGTCGTGCTCGCGGGTGCTGCCGGCCCCGAGCCCCCCCGCAGTGATCAACGCCGAACCGAGAAAACCCAGCCAGGCGGGTCCGGCCGGTGGGGTGGTAGCGAACCCGCGAAGCTGCGAAAGCCGTTGGCTCAGTGAGCTTTTAGTCACTAGGTCGGCTTCTGGTGCCGGCATGTTGCTGGTCATCAGTTTAGGCTGACCGGTCGGTGGCGGTCCGGGCCAACTCGGACAATCCGACTTTGGCACTCGCATTGATAGGTGCGGACGCCAGGGTGGCCAGCGCTCGTTGGGTGAGCTCGGCGATCCGGTTCTCCGCCGCGGCCAACGCACCGACCCCCGCAATGACCTCGCGCAGCTCGCTCACCTGGGCGTCGGTCAGCTCAGTGCCGATTGAGGTGCGCAACAGGGCGGCCGCCCGAGGGTCTGACTTGTCGGCCAACTCAGCTGCCTCGGCGAGCAGAACCGTGCGCTTTCCTGACCTGAGGTCGTCACCGGACGGCTTGCCGGTGACCGCCGGGTCGCCGAACACGCCGAGCACATCGTCACGCAGCTGGAATGCCACCCCTAGGTCCGTCCCGAACTGGTGAAATGCGGCGGCAACGTCAGGCCTGTCGGCCGCGGCTGCCACCCCGAGTTGCAATGGCCGCGACACGGTATAGCAAGCGGTTTTGAACGTCGCGACGGTCATCGCCGCGGCGATTGACGTCGCGGCGCTGGCCTCGGCGACAATGTCGAGGTATTGCCCGCCCAACACTTCAGTTCGGATGTCGGCCCAAACCCGCCGCACCCGCCGTTGCGCGTCGGCCGACAGGCCGGTCTGGGAGATGTCGGAGACGATGTCGTCTGCCCACGCCTGCGCCACATCGCCGAGCAGGATGGCGGCTGAGATCCCGAACTGGTGCGCCGGGCCGAGCCAGTTGCGCTGGCGGTGCAACGCGGCGAAATGCACGTGTGCTGTTGGGCGTCCCCGGCGGGTTGAGGAGGCGTCGATCACGTCGTCGTGTATCAACGCCCAGGCGTGCAGCAGCTCCAGTGCGGAAAATAACAGCAGCACGTCGGGATTGGGCTCCCGCGTTGCCACGGCGTGCCAGCCCCAGTACGCGAACACCGGCCGCAGCCGCTTGCCTCCGCGCAGCGCAAACTCTTCGAGCCAGGCGGTTAAGGCGTCGTAATCGCTGCCGATATACGCGGCGCCGCTGCGGCGGTCGCGTAAATACCGGCGCAGTTGGTCGGTGATCACGCCGCCCAACTCGTCGGTTGCCGATGCTTCGACGCTCAGCGCGGCGCCCCTTTCTGCTCGGCCAGTCTCTGGCCCGTCAGTGTATTAGGCGCTGGCCTGGGCGGACGGTTTGCCTGACTTGCGCAGTGACATTCGTCAAGGCTCGCGCCTGCCGCGCGCCCGCCGGCCCGCACGCCCCTATGCTGTCGGAGAGGCCCGAGTCGCAGATCTGCCGGGCCCGGTGTGGGGGCTCACGCGACGTGGCGTGCTTGGCAGCTAGTCATCAGAGGAAGAGGAATTGCGTGACGCTCAACACCATCGCGCTCGAGCTGGTGCCTCCCAACGTGGACGGTGGTCGCGAGCGGGCCTTGGAAGACGCGGACAAACTGCTGCGATTTTCGTCCGATGCAGGCCTCGACGACCGGATTCGGCACGTGATGATTCCAGGAATGATCGCCGAAGACGACGATCGGCCTGTCCCCATGCAACCCAAGCTTGACGTCTTGGAGTTCTGGTCGATCATCAAACCGGAATTGCCCGGAGTCAGCGGCTTGTGCACCCAGGTCACCGCCTTCATGGACGAGGCATCCCT
Source organism: Mycobacterium simiae (assembly GCF_008370645.1). Lineage (GTDB taxonomy): Bacteria > Actinomycetota > Actinomycetes > Mycobacteriales > Mycobacteriaceae > Mycobacterium > Mycobacterium simiae_A. Next base: position 3,174 of record NZ_VTZN01000047.1, read on the forward strand.
CGGCCGGCGACTCGGCGACCTCTGTGATGCGGGGATGGAGGGCGTGGTCTTCGTCGGGGTACCCCGCACGATGAACGACGGCGAGGGCTTCGGCGTCGCACCGACCGACGCGTTGTCCATCTATCGCCAGCTGGTGGCTAACCGTGGGGTGATCGTGATTCCCACCCGAGAAGGCGAGCAGGGTCGGCTCGAATTCAAGTGCAATCGGGGCGCGACTTACGGCATGACCCAGTTGTTGTATTCGGATGCGATTGCGGGTTTCCTCAGCGAGTTCGCCCAGAACACCGATCATCGCCCCGAAATTTTGCTGTCATTCGGCTTCGTTCCTCAGGTGGAGGCTCGCGTCGGCTTGATCAACTGGCTCATCCAAGACCCGGGCAACGCGGCGGTCGCCGACGAGCAGGCATTCGTCCAGGCATTGGCCGGCAGCGAACCGGCTCAGAAGCGTCAGCTAATGGTTGACCTGTACAAACGGGTGATCGACGGTGTCGTCGACCTCGGCTTTCCGCTGAGTATCCATTTCGAGGCTACCTACGGCCTTTCGTCGCCGGCCTTTCAGACCTTCGCCGAGATGCTCGACTACTGGGCGCCCGACAAGCAGAGCTAGCCGCAAACGGACGAACTCAGCTTGGTGGTGGCTCGCCTGCTGAGGTGAACCTGGGGGAGCGGTCCCGGTTGATCCAGGCCAGCAATGCCACCACGCCGGCGGCGGCGAACGACGCGATGGCTAGCCAGATGCCTGCCGCGGTGAATGATCGGGTGTTGGGATCGGTGTAGCGCGCTTGGGCGTTCATGGTGCTCACGACGCCCGGCTTGAGCTTCCACTGCACCACCTCCGGTTCGATGCGATCGCCGTTGGTGGAGGTCACCGTTCCCGGGAAGGCGACCGTCAACTCGACGTCGGCGTCGGTATCGCCCAGTGATGTCAGATCTGCGCGGCCCTCCAAGATCACCAGGTTGCCGTTGCGACGCAGCGAGAGGCTCACCCCGGCGGCGTCGGAGTTCATGTTTGCCAGCTGCGGCAGCTCCCCGAAGGTCAAATCGGAAAAGACGGCCTGCGAGCCCACATAGCCGTCGCTGTCGTAGTTGGAGACGGCCACCTTCTGGCTGAACGCCAGGTTATTGCTGTCGAGCTGGGGCCCGGTGTCCTTGTTGTTCTTGGGTTTTGCCGCCGCAATGATCTCTCCGGACACCAGGTCATCGGGCGAGATGGTGATCGACGCTCTAACGCGCAGGCATCCGGTGGCCAGCGGCATCAGCATCAGCAACGCCACGACGGCCAGCACGCGGCGTCGACGGGCCCGCAAGGTCGAGGACTTTCGGGCTGTAAGCGAAGGAGAGCTGGCGCGCACCAGGTCATCGTGCCAGACCCGGTGTGCCGCTTGGGCAGCCGTCCGGGGGTGCGGGTTGCAAGGGTAGCGTGCGGCCCAGGACCGCAAACGCCCTTGGGTCACCCGCGAAATAGTAGCCGCGGATGATGTCAATGAAGCCCAGCCGCCGGTACAGCCGCCAAGCCCGGTTGGCCTCACCGTTGGTTTCCGGGGTTGAGAGCAGGACGTGGTTCTCCTGGCGGTCGGTGAGTAGCCGGCGGGCCAGTGCCTCGCCCAGGCCGCGGCCCTGGGCACGGGGGTGAATGTGCAATTCCGTCAACTCGAAGTAGCTGCTCATCACGTGCGAGATTGCCTGCGGCGGAAATCCGCTGCGTTGTAAGCCCAAGACAACCTGCTGCTGCCACCATTGATTGGGTGCACCGGGGTAACCGTAAGCCACCCCGACGATGGGCGCGTTGCTCGGATCAACAGCCAACGACAGCTGCCTGTCGAGGTCCGCACCGATGATTCCGTCTGGCTCTGCTGTGTCCGGCACTTCGACAGCGGCGACCGCCCGCCAACCGCGTCGCCGGATGTGCTCTAGCCACATGGCGGCACGCTGACTTTCGGTGCCCCTGGGGTAACGCATGGCGTCGACGTAGACCGTCAGGGCTTCGGTGAGTCGACGCTCCATCTCGGGGGGCGCCAGATCAATGAGGAATATCGACAACTCGCGGTGCCCTCCTCATCGTGATCCGGTGTGGTGCCTAGCTCCAGTATCGGACGACGCGCTCGCGCGCTTCGAGTAGCGGTCGACGCGGGGCCGGTACTAGGCGGATAGGACACGGTGACCAGCTGGACCACACCGGTATTTCGGCTCAGTTCGTACGCTGCGGCGCGGCCGGGATAGAATCGCCCGGCGAACCAGTGGTACGGCTTGGATTGACCTCGTATCATCTGAGTTAGTTGCCCTGACACCGGGCATCCGCATTGCAACGGTGGTTACGTGACAGTCTGTCGGCAAGGAGGGACGAATGCCACTCTCCGATCATGAGCAGCGGATGCTCGAACAGATCGAGAGCGCTCTCTACGCCGAAGACCCCAAGTTCGCGTCGAGTGTGCGTGGCGGCGGCTTCCGCGCACCGACCGCGCGACGGCGCTTGCAGGGCGCGGCGCTATTCGTTGTCGGTCTGGCCTTGCTGGTTTCCGGGGTGGCGTTCAAGGCCACCATGATCGGAAGCTTCCCGATTCTGAGCGTCTTCGGTTTCGTCGTGATGTTCGGCGGCGTCGTGTTTGCCGTCACTGGTCCGCGGTTATCTGGCCGTGGCGATCACTCTCGGCAGGCGTCCGGAGCGGCGCGCCAGCGTCGCAGCAAAGGAGCAGGAGGCTCCTTCACCAGCCGCATGGAGGATCGGTTCCGCCGCCGTTTCGACGAGTAGGCGAACGCACCAAGACTTACGGGGCAGCCCCTGGCTGCCCCGTATTTTTTCGTGTCCGTGTCCGTGTCCGTGTCCGTGTCCGTGTCCGTGTCCGTGTCTGCAGGCGGATCCGCGGCCGGTCTCGGCGCCTAGTCCATACCGAACCCGAGTTGTGACCGATACTAGCCATCCCCGCTCCCCACTACGCCCCACTTCGCGCCCGGTTCGCGAGGATAAGGCTTTGAAATGCGGATTCTTCCCATTGGTAGCGGACTGCGGGTGCGCAAGAAGTGGCTCGCTCCGGTTCGGAGGTGGTCAACTCGGGAGTAAACACCACGACGACACTTCGTCAATGGGGTGAAGTGGGGGATTGTGGGGTATGGTGGCTGAAGTGTTTGGGTAAGCGGAGCGGCCCTAGGTGGGAGGTGGCCTAGTGTTTCTGGGCACCTACACGCCCAAACTCGACGACAAGGGGCGGCTGACGCTGCCGGCCAAGTTTCGCGACGCACTGGCAGGGGGGTTGATGGTCACCAAAAGCCAAGATCACAGCCTTGCCGTGTATCCCAGGTCGGAGTTCGAGCAGCTGGCGCGCCGGGCGAGCAAGGCACCGCGAAGCAACCCGGAAGCACGAGCGTTCTTGCGCAATCTCGCCGCCGGCACCGACGAGCAGCACCCCGACAGCCAGGGTCGAATCACGCTGTCGGTCGACCACCGCCGCTACGCCGGGCTTTCCAAGGACTGCGTAGTGATCGGAGCGGTCGACTACCTCGAGATCTGGGACGCTCAAGCTTGGCAGGACTATCAGCAACTTCATGAAGAGAACTTCTCCGCAGCCAGCGATGAAGCACTCAGCGACATCATCTGAGGTGCATGCCGGTGCACCGTGGTCTCTGCCCGAACCGACCCTGGCGTACTTCCCCAACGCCAGGTGCGTGCCTTCGGACAGGGACCTCGGTGCAGCGGCGACATGGCTGGCAGGCTGGTCTTGCCTTACCCGGGGAGGGGTCGCCGTGGCTGATGGCCCAAGGGATTTCGGTCATGTCCCAGTCATGGCTCAGCGCTGCGTCGAGCTGCTTAGCCCGGCGCTGACCCGGCACCACTCAGACGGCTCCGAGGCGGTTCTTGTCGATGCCACCCTCGGCGCAGGCGGGCATGCGGAGCGGTTTCTGACCGAGTTGCCAGGCTTGCGGGTGATTGGGCTCGATCGTGACCCGAGCGCGTTGACGATCGCCCGGAATCGGTTGGCACGCTTCGGCGATCGGATCACGCTGGTAGTTTCCCGCTACGACGGTCTCGCGGATGCGCTGGCCCAATCAGGTTGTGGCCCGGTGGAATCGGTCGACGGGGTGCTGTTTGATCTGGGTGTCTCGTCGATGCAGCTCGACCGTGCCGAACGCGGTTTCGCATACGCCAAGGACGCGCCGCTGGACATGCGGATGGACCCTGGCTCGCCGCTGACGGCGGCGGAGATTGTCAACACCTACGACGAAGGCGCACTGGTGGATATTTTGCAGCGGTATGGCGAGGAGCGGTTCGCTCGCCGCATCGCAGCCCGTATTGTCCGCCAGCGCGCACACACCCCGTTCACTTCGACCAGCGAGCTTGTTGCCCTTGTCTATCAGGCGATTCCAGCTCCGGCCCGGCGCACCGGCGGGCATCCGGCCAAGCGCACCTTTCAGGCGCTGCGCATCGCGGTCAACGACGAGTTGGACTCGCTGCGCAGCGCCCTCCCCGCCGCGATGGCTGCACTTTCGGTGGGTGGGCGCATGGTGGTGATGGCCTACCAGTCGCTCGAGGACCGAATCGTCAAGCGGGTGTTCGTCGACGCGGTGGCCTCTCGAACGCCGATCGGACTACCCGTCGAACTTCCCGGCCACGGACCTCGATTTCGGTCGTTGACGCACGGTGCCGAACACGCCGACGCAGCCGAAATGGAACACAACCCACGCAGCACATCAGTGCGACTGCGGGCGGTGCAACGCCTTGGCCACGAGGCAGAACCGCAGCATGCCACCGGGAAGGGCGATTCATGAAGACGAAGCGTGCGGCGCGGGTGAGCGGCACACGCCGCAGCAGCGGGCGCGACCGCAATACCACGGCGAATGGGCGCGCAAAGGCTGACGCGGCCGCGCGGCGCACCCGTTCCGGAAAGACCGCGGCGCCGAACCGGGAGGCGCGCACGCCGAACTCGGGGCCCCAAACCAGCCCGCTGCCCAGGCCCGTCGACCGCCCGGCGCGGCCCAAGAACACCAGGCAGGCCAAAGCGCGGGCGATAGCCAGAAAAGCTAAGGCCCCTAAGGTGGTACGACCCAAGCTGACCGAACGCGTGGCCGCCCGGCTGGCAGCGGTCGACCTGCGGCCCCAGACCCTGGTGAGCAGGGTCCCGTTCGTGGTATTGGTGATCGGGTCGCTGGGCGTCGGGTTGGCGCTTACCCTGTGGCTGTCCACGGATGCCGCTGAGCGTTCGTACGAGCTGAGTCATGCTCGCAACCGGACTCGGATGTTGCAGCAGCAGAAGGAATCGCTGGAACGTGACGTTCGTGAAGCACAGTCGGCGCCGGCGCTGGCAGAGGCAGCGCGCAAGCAGGGCATGATCCCCACCAGGGATACCGCCCATTTGGTTCAGGCTCCAGACGGCAACTGGGTCGTGGTGGGCACCCCGAAGCCGGCTGACGGTGTTCCTCCTCCTCCGCTGAACAACAAGCTGCCCGAAGAAGGTCCGCCGCCACCACCCAAGCCGCCGACGGTTCCCCCCGAGGTTCCGGTTCGAGTGATGCCCGGCCCCGGTGATCCTCCATCGCCCTTGCGGTCTGGTCCACAGCTGCTGCCTCGCACCCCAGATGGCGCATCGACGTTGGGTTCGGACTCCAACCACCTGCCCGGCCAACTGCCTGGGCCGCCCGGACCAGTCCCGTTGCCGGGCCAACTGCAGTTACCGGTACCGGCGCAGCTGCCGGTGCCGGGGTCGGTACCGGCCGAAGTGCCGCTGCCATTGTCAGCCGGCGCATTGCCCCCTGCGGTCGCCGCTGCTCCCGGTGTGGCGCTGGCGCCCGCGCTTCCGGCAGCCCCGACAATTCCCGCAGCGCCGGTAGCGCCGGTGCCCCCGGGTCTCGGCCCCGTACTACAACCGACGCCCGCACCGACAGTCAACGGCGAACAGTTCGGCCCGCTCACTTTGACCGCGCCGGGAGCGCCACGGTGAGCCGCGACGAGCCCCGGCGACCACGTCCGGCTGCGCCGAGACGACCACGTCGAGCGGCCGCCAAGCCTAGCGGAGCGCCGCAATCTCAGCAGCCGGCACGGCCCGGGAAGCGGGCGCAGCGCCGAGGTACGGACGCTACGGAACCGAAGCGTTCCGGCAATGCCAAGGATCCCGCGAAAGCCAGCCATACCGCGCCCGCACCGGCAATACCGCCCGGTCGCTCAGCACGGGAACGGCGCACCCGTCAGGCGGTGCAGGTGGCTACCCGCGGTGCGTCGTTCGTCTTTCGGCATCGGGCCGGAAACGCGGTGATTTTCACGCTCATGATAGTGGCCGCGACACAACTGTTCTTCCTGCAGGTATCAAGTGCCGCCGAGCTGCGTGCTCAGGCGGCTGGCCAGCTCAAAGTCACCGACGTCGAACCAGCGCTGCGCGGCGCCATCGTCGACCGGCATAACGATCGGCTGGCGTTCACCATCGAAGCCCGCGCGCTGACGTTTCAGCCCAAACGGGTTCGCCAGCAGTTGGAGGAGGCTAAGAAGAAATCTCCGGCTGCGCCTGACCCACAACAGCGCATCAAGGACCTCGCCACGGAAATCGCGGGCAAGCTGAATAACAAGCCCGACGCCGCGACGCTGCTCAAGAAGCTGCAAAGCAACGAGTCGTTCGTTTACCTAGCGCGCGCTGTCGACCCCGTTGTCGCCACGGCGATTTGCGCGAAGTATCCCGAGGTCGGCTCCGAGCGCCAGGATCTGCGTCAGTACCCGGGTGGTTCGTTGGCGGCCAATATCGTCGGCGGCATCGACTGGGACGGACACGGTCTGCTGGGTCTGGAGGACTCGCTGGACGCCGCACTAGGCGGAACCGACGGCTCGGTGACCTATGACCGCGGGTCAGACGGTGTTGTCATCCCTGGCAGCTACCGTAACCGGCACAAAGCCGTCCACGGTTCGACCGTGCAGCTCACCCTCGACAACGACATCCAGTTCTACGTGCAGCAGCAGGTGCAGCAAGCCAAGAACCTATCCGGGGCGCGCAATGTCTCGGCCGTCGTGCTCGACGCCACGACCGGCGAAGTCCTCGCCATGGCCAATGACAACACTTTTGACCCGTCCCAAGACATCGGGCGGCAAAGCGACAAACAACTGGGCAACTTGGCGGTTTCCTCGCCCTTTGAGCCGGGTTCGGTGAACAAGGTCATCACCGCGTCGTCAGTGATCGAGTACGGGCTGAGCAACCCGGCCGAGGTGCTGCAGGTGCCCGGCACCATCCAAATGGGCGGCGTCAGCGTGCACGACGCCTGGGAACACGGAGTGATGCCCTACACCACCACCGGCGTGTTCGGGAAGTCGTCGAACGTCGGGACGCTCATGTTGGCCCAGCGGGTCGGTCCGGAGCGCTTTTACGACATGGTCCGCAAGTTCGGGCTGGGCCAGCGCACCGGTGTCGGGTTGCCCGGCGAAAGCGCGGGGCTGGTGCCGCCGATCGACCAATGGTCGGGCAGCACCTTTTCGAATCTGCCTATTGGACAGGGCCTTTCGATGACCCTGTTGCAGATGACCGGCATGTATCAGGCGATCGCCAACGACGGGGTCCGGATACCGCCGCGCATCATCAAGGCGACCATCTCCGCGGACGGCACGCGGACCGAGGAACCACGTCCCGAGGGCGTTCGGGTGGTGTCGGCGCAGACCGCCCAGACAGTGCGCCAGATACTGCGTGCCGTCGTGCAGCAAGACCCGATGGGTTACCAACAGGGCACCGGGCCGGCAGCCGCGGTCCCGGGCTATCAGATGGCAGGTAAGACCGGCACCGCGCAGCAGATCAACCCTGGCTGTGGGTGCTACTTCGACAACGTCTACTGGATCACCTTCGCCGGCCTGGCCACGGTGGACAATCCCCGCTATGTGATCGGGCTGATGATGGACAATCCAGAGCGCAACGCCGATGGAAGTCCGGGCCACTCGGCGGCTCCGCTGTTCCACAACATCGCCGGCTGGCTGATGCAGCGCGAGAATGTGCCGCTGTCACCCGACCCCGGGCCGCCGCTCGTCTTGCAGGCCACCTAGTTTCCGCTAGGAAACGCAGCGACCGAATCAACGCCCCCGCGGGCGCGGAAACGGCTTACGACGAGTGGCTCTAGGTAGGGTCATGGCCGATCATGATTCTTCAGCGGCGGTCGTCGGACGGAGGTGGTGACAGAGGTGGAGTCGGTGTCCGCTGGTTTGCGCCCCAGGGCCGGCGCAGGTGTGCCGCTCGCTGAGCTCGCCGCCCACATCGGCGCGATCATGGCCGAAGGCCGCGGCCGGGTGGCAACGATCCCGGATACGCCAATTACGGGTGTGACGCTGCGTGCCCAAGAGGTGCAGCCCGGTGACTTGTTCGCCGCGCTGCCGGGCTCGGCCACCCACGGTGCTCGCCACGCCGCAGCGGCGATCGAACGTGGCGCGGTCTCGGTGCTGACCGACCCGGCCGGGGTTGCTGAGCTGGCTAAGGCCGCGCCTGATGCGCCCACCAGGACCGTTCCGGTGCTCGTGCATCCGGCGCCCCGCAGTGTGCTGGGCGACGCCGCTGCCGCGGTGTATGGGCATCCGTCCAACCGGCTGACCGTCGTCGGAATTACCGGAACATCCGGCAAGACCACCACGACGTATTTGGTGGAGGCTGGGCTACGCGCTGGTGGCCGGGTCGCTGGGCTGATCGGCACCATCGGCATCCGCCTCGACGGCACTGACCTACCCAGCGCGTTGACCACGCCGGAAGCGCCCGCGCTGCAGGCCCTGCTGGCGGCCATGGCAGAGCGCGGGGTGGACACCGTGGTCATGGAGGTGTCCAGTCACGCGCTGACCCTGGGCCGGGTGGACGGCACCCGCTTCGCGGTCGGCGGCTTCACCAACCTGTCGCGCGACCACCTGGACTTTCATCCCACCATGGCCGATTACTTCGAGGCCAAGGCTTTGCTGTTCGACCCGGCCTCCGCGCTGCGCGCCCGGACGGCCGTGGTGTGCGTCGACGACGAAGCTGGGCGCGCGATGGCCGCGCGGGCCGGTGACGCGATCACCGTCAGCGCCTGCGCTCAGACCGCCAAATGGCTTGCCGTCGATGTCGTGCCGATGGGCACCGGCGGGCAGGAATTCACCGCCATTGACCCCGCCGGCATGCAACACCGGGTGCGGATCGGGTTGCCCGGGAGCTACAACATCGCCAATTGTCTGCTGGCACTGGCGATTCTGGACGCGGTTGGGGTCTCACCGGAGCAGGCCGCGCCGGGGCTGCGGGAGGCCCGAGTGCCCGGGCGGCTGGAACAAGTGGACCGAGGTCAAGATTTTTTGGCGTTGGTCGACTATGCCCACAAACCCGGCGCCTTACGGGCGGTGTTGACCGCGCTGGTGCATCCGGATCGCCGGGTGGCCGTGGTCTTCGGTGCCGGTGGCGAGCGTGACCCCGGCAAGCGTGCACCGATGGGGACCATCGCCGCCGAGCTGGCCGATCTAGTGGTGGTCACCGACGACAATCCGCGCGGTGAGGACCCGGCGGCAATCCGACGGCAGATCCTGGCCGGGGCTGCGGCAGCCGGCGGCCATGCGCAGGTCGTCGAGATCGGCGATCGACGGGACGCGATCCGTCACGCGGTGGGCTGGGCGCGCCGCGGTGACGTGGTCTTAGTTGCCGGCAAGGGGCATGAAACCGGGCAGCGGGGCGGCGGTGAGGTGCGTCCCTTCGACGACCGGGTGGAGCTGGCTGCGGCGTTGGAGGCGTTTGGGCGTCCGGAGATCCGCGCATGATCGACCTGACCGTGGCCCAGATCGCAGAAATTGTCGGCGGCACGCTAGCCGATATCTCGCCGCAGGATGCCGCGCAGCGCCATGTCACCGGGACGGTCGAGTTCGACTCACGCGCGGTCGGTCCCGGCGGATTGTTCCTCGCATTGCCAGGCGCGCGCAGCGACGGGCACCAGCATGCGCAGGCGGCGGTAGCGGCCGGGGCGGTCGCCGTGCTGGCCGCCCGGCCGGTCGGTGTCCCGGCCATCGTGGTCACGCCCCCGCCACGCCCCACCGAGCGCGCCTTGGCCGGGGTGCTCGAACACGACACTGACGGTTCGGGTGCAGCCGTCTTGGCGGCGCTGGCCAAACTGGCCACAGCGGTGGCCAGGGAGCTGGTCGCCAATGGGCTGACCATCATCGGGATCACCGGCTCCTCAGGCAAGACATCGACCAAGGATCTGGTGGCCGCGGTGCTTACGCCCCTGGGTGAGGTGATTGCCCCGCCCGGCTCCTTCAACAACGAGCTGGGGCATCCCTGGACCGTGCTGCGCGCCACCCGCAACACCGACTACCTGATCCTGGAGATGTCGGCCCGCCATCCGGGCAACATTGCCGCGCTGGCCGAGATCGCGCCGCCGGCGATCGGGGTGGTGCTCAACGTCGGCACCGCGCATCTCGGCGAGTTCGGTTCCCGTGAGGTCATCGCACGAACCAAATCCGAACTGCCCCAAGCAGTTCCGAAGTCGGGTGTAGTGATCCTCAACGCCGATGACCCGGCTGTGGCGGCGATGGCCGCGGTCACCGAGGCCCGGGTCGTTCGGGTTGGTCGCGGCAGCAGTGGAGATGTGCGGGCTGGGCCGGTGTTGTTGGACGAGCTGGCCAGGCCGCAGTTCACCATGCACTCAGGTGCTGGCGCCGCGCAGGTTCACCTGGGCGTGTTCGGCGACCACCAGGTCACCAATGCCTTATGCGCTGCCGCGGTAGCGCTCCAATGTGGCGCCAGCCTCGAGCAGGCGGCGACCGCACTTGCTGCCGCAGGTCCGGTGTCACGTCATCGGATGCAAGTGTCCACTCGGGCCGACGGGGTGACGGTGATCGACGACGCTTATAACGCCAACCCCGACTCCATGCGGGCCGGTCTGCAGGCGCTGGCCTGGATCGCCCACGGCGAGTCTGGCCAGTCTGGCGATAGCCCGCCCACCAAGAGGCGCAGCTGGGCGGTTCTGGGTGAGATGGCCGAGCTCGGCATGGACGCGATTGCCGAGCATGATCGCATCGGCCGGCTCGCGGTGCGCTTAGATGTGTCTCGACTCGTTGTCGTGGGAACCGGGAGGTCGATGAGCGCCATGCGCCACGGAGCGGTCATGGAAGGCTCATGGGGCGGCGAAGTCGTTAGCGTCTCAGACGCCGATGCTGCTCTGGCAATGTTGCGGGCGGAAGTCCAACCTGGCGACGTGGTGCTGATCAAGGCGTCGAACTCCGCCGGACTCGGGGTGCTGGCCGATGCGTTAGTAGCCGACGGCGTGGGCGCCGATAACCGCGAGGGACAGCCATGAGACAGATCCTGATCGCTGTCGCCATCGCGTTGATGGTTTCCATCCTGCTGACGCCGGCGTTGATCCGGCTATTCACCAAACAGGGATTCGGTCACCAGACCCGCGAGGATGGCCCACCCAGCCACCACAGCAAACGCGGCACGCCGTCGATGGGCGGGGTGGCGATTCTGGCCGGTATTTGGGCAGGCTACCTCGGCACCCACATCGCCGGGTTGACCTTCGATGGCGAAGGTATTTCCGCATCGGGGCTGCTGGTGTTGGGTCTGGCCACCGCGCTCGGCGGGGTCGGGTTTCTTGATGACTTGATCAAGATCCGGCGGTCACGCAACCTGGGACTGAACAAGACCGCCAAGACGCTCGGCCAGCTCACCTCTGCTGTGCTCTTCGCGGTGCTGGTGCTGCAGTTTCACAACGCGGCCGGCCTCACGCCGGGCAGCGCTGACTTGTCCTACGTGCGTGAGATCGCCACCGTCACGCTGGCTCCGGCGCTGTTCGTGCTGTTTTGCGTGGTCGTGGTGAGCGCCTGGTCGAATGCGGTCAACTTCACCGACGGGCTGGACGGGCTGGCTGCCGGCTCGATGGCGATGGTGACCGCCGCCTACGTGCTGATCACCTTCTGGCAGTACCGCAACGCGTGTGTCACCGCGCCGGGCCTGGGCTGCTACAACGTGCGCGATCCACTGGACCTGGCACTCATCGCCGCCGCGACCGCCGGAGCCTGCATCGGCTTCTTGTGGTGGAACGCCGCCCCCGCCAAGATTTTTATGGGTGACACCGGGTCCCTGGCGTTGGGCGGCATCATCGCCGGGCTGTCGGTCACCAGCCACACCGAACTCCTTGCGGTGGTGTTGGGGTCGCTGTTTGTCGCCGAAATCACGTCGGTGGTACTACAGATCCTGGCCTTCCGAACCACCGGGCGCCGGGTTTTCCGGATGGCGCCCTTTCACCACCACTTCGAGTTAATCGGTTGGGCCGAAACCACAGTGATCATTCGGTTCTGGCTGCTCGCCGCGATCAGCTGCGGTCTGGGCGTGGCTCTGTTCTACGGCGAATGGCTGGCCACGATCGATGCCTGAGCTGCTTGACCCCTTGGTGGCGGGCGCGCCGGTCTTGGTAGCCGGTGGCCGGGTGACCGGCGCGGCGGTGCTGGCGGCACTGACCAGGCTTGGTGCCACGCCGACAGTGTGCGACGACGATCCAACCATGCTGCGTCCGTATGTCGAAAGCGGAGTGGCGACCCTGGATCCGTCGGTCGCAGCACAGCAGGTCGCCAAGTACGCGCTGGTGGTGACCAGTCCGGGTTTCCAGCCGACCACGCCGGTACTGGCTGCGGCCGCGGCCGCAGGAGTACCCATCTGGGGCGACGTGGAATTGGCCTGGCGGCTGGATGCAGCGGGCTGTTATGGACCGCCGCGTCGCTGGCTGGTGGTCACCGGAACCAACGGCAAGACCACCACGACGTCGATGCTGCACGCCATGCTGACGGCCGGTGGTCGCCGCAGCGTGCTGTGCGGAAACATCGGCAGCCCGGTGTTGGACGTGCTGGATGAGCCCGCCGACGTGTTCGCCGTGGAGTTGTCGAGTTTTCAGCTGCACTGGGCGCCGTCGCTGCGCCCGGAGGCTGGCGTGGTACTCAACATCGCCGAAGATCACCTCGACTGGCACCGCACGATGGCGGCATACACCCAGGCCAAGGCCGGGGTGCTGACCGGCCGGGTGGCGGTTGTCGGGCTGGACGACAGTCGGGCGGCGGCGCTTTTGGACACCGCTCCGGCGCAGCTGCGCGTGGGCTTTCGGCTTGGTGAGCCCGCTGCGGGAGAGCTGGGCGTGCGCGATGGCTACCTGGTCGACCGTGCCTTCGCCGACGACCTGGTGCTGTTACCGGTCGCATCGATACCGGTACCGGGGCCGGTCGGAGTGCTCGACGCGCTGGCCGCCGCGGCGCTGGCTCGCTCCGTCGAGGTGGCGGCCGAGGCGATCGCGGCGGCGGTCGCCGCGTTTCATGTAGGTCGACACCGCGCCGAAGTGGTGGCGGTTGCCGACGGCATCACCTATGTCGACGATTCCAAAGCCACCAACCCGCACGCTGCCGAGGCGTCGGTGCTGGCCTATCCGCGCGTGGTTTGGGTTGCCGGCGGATTGCTCAAGGGTGCATCGGTTGACGCGGAGGTGGGCCGCATCGCATCGCGGCTGGTCGGGGCGGTGCTCATCGGTCAGGATCGCGCCCTGGTTGCCGAGGCGTTATTGCGACACGCGCCGGATGTCCCCGTCGTCCACGTTGTGACAAGCGAGGATGCTGATATGCCTGTGGCTCCTGGTGCTTATGTTACAGAAGTAGACGAATCGAATGACCCGCTCGGTACCCGCGTGATGAAGGCCGTGGTGGCCGCCGCCCGTGACCTGGCCAAGCCCGGCGACACGGTGCTACTGGCACCTGCGGGCGCGTCGTTCGACCAGTTCGACGGCTACGCCGACCGTGGTAATGCCTTCGCGGCCGCTGTGCGCGCTGGACGCCGGTAGTCCGCAGTGGCTACCGCGCTGACCCGGCTGCTGCGCCGGGGCAAGGCAAACGAGAGTACGACAGTGCCGGGGGAGCCGGTCCAGGCCAGCGAGCAGGACGAAGATACGGCTACTTCGGGCTCCTCAGGGCAGCAGGCCCAATCCAAGTCCGAGGCGCAGGATCCGCGCACCCGTTTTGGCGCGTGGCTGGGCCGTCCTATGACCTCTTTTCACTTGATCTTTGCGGTTGCCGCGCTGCTGACGACGCTCGGCTTGATCATGGTGCTGTCGGCCTCCGGCGTGCGCTCCTATGACGACGACGGTTCGGCTTGGGTGATCTTCGGCAAGCAGGTTCTGTGGACCTGCGTGGGGCTTATCGGCTGCTATATCGGTTTGCGCATGTCGGTGCAGTTCTTGCGACGCATCGCGTTCTCCGGGTTCGCAGTCACCATTGTGTTGCTGGTGCTGGTACTCATACCGGGAATCGGCAAGGTCGCCAATGGCTCGCGCGGGTGGTTTGTGGTCGCGGGCCTCTCGATGCAGCCTTCGGAGCTGACCAAAATGGCGTTCGCCGTCTGGGGCGCGCATCTGTTGGCCGCCCGCCGTATGGAGCGGGCGTCGTTGCGGGAGATGCTGATTCCGCTGGTGCCGGCCGCGGTGGTCGCGTTGGCATTGATCGTGGCGCAGCCCGACCTTGGGCAGACGGTGTCGCTGGGCATCATCCTGCTGGGCCTGCTGTGGTACGCCGGCTTGCCACTGCGCGTGTTCGCCAGCTCACTGGCCGCGGTCGTCATCTCGGCGGCGATCCTGGCCATGACCGCGGGTTACCGATCCGACCGGGTGCGGTCCTGGCTCGACCCCGACAACGATCCGATGGACTCCGGCTACCAGGCTCGGCAGGCGAAATTTGCGTTGGCCCACGGCGGCATCTTCGGCGACGGCTTGGGTCAAGGTGTGGCCAAGTGGAACTATCTGCCCAACGCGCACAATGACTTCATTTTTGCGATCATCGGCGAGGAGCTGGGCTTCATCGGCGCGCTCGGCCTGTTGGGGTTGTTTGGGCTATTCGCCTACACCGGCATGCGGATCGCTCGCCGCTCCGCCGACCCCTTCCTGCGGCTGTTGACCGCCACTGTGACGTTATGGGTGCTGGGACAGGCGTTCATCAATATCGGCTACGTGATTGGGCTGCTGCCGGTCACTGGGCTGCAACTGCCGCTGATCTCGGCAGGCGGTACCTCGACGGCCACCACCTTGTCGATGATCGGCATCATCGCCAACGCGGCGCGCCATGAGCCGGAGGCGGTGGCCGCGCTGCGTGCTGGCCGCGACGATAAAGTGAACCGACTGTTGCGGCTGCCGCTACCCGAGCCGTATGTGCCGACCCGCCTCGAGGCGTTTCGCGACCGCAAGCGCCCTCACTCGCTACCGGCCAAGCAGCCGGCCGTCCGCAAGCTCCCCCGGCCTGCGGCTGGGAAGGCCGGTGAGCCGCTGCGACCGGCGCAACCGCGCCGAGCCGATCGGCCGGCGCGCCGAGCGGGCCAGCGGCACGCCGGGCAGCGTCATACTGGGCGGGTTCGCGCATTGGAAGGTCAGCGTTACGGGTGAACGACTCGGTCAGGGAGCCGGCCGGCAGGCTGGGAGTACCCAACCACGGCTCTGAGTTGTCGATCGTGCTCGCCGGCGGTGGTACCGCCGGCCATGTGGAGCCCGCGATGGCCGTCGCCGATGCCCTGACCGCGCTACAACCGAATGTCAGGATCACCGCGCTGGGCACCCCGCGCGGGTTGGAGAGCACCTTGGTGCCCGCGCGCGGCTATCACCTCGAGCTGATCACGCCCGTGCCGCTGCCCCGCAAGCCCAGCGGTGACCTGGCCAGGCTTGGGCCGCGGGTGTGGCGTGCGGTGCGTGAGACCAGGGCCATCCTCGATGCCGTCGACGCCGACGTCGTCGTCGGTTTCGGCGGCTATGTCGCGCTGCCGGCCTACCTAGCCGCCAAGGGCATACCCGGCCTGCCCAGACTGAGGCGCCGGATCCCGGTGGTCATTCACGAAGCCAACGCCCGCGCCGGATTGGCCAACCGGGTCGGTGCACGCACCGCCGACCGAGTGCTGGCGGCGGTGCCGAATTCCGGATTGCGGCACGCCGAGGTGGTCGGGGTGCCGATACGACAGGCCATCACCACGCTGGACCGCACGGCGCTGCGAGCCGAAGCCCGGGCACGCTTCGGTTTCGCCGACGATGCCAGGGTGCTGCTGGTCTTCGGTGGTTCGCAGGGAGCGGTGTCGCTTAACCGGGCGGTCTCGGCGGCCGCCGCCGAGCTGGCCACCGCGGGTGTTTCCGTGCTGCACGCCCACGGACCCAAAAACGTCCTGCAGCTGGGTACACCCCGCCCCGAGGACCCGCCGTACGTCGCGGTGCCCTATCTCGAGCGGATGGACCTGGCCTACGCTGCCGCGGACCTGGTGATCTGCCGGTCAGGGGCGATGACGGTCGCCGAGGTGTGCGCCGTGGGGCTGCCGGCCATCTACGTGCCGTTGCCGATCGGCAACGGCGAGCAGCGGCTTAACGCGCTGCCGGTAGTGAACGCCGGCGGCGGCATGGTGGTCGCCGATGCCGACCTGACGCCGACCCGAGTGGCTCGCGACGTGGCCGGGTTGCTCACCGACCTGCCGAGGCTATCGGCGATGACGGCGGCTGCCGCGCAGGTGGGACACCGCGATGCGGCACGCCACGTGGCCCAGGCGGCGCTGGATATCGCCCACACGGCTCGTTCCAGGGAAGTGTCGTGAACACCCAGCAGTTGCCGCCCGAACTGCAGCGGGTACACCTGGTCGGCATCGGGGGAGCCGGCATGTCGGGCATTGCCCGCATCCTTTTGGACCGCGGCGGGCTGGTATCGGGGTCCGACGCCAAGGAGTCGCGCGGAGTACACGCGTTGCGGGCTCGCGGCGCGCTGATCCGAATCGGCCACGACGCGTCGTCGCTGGACCTGCTGCCTGGTGGCGTCACCGCGGTTATCACCACCCGCGCCGCCATCCCCAAGACCAACCCCGAGCTCGTTGAAGCGCGTCGGCGGGGGCTCCCGGTGCTGCTGCGACCAGTCGTGCTGGCCAAGCTGATGGCCGGCCGCACCACGCTCATGGTCACCGGGACGCACGGCAAGACCACAACGACCTCGATGCTCATCGTCGGGCTACAGCACGCCGGCCGCGATCCGTCATTCGCAGTGGGTGGTGAGCTGGGGGAGGCCGGTACCAACGCCCACCACGGCAGCGGTGACTGCTTCGTGGCCGAAGCCGACGAAAGCGACGGCTCGCTGCTGGAGTACACGCCCGACGTTGCCGTGGTCACCAATATCGAGTCCGACCACCTGGACTTCTACGGCAGCACCGAAGCCTATGTCGGGGTGTTCGACTCCTTTGTGGAGCGGCTCGCCCCCGGCGGCGCCGTGGTGGTGTGCACCGACGACCCGGGCGCGGCCGCGCTCGCCGGACGCACAGCTGAGCTTGGATTTCGGGTGCTGCGCTACGGGTCGGCGAAGACCGCATTTGGGCCGTTGGCCGCAGCGCTGGTGTCGTGGGAACAGCAAGGCACCGATGCCGTCGCGCACATCCAGTTGGCCGGCGAACCGGATCCACGGGTGATGCGGCTTGCGGTGCCCGGACGACACATGGCGCTCAATGCGCTGGGTGCGCTGGTGGCGGCGGCCGAGGTCGGCGTCCCGATCGACGAGGTGCTCGACGGCCTGGCCGGCTTCGAGGGAGTTCGTCGCAGATTCGAACTGGTGGGGGCAGCCGGATCGATACGCGTCTTCGACGACTACGCCCACCACCCGACCGAGATCAGCGCGACGCTAGCGGCGGTGCGCTCGGTGCTGCAGCCGAGCGGCGGTGGTCGGTCACTGGTTGTGTTTCAGCCGCATTTATATTCCCGCACAAAAGCTTTCGCCGCGGAGTTCGGTCGCGCATTGGACGCCGCCGACGAAGTATTCGTACTCGACGTCTATGGTGCCCGCGAACAACCGCTCGCCGGTATCAGTGGTGCCACCGTCGCCGCACACGTCACCGTGCCTGTGCACTACCTCCCAGATTTCTCCGCGGTCGCCGCGGAGGTGGCCGCAGCCGCCGGCCCGAGCGACGTCATTGTCACCATGGGTGCCGGCGACGTTACCTTGCTGGGTCCGGAGATCGTGGCCGCACTTCGGATGCGGGCTAATCGCAACCCGCCTGGCCGGCCAGGAGTGCTGCCGTGACCGAACCCGACGAGGGCCGCCCGGTTGACCAGGTTGACCCCGTTCACCTAGTCGCCGACGAACCGGGCGACTCCGGTGCCGAAGCGGCTACCGAACCGCTCGCCACCGCACCGGACCAGCCGGCCGATCACGACGAGTTCGAGGGGCCGCGGCGGCGCGCCCGTCGAGAGCGGGCCGAACGTCGCGCCGCACAAGCCCGCGCCACCGCGATTGAGCACGCCCGTCGCGAGGCCAAGCGACGGGCAAGCGGGCACGTCGTCAAGGAATCCAAACCCGTTGCGCGGGGGGTCGTTCAGGGCTTGAAGATGTTGCTCGCCACGATGATCGTGCTCGTTGTTGGGGTAGGACTTGCGTTGATCTTGTATTTCACGCCGGCGATGTCGGCCCGCAGCATTGTCGTTACCGGTACTGGCGCAGTGACCCGCGACGAGGTCCTGGACGCGGCCCAGGTGCGGCTCGGAACGCCGCTATTGCAGATCAATACCAGCCAGGTCGCAGATCGGGTGGCGGCAATCCGGCGGGTGGCCAGCGCACGGGTGCAGCGCCAGTACCCGTCGGCGCTGCGAATCACTATCGTGGAGCGAGTTCCGTTGGTGGTGAAGGATTTCCCCGACGGTCCACACCTTTTCGACCGCGATGGAGTGGATTTCGCGACCGATCCACCGCCACCGGCGTTGCCGTACATCGATGTCGACAATCCGGGCCCCACGGATCCGGCCACGTTGGCCGCGTTACAGGTGTTGATCGCGCTGCGTCCCGAGGTCGCTGGCCAGGTGGGCCGCATCGCGGCCCCTTCGGTGTCCGCTATCACCCTGACACTCTCCGACGGCCGCGTGGTGATTTGGGGCACCACCGACCGCGCCGAAGAGAAGGCCGAGAAGCTGGCGGCGCTGTTGACCCAGCCCGGACGGACCTACGACGTGTCCAGCCCCGATCTGCCGACCGTGAAATGAGCCGGCTCAACGAACGTCAAACCAGTTTCACGCTCGCCCCCGACCGTGAAGCTGGCCGCACGTTCGCCAGCGCTTGCTGAGCCTCAGCCGCACCCACATCCGTCCCTTGGCGCATCCCTTGGCGCCAAAAATTGCGTGTCGTGCGTCGGCGCGCCTGCACCGCTAGCACCCGTCGTACCCATACGGTTCTGGTTACGCGGAAGTACTTGACATAACTCTAAATCTATGGTTGAGGTCGAGAGTTTTGCAAGCAAACACACCGACATTCCCCGCAGGGGTAACCGAGTTCCCACCAGGGAGGAAGACGAATGATGACCCCCCCACATAACTACCTGGCCGTCATCAAGGTCGTGGGCATCGGTGGTGGCGGCGTCAACGCCGTGAACCGGATGATCGAACAAGGCCTTAAGGGCGTGGAATTCATCGCGATCAACACCGACGCACAGGCGTTGTTGATGAGCGATGCCGACGTCAAGCTTGACGTGGGCCGCGATTCAACCCGGGGGCTGGGCGCCGGCGCCGACCCAGAGGTTGGACGCAAGGCCGCTGAGGACGCCAAAGACGAGATCGAGGAGCTACTCCGCGGCGCCGACATGGTGTTCGTCACCGCCGGTGAGGGTGGGGGCACCGGCACTGGCGGGGCGCCGGTGGTCGCCGGCATTGCCCGCAAACTCGGGGCCCTGACCGTCGGCGTCGTCACCAGGCCGTTCTCCTTCGAGGGCAAGCGGAGAAGCAACCAGGCCGAGACCGGGATAACCGGGCTGCGGGAAAGTTGCGACACGCTGATCGTCATCCCCAACGACCGGCTGCTGCAAATGGGCGACGCGCACGTATCGCTGATGGATGCGTTCCGCAGCGCTGACGAGGTGCTACTCAACGGGGTGCAGGGCATCACCGACCTGATCACCACGCCGGGCCTGATCAACGTTGACTTCGCCGACGTCAAGGGCATCATGTCCGGTGCCGGCACCGCCCTGATGGGCATCGGCTCAGCCCGCGGCGACGGCCGATCCCTCAAAGCCGCCGAGATTGCCATCAATTCGCCGCTGCTGGAAGCCTCAATGGAAGGCGCCCAGGGCGTGCTGATGTCGATCGCGGGCGGCAGCGACTTGGGTCTATTCGAGATCAACGAGGCTGCCTCCCTGGTGCAGGACGCCGCCCACCCGGACGCCAACATCATCTTCGGCACCGTGATCGACGACTCGCTCGGCGACGAGGTGCGGGTAACGGTGATCGCGGCGGGCTTTGACGCCGGCGGTGCCGGCCGCAAGCCTGCGATCGCGGAGACGGGCGGCGCGCACCGCATCGAGTCAGCACGGGCCGGCAAGCTCACTTCCACCTTGTTCGAGCCGGTCGACGCTGTCAGCGTCCCAGTGCACACCAACGGCGCGACCCTCAGCATCGGCGGCGATGACGATGACGTCGATGTGCCGCCGTTCATGCGCCGCTGAGGATCTCGGTTTGCTTGCCAGTGCGCGACAAACCGGCCGCAGCCAGCAGCGTTGCCGCCTGGCCGGCAACCGATTCCGGATACTGGGGACGTGAGCCTTCGAATCCGCCGGGTCATCACCACCCGGGCTGGCGGTGTGTCCAAGCCGCCGTTCGACACCTTTAACCTCGGCGACCATGTCGGTGACGACCCGGCCGCCGTGGCGGCCAATCGGGAGCGGCTGGCCAATGCCATCGGGCTAACCGCCGAGCGGGTGGTGTGGATGAACCAGGTCCATGGTGACCGGATCGAGGTGGTCGACGGACCTCGTGACAGGGCATTAGGTAACACCGATGGGTTGGTAACCAGGATTCCGCGACTAGCGCTGGTGGTGTTGACGGCCGACTGCGTACCGGTGTTGCTGGCAGACGCGCGAGCCGGGGTGATCGGGGCCGTGCATGCCGGGCGGGTCGGCGCGCAGCACGGCGTGGTGGCTCATGCGGTGGCGGCGATGCGGGAACTAGGGGCGCAGGTCGGCGACATTTCAGCGCTATTGGGCCCGGCGGCCAGCGGCCCCAATTACGAAGTGCCGGCAGCAATGGCCGCCGAGGTCGAGGCGGCGTTGCCGGGTAGCCGCACCAGCACTGCCGCTGGGACGCCCGCGCTGGACCTGAGAGCCGGAATCACGCGCCAGTTACAGGGTTTGGGTGTTAGGGCCATCGATGTCGATCCCCGGTGCACGGTCGCAGACTCGACGCTTTTCAGCCATCGACGTGGTGCGCCCACTGGGCGGATGGCGTCGTTGGTGTGGATGGAATGACCGCGATGGTGGTGGATCTAGCGGCGCAACCAGACCGCCAGTCGGAATTGACGCATGCGTTGGCGGCGGTACGGTCGCGGCTGGCCGCGGCCGCTGAGGCGGCCGGTCGCAATGTCGGCGATATTGAACTTCTGCCGATTACCAAATTCTTTCCGGCAACCGATGTCGCGATCTTGTGCCGACTGGGTTGCCGGGCCGTCGGCGAATCGCGCGAACAAGAGGCTGCGGCCAAGGTGGCCGAAGTGTCGCGGCTCATGGCAGCGTCCCGGGGGGACGGGGGTCGGGATGTGCGCTGGCACATGGTGGGACGAATTCAGCGCAACAAAGTGCGGTCGTTGGCTCACTGGGCCCACACCGCGCACTCGATCGACACCGCCCAGCTGGTGACCGCGTTGGATCGCGCGGTAGCTGCTGCACTGGCTGCCGGCCAGCGTAGCGACCCGTTGCGCGTCTACGTCCAAGTCAGCCTCGACGGTGACGCGACTCGAGGCGGTATCAACATAACCGAGTCCGGGGCACTGGATCGGATTTGTGCGCAAGTGGAGCAGTCACACAGCCTGGAACTGGTCGGATTGATGGGCATCCCCCCGCTGGGCTGGGACCCAGGACAGGCCTTTGAACGGCTGAGATCCGAGCACCACCGCGTGCTCGAGTCGTTCCCGAGGGCGCTCGGGCTGTCCGCCGGCATGTCCGACGACTTCGACATCGCCGTCAAACACGGTTCAACGTGTGTGCGTGTCGGTACCGCGCTTATGGGCCCACGGCGGTTACGGTCACCGTGAATAGTCACTGTAGTCACACCTTCATCACAGACAACAAATAACCCAGGGCTAGAAGGGGTCACGCGATGAGCACACTGCACAAGGTCAAGGCCTACTTCGGTATGGCTCCGATGGAGGATTACGACGACGAGTATTACGACGACCGCTCGCCCTCCCGCGGTTATGCGCGGCCCCGATTCGATGACGACTACGGCCGTTATGAAGGCCGCGAGTATGACGATCCCCGTGACCCTCGTCGGGATCTCCGCGCCGACTTGCGCGGTGAGCCGGCCGATTACCCGCCGCCCAGTAGCTACCGCGGCGGCTACCCCGACGAGCCCCGATTCCAGCCCCGCGAGTACGACCGGGCCGACATGTCCCGGCCCCGCTTCGGGTCCTGGTTGCGCAACTCCACCCGCGGCGCGTTGGCGATGGACCCGCGCCGGATGGCGATGATGTTCGAGGAAGGCCATCCGCTGTCAAAGATCACCACGCTGCGGCCCAAGGACTACAGCGAGGCGCGCACCATCGGCGAGCGATTCCGCGACGGCACCCCGGTCATCATGGATCTGGTGTCGATGGACAACGCCGACGCCAAGCGGCTGGTCGACTTTGCGGCCGGCTTGGCCTTTGCGTTACGCGGCTCTTTCGACAAGGTAGCGACCAAGGTGTTCCTGCTGTCGCCAGCCGACGTCGACGTGACCCCCGAGGAGCGTCGCCGGATCGCCGAAACCGGTTTCTACTCTTACCAATAGACGAATCTGTACGGCATCGCCCGGTCCGCGTGCCGAGCTGGCTGTGACCAGTCGCGTGGGCGGAGCCCTACGAGTCGTGGGCCGGTCGCTGGAGTCGGTAGGCTTGCGCTTGCCGACCGCACGGGCGGCATGTCCACATCCTCATCGTTAAGGTCGGGCTCTCGTTGGTGCTGTTCTTTCAGATCCTTGGGTTTGCGCTTTTCATCTTTTGGCTGCTGCTCATCGCGCGGGTCGTCGTTGAGTTCATCCGCTCGTTCAGTCGCGACTGGCGGCCAACCGGCATCACCGTGGTGATCCTGGAGATCATCATGTCGATCACCGATCCACCGGTGAAATTGCTGCGCCGGCTGATCCCGCAACTTACCATCGGCCAGGTCCGTTTCGACCTATCCATCATGGTGCTGCTGTTGGTCGCATTTATCGGTATGCAGCTAGCGTTCGGCGCCGCGGCATGAGAGCCGCGCTGTCGTCACTGCGGCATAGTTGGGCGACGGTTTGGCCACGATTCGGCGACAAGTCGGAGCGCAGTATTTTCATAACTAAGAAATATGATTTATTACCTTAGAGATTGAAATCGGCCCTTATTTATTCGTCCAATCGGCAACCGCCGAGTCTGGTGTGACAGGATGGACGGCAGTTGCATGAAGGCTGCCACTCCGTTCTACACTTTCCAGATCGTTTGACCGTCCAGTAACTCGAGGGGACAAACAATGCCGCTTACACCTGCCGACGTCCACAATGTGGCGTTCAGTAAGCCGCCTATCGGCAAGCGCGGGTACAACGAAGATGAGGTCGACGCCTTCCTTGACCTGGTGGAAAATGAGCTGACCCGGCTTATTGAAGAAAATTCCGATCTGCGTCAGCGCATCGCCGAGCTGGATGCGGAGCTGGCCGCGGGCGCCGGCGCGGGTGCCGGCGTGGCTGCTCAGCCCACTCAGGCGATCCCCGTCTACGAACGCGAGCCCGAGCCGGTGAAGCCAGCTTCATCGGGGACCAACGAAGAACAAGCCATGAAGGCGGCTCGGGTACTGACCCTGGCTCAAGACACCGCCGACCGCCTCACCAGCACCGCAAGGGCTGAATCTGACAAGATGCTGGCCGATGCTCGCGCCAACGCCGACCAGATCCTCAGTGATGCCCGGCACACCGCGGAAACCACTGTGGCCGACGCCAGGCAGCGTGCCGACACGATGCTCGCCGACGCCCAGTCCCGATCCGAGGCTCAATTGCGGCAGGCCCAAGAAAAGGCGGACGCCCTACAGGCCGACGCTGAACGCAAGCACTCCGAGATCATGGGGACGATCAACCAGCAGCGCACTGTGCTGGAAGGTCGCCTCGAACAGCTACGCACTTTCGAACGCGAGTACCGGACCCGCCTCAAGACGTACCTGGAGTCCCAGCTCGAGGAGCTCGGTCAGCGTGGGTCAGCGGCACCGGTCGACTCCAACGCAGATGCCGGCGGGTTCGACCAGTTCAATCGGGGTAACAACTAGGCTGCCCACGGCCGCACCTCGCCGAGGGCCGAGATCGGCGCTGGAACCTGGTAGGTTTGGCAGTCGCTGTTGGCCGGGCTGGAGGATGACCCGATGTTGATCATTGCCCTCGTACTAGCCCTGATTGGGCTTGTCGCGTTGGTGTTCGCGGTGGTCACCAGCAACGAGCTGGTGGCGTGGGTGTGTATCGGCGCCAGCTTGCTGGGCGTGATACTGCTGATTGTCGACGCGATCAGGGAACGTCAGCACCGCGATGCGGGCAATGACGCCGATGAGGACTTAGCAGACTTGGCAGAAGCCGGAGCTGAAGACGCTGTTGATTACCCTGAGGAGGAATCTGGCGTCGATGAGCCGAGCGAACACGCTGGTTCTGATGCGGCCGAGGAATCGACGGTCGCTGCTGATCATCACGGCGAGGAAGGTGCTCGGTAGCGCGGCGCTAGATCGGCCGATACAAGACGAGCGCCCGCCCCGATATGCGCGCCGGTTCAACTGGTTCATCAGCTTCGTATCACCATTGGATCGACTCATCACAAAGTGTCCGAGGGGGGACTTGAACCCCCACGCCCATTAGTAGGGCACTAGCACCTCAAGCTAGCGCGTCTGCCATTCCGCCACTCGGACAACATCAACCGCAATGGGTTGGCAGCTAAGGCTATCGGATGGGCGGGCGCCGGCCTAACCGGGCTCGTGCCCTCGGGTGAGCGGGCCCGCGCCAGAGCTGGGCCAGAGAGTGGTAGGAAAGGTGACTGTGACAGGTGTAGGCGATGACGTTGCCGAGGTTGTCAGTAGTTTGATCCGGTTCGACACCACCAACACCGGACAGCCGGAGACCACTAAAGGCGAGGCTGAGTGTGCGCGATGGGTAGCTGAGCAGCTTGCCGAGGTCGGTTATCGACCTGAGTACGTGGAATCCGGTGCGCCGGGCCGGGGCAACGTCTTTGCCCGGCTTGCCGGCGCAGACAGGTCCCGGGGCGCTCTGCTGATCCATGGGCATCTCGACGTGGTGCCGGCCGAGCCCGCTGAGTGGAGCGTGCACCCGTTTTCCGGAGCCATTGAAGGCGGTTATGTCTGGGGCCGCGGCGCGGTCGACATGAAGGACATGGTCGGCATGATGATCGTGGTGGCCCGACACTTCCGGCGGGCCGGTATCGTCCCGCCCCGCGATCTGGTCTTCGCCTTCGTTGCTGACGAGGAGCACGGCGGCAATTACGGAGCCCAGTGGTTGGTCGACCACCGCCCCGACCTCTTCGACAATGTCACCGAGGCGATCGGTGAAGTTGGCGGGTTCTCCTTGACCGTGCCGCGGCCCGACGGGGGAGAACGCCGCCTGTATTTGATCGAGACGGCCGAGAAAGGCATCCAGTGGATGCGCCTCACCGCGCGCGGTCGCGCCGGACACGGCTCGATGGTGCACGACCACAACGCGGTGACGGCCATCGCGGAGGCGGTCGCCCGGCTGGGCCGGCACCGCTTTCCGGTGGTATGTACCGACACCGTCGCCCATTTTCTTTCCGCCGTCAGCGAGGAAACCGGCCTGACGTTCGACCCCGAGTCGCCCGACCTGGACGGGGCGATGGACAAGCTCGGTCCGATGGCTCGCATGCTCAAGGCGGTGTTGCGCGACACCGCAAACCCGACGATGCTGACGGCCGGGTACAAGGCGAACGTCGTTCCGGCGACTGCCGAGGCGGTGGTGGACTGTCGTGTGCTGCCCGGCCGCCTCGCGGCTTTTCAAGCCGAGGTTGACGAATTAATTGGCCCCGACGTCACCCGGGAGTGGATCAGGGACCTGCCATCCTATGAGACCAGCTTCGACGGCGACCTTGTCGATGCGATGAACGCCGCGGTACTGGCGGTCGACCCCGATGGCCGCACGGTGCCCTATATGCTTTCCGGTGGTACGGACGCAAAAGCGTTCGCGCGCTTAGGTATTCGTTGCTTCGGCTTCAGCCCGCTGCGGTTGCCGCCGGATCTGGATTTCACGTCGTTGTTCCACGGTGTCGATGAGCGGGTACCCATCGACGCGCTCAAATTCGGCACCGAGGTGCTGACCCATTTCCTGACCCATTGCTGATTCACCCGAGAGAGGACTGAGCATGACCACATCGCCCGGCCCATATGACGCGCTGCCTCCGTTGCCCTCCTTCCGCTTAACCTCGGACTCCATGGCCAACGGCCAGCCGCTGGCCACCGCGCAGGTGAGTGGGATCATGGGCGCCGGCGGCCAGGACGCCAGCCCGCAGCTGAGCTGGGCAGATTTCCCCGCGGAAACCCGCAGCTTCGCCGTCACGGTCTACGACCCCGACGCCCCAACGGCGTCCGGATTCTGGCACTGGGCAGTGGCGAATCTGCCCATCGAGGTGACCGAACTGCCTGAGGGTGCTGGCGATGGCCGCGAATTGCCGGGTGGCGCGCTGACGCTGGTGAACGACGCCGGCATGCGTCGCTACGTGGGCGCTGCGCCGCCGCCGGGCCATGGGCCGCACCGCTATTACGTGGCAGTCCATGCGGTGGGCGTCGACAAGCTGGATCTCACCGAGGATGCCAGCCCGGCCTTCCTCGGATTCAACCTGTTTCAGCACGCCATCGCACGGGCGGTCATCTACGGCACCTTCGAACAGGCCTAGCACCTTCGGATTTCTTAGTCCGTCCTAGCCACCGGCTCCGAATCAGAGTCATGAGGCTGACTAAGTCGGCGGGGGGCCTGTGTGTTCTGGTGCTGCCGGGCGGCAAGGTGCGCAGCGACGCCGTCTCCAGATGGTGGCAGCTGGCCAACCTCCGGATGGTGTTTCTCACGCGTGCGTTGCGGCGCCGGCTCGGGCATGACGTGTATGTGCGACGAGTTCAGTACCGCCGCCGCGGATGGAATAGTCCGCATTTGGATGCCGTGCGCGACGCTCAGAACGTGCTTGACGATGTCCGGCAGGAGCTTGAGCCCAAACATTTTGTGCTGGTGGGTCATTCGATGGGTGGCCGGGTCGCGGCGCAACTGGCTGCCCGTACTGACGTTGGTGCCGTGGTGGCGCTTGCGCCGTGGTGGACGCACGGCGACGGTGACCTGATCCGGGTCGGTACGCGATTGTTGGTTCTGCATGGCACCGCCGACACCTGGACCGACCCGCGCAGCTCGCGCGCTCAGACCTGCCGGGCTCGCCAGCGGGGGATCGACGCGCACTGGGTGGGCATCCAGGGCGCGGGCCATTACATGGTGCGCGGATGGCGCCAATGGCACAGCCGGACAACAGATTTCGTAGCTGAGTATCTGGCGGATACGCATTCGGGGTGCTGAGCCGCGGGCGGTGGGCAAGGCTGTCGTCCAAACGGCATGCGATGCCCTGTTAGCCGCCCTGCCCGGCGACAGCACGTCGGCGCTGCGGTCAAACCAGACAAATATTGACAGTGTCATGCTAACAGTGTCAATGTGTAGGGGTGCCAGAGTGCGCGTCCTGGACGCTGGATGAGCTGGTGGGGCGGGTTGCCGCCGCGCTGGAAAGTCCGACGTACCCCGGGGCGCCCAATGGGCGCGTCCGGGAGCTGCCCGATCGGCGGATTGTGCGGTGGTACACGACGACCGGACTGGTGGATCGGCCGGTGATGCAAGGCCGCACCGCGAGATACAGTCCCCGGCACTTGCAGCAAATCGTCGCGGTGAAACGCCGGCAGGCGCAGGGCCGCTCGCTCGCCGAGATTCAGGACGAACTGGCCGG
>NZ_VTZN01000470.1 GCF_008370645.1 Mycobacterium simiae
GGCGCCGCCACCGAGTCCGACCGCGCCGCCCACCCCACCGGGCAAACCGCCTTGAGCCCCGTCACCTCCAAGGCCGCCAGTCCCGCCGGTGCCGCCGAGTCCCCCGGCCCCGCCGCCACCTCCGGTGCCTGCTAGCAGTCCGCTTGCCCCGCCGCTACCGCCGGCCCCGCCGGATCCGCCATCCCCGCCGTCGCCACCGTCCCCGCCCGCGCCGCCCGCGCCGCCACTGCCGGCGGTACCGCCCGGCACAGAGTTGATCGTGCTGCTACCGCCCATGCCGCCGACGCCGCCGGAGCCGCCGCCGTCGCCGGATCCGCCGGTGCCGCCGAGACCGCCCGCGCCGCCGCTTCCGCCGTTGCCGATCAGCAGCCCGCCGCGCCCGCCATTGCCACCCGTTCCCCCGGTCCCACCTGCCGCGCCGGCGGCACCGACGGCGCCGGCTCCGCCGGACCCGCCTTGGCCGCCTAGTGCGGCCATGGTGCCGGCGCTACTTACAAGTGCGTCGCCGCCTCGCCCGCCGGCACCACCATCTCCACCCATTTCCCCGCCGGCGGCCCCGGCTCCCCCTACGCCGCCAAATGCGGTAGCAAAATCGCTACTGCTGTTGCCGAACGCGTCTGCAAAACCTCCGGACCCACCAGCGCCGCCAGTGGCACCGGC
>NZ_VTZN01000471.1 GCF_008370645.1 Mycobacterium simiae
GTAAATACGGGTGTTTGTTGGGGGTTAGTCCTAGTGTCGCTGGGTGGGTAGCTGTGGTCGGCGGGTGTAACGCCGCTGGCTGCGTTGGAGAATATTCCGTATGAGGAGGGGCGGTTCTGATGAGTTTCGTGGTGTTGCCGCCGGAGGTTAATTCTTTGCGGATGTTTTCTGGGGCGGGATCGGCGCCGATGTTGGCGGCGGCGGCGGCGTGGTCGGGGTTGGCCGAGGAGTTGGGGTCGGCGGCGGCGGCGTTTGCGTCGGTGACTTCGGGGTTGGCGGGTGGGTCGGGTCAGGTGTGGCAGGGTCCGGCGGCTGCGGCGATGTTATCGGTGGCGGGTCCGTATGCGGGTTGGTTGAGTGCGGCGGCGGCGCGGGCTGCGGGTGCGGCGGTGCAGGCTAAGGCGGTGGCGGGGGTTTTTGAGGCGGCGCGGGCGGCGGTGATTCATCCGGTGGCGGTGGCTGCCAATCGGAATGCGTTTGTGCAGTTGGTGTTGTCGAATGTGTTTGGGCAGAATGCGCCGGCGATTGCTGCTGCCGAGGGTGTTTATGAGGAGATGTGGGCGGCCGATGTGGCGGCCATGGTTGGTTATCACGGTGGGGTGTCGGCAGCGGCTGCGCAGTTGGCTTCTTGGCAGGGCTCTTTGTCGAGTTTGCCGGGAC
>NZ_VTZN01000472.1 GCF_008370645.1 Mycobacterium simiae
CGCAAGATCGTCGCGGACACCGCCGCACCGCGCGGGATCACAACCTACGTCACCGGGGCGGCGGCGCTGGTCTCGGATATGCACAACAGCGGCGACAAATCGATGATCAAGATGACCGTAACGACGGTCGTCGTGATCCTCATCATGTTGCTGCTGGTCTACCGCTCGGTGATCACCGTGGTCATGCTGCTGCTCACGGTGGGGATGGAATTGACCGCAGCGCGAGGCGTCGTCGCGTTGCTGGGGCATGCCGGGGCGATCGGGTTGTCCACCTTCGCGGTAAGCCTGCTGACGTCGCTGGCCATTGCCGCCGGCACCGACTACGGAATATTCATCTTCGGACGCTATCAAGAGGCGCGCCAGGCCGGCGAAGACAAAGAAACCGCCTTCTACACGATGTATCGCGGCACCGCCCACGTCATTCTGGGCTCCGGATTGACGATCGCCGGTGCCACCTTCTGCCTCAAGTTCACCCGGATGCCTTACTTCGAAACCCTAGGCATCCCCTGTTCGGTGGGAATGCTGGTCGCGGTCTTGGTGGCGCTGACGCTGGGGCCCGCTGTGCTCTCAGTCGGAAGCCGGTTCGGGCTGTTCGACCCCAAGCGGCTGATCAAAGTTCGGGGCTGGCGGCGAGTCGGCACGGTGGTGGTTCGCTGGCC
>NZ_VTZN01000473.1 GCF_008370645.1 Mycobacterium simiae
CGCAAGATAGTCGACAGCGTGCCGCCGCCACCCGGGGTCAAGGCCTATGTCACCGGAGGGGCCGCCCTCACTGCTGACCAGTCTGAGGCCGGCGACAAAAGTATTCAAAGGGTCACCATTATCACATTCCTGGTGATTATCGTCATGCTACTTTTTGTGTACCGTTCTATTGTCCAAACAGTCCTGGTGATGGTGATGGTTGCCATCGAGCTGCTGGCATCGCGAGGTGTTGTCGCTTTTCTGGCTTATCATAACTTTATTGCGCTATCGACCTTTGCCGTCAATCTATTGGTGTTGTTGGCGATTGCCGCCGGGACGGATTATGCGATCTTTTTCCTGGGCCGATACCAGGAGGCCCGCGGTCTGGGTGAGGACCGAGAACAAGCGTTCTACACCATGTTTCAGAGTACCGTTCATGTGGTCCTCGGCTCTGGTCTCACCATTGCCGGGGCAATGTATTGCCTGAGTTTTGCCCGACTCCCATACTTTCAAACGATGGGCGCCCCCAGCGCAATCGGGATTTTGGTTGTGGTGCTGGCCGCACTTACTTTGGTTCCGGCGGTAGTGACGATCGGCAATTTCTTTAAATTGTTCGACCCAAAACGTAAAATGCGGACTCGGGGTTGGCGGCGGGTTGGCACCGCAATCGTTCGCTGGCC
>NZ_VTZN01000474.1 GCF_008370645.1 Mycobacterium simiae
GTTGCGATCGTCGCAAGGACTTGTTCTAAACCTTCTGCTAGACGCGTTGCCGGCGTCGGGAGCACGCTGCGGAAAGGCTCAGGTATCCGGTTCATGGGTTGATGGAAGGAAAGTCTGATGTCGTTTCTGCACGTAGTACCTGATGGTGTGGCGACCGCGGCATCGGATGTGGCTGGTATTGGTTTGGCGGTCCACCAGGCCAGCGCGGCCGCAGCAACGCCCACCACCGCTCTCGCCGCCGCCGGCGCCGATGAGGTGTCGATGGCCGTCGCAGCCTTGTTCGGCAACCACGCCCGCGAATATCAAGCCCTCAACAACCAAGCGGCGCTCTTTCACCAACGGTTTGTGCAAGCGCTAACGGCCGCCGGCAACGCCTACGGGGCCGCCGAAGCGCTCAACTCCACACCCCTGCAGGCCCTGGAACGTGACCTGCTCGGTCTGATCAACGCCCCCACCCAGGCGCTGCTGGGGCGCCCCCTGATCGGCGACGGCGCCCACGCGACGGCCCCCGGACAGGCCGGCGGGGCCGGTGGGCTGCTGTGGGGCAACGGCGGCAACGGGGCCCCCGGCACGGCCGGGATCACCGGCGGTGCCGGTGGGGCGGCCGGGTTGATCGGTAACGGCGGGACCGGAGGAACCGGCGGCACCGGGGCCGC
>NZ_VTZN01000475.1 GCF_008370645.1 Mycobacterium simiae
TGCGTCCGTCATCATTCCGGTGGTAAACGACTGGCTCAACGACTGCGGGGACAGTGGCGCACCAGGTGCCGCGGGTGCTGACACGCCTGGTACCGACGGGCCTCCAACACCTACCGCGGGTGCACTGGGCAGCGACGCCGTTGAGACGTTGCCTGGCGGCAACACTGCGCAGGGCAGTGGAGCCGCCGTACGGCAAGGCACTTGGCTTCGGGGCTGGTGCGACGCTATCCGGCAATAGTGCACTGGTTGGTTGCGGAGTGTCACCATACGCCAACGTTCTTGGTGTCTCAGCCGGTGTGGCCTCCTCCGACAACGATGTATTTGGCGGAAGCGGAGTACCGCCGTATGCTCGACCAGCTGGTGAGGTCGCCGTGGAATCTAAGTCGTCGGCAGTGATGGGGCGTGATGGTTGAGGACCTCGAGGTTGACGCCGTGCTCGCGCAGCCACGTCCGGGCGTCGCGGCCGCCAATTGTCTCATCGAGCACGCGCTGAGTCGCGTCGATGATGTTCGACGTAGCGAATCCGGCAGCGTTGGAGGCGCTTGAGTTCGATTCAGCAATGACTTCGTTGACCGCGGCAAGTTTCGCGTCCGGAGGCCCTTTGCTGGACAGGATCCGGTTGATCCGCTCATTGCCGGAGCTCGCGATCTCGG
>NZ_VTZN01000476.1 GCF_008370645.1 Mycobacterium simiae
GACTGGTGTCGGATAGGGCAGGGGTGATTGGTCGCGGCGGTTTCCGCTCAGCTCACCAGATCATTCTTGATGGAAAAGACAACAAGGTAATGATCACGCCGGTTTATGACCGATCCGCGCGCAATGCGCGACATGGCGGGTTGGCCGAGGCCACCTCGTTGGACCCCCAGAAGTCACCGGCCGCTAACACATCACGCACGATGGCCTGATGCTCGGCCTGTGGCTTGTCAGGAGTTCATTACCCAGTTGGGGCGTAACTTCTAGGTGATCTAAGAACAAGCCAATAGCCACGGCCAAAAGGTGCAAGCCGCCGGCAACAATATGGCCCAAACCGATTCCGCAGTCGGATCCAGCTGGGCCTAACGCCGCCAAGACGGCTTCACCAGCTAGCCATCGAGGGCGCGGGTAACACCACAACGGTGTCACCCGCGCCCTTGGGATATCCGCACCTGAACGTCACGGTCACAGTGACAATCAGCACGTGTGAATCGAGTGCATACCCTAAGAAGGCTCTAGTGGTTCCGTGAAAGTGCAGATTTTTAGTGTGATCTGTCTTACGATCCGCCCGTGGGGTTGGTTGGTACGTGCTGTGAGTGACCTGTCGGCGCCGTTGATGCGGCTGATTGATTCGGGGTTGTGATGA
>NZ_VTZN01000477.1 GCF_008370645.1 Mycobacterium simiae
GTCGACTGTGCCGGAGTTGTTTGCCGCGCAGGTAGCGCGCGGGCCGGGGGCGCCGGCGCTGACGTTTGATGGCGTTACGTTGAGCTATGGCGAGGTGGAGGCGGCTGCTGTTCGGCTGGCGCGGGTGTTGGCTGGCTGTGGGGTTGGTCGCGGTGATGTGGTGGCGTTGTTGTGTGAGCGTTCGGCTGATGCGGTGATCGCGATTTTGGCGGTCCTTAAGTCGGGGGCGGCGTATTTGGCGATCGACCCGGCGTTGCCGGATGCCCGCATCGGGTTCATGGTTGCTGATGCTGCTCCGGTGCTGGCGCTGACGACTGTTGGGCTGCGCTCGCGGTTGGCTGCATATGACTTGGCGGTTGTCGATGTCGCTGACGCGCACCACCCCGGCGGCGGGGCTGCTCGATTGGTTGTCGCGCCGCCGTTGCCTGAGGACATCGCCTACCTGATCTATACCTCGGGTACCACTGGGACGCCGAAAGGTGTGGCGATTAGCCATCGCAACATCACGGCGCTGCTTGCCTCGCCGGACCTGTTCACCCCGGTAGCCGGACAGACTGCGATCCAATGCCACTCCTACGGTTTCGACATTTCGGTGTGGGAGATCTGGGGTGCGTTACTGCATGGCGCCCGGCTGGTCGTG
>NZ_VTZN01000478.1 GCF_008370645.1 Mycobacterium simiae
ACGCCGTTGCAGCTGCGGCGGTGATCTCGACACCACACACCACCATGGCACCGGTGCTGGTCAAACCCGGTGTTGGTGAGGCTGGTGAAATTGCCACCCTGGCTGGCCAGATTGCACTAGAACCTTGGTGGTATTACGTTGCGTTGGCCCTTCATTACGTGGGGCTGGTGCTGCAAGGTATTGAGGCCCTCGGGATAGCGATTGCCTTTGGGCTAGCGTTTCTTGGCCTGGCTGCGATCCTCTTTATCGGAGCCATGGCGTTGTTCTTTATCGCCATCCCCGTAGTTCTCGTTTACATGACGGAGATGCTTGGCTGGGCGCTCCTCTACTTTGGTGTGGCGGTGATTGTGCTTATCATTGAGTGGATTTGGAATATTATTCACGGGATTATCGGGATCGTTGCGTCGTGGGTTGTCCCGGCCGCTGTGGCTCTTGTTAGCCCGTTGGGCGCGGCGGTGACGATACCGGCCGTTGCTTCCGTCGCAGGTGTAGCTGGGGTGGGGGCAGCGCCCGCGTCGGTTGTTGCGGTAAGTA
Organism: Mycobacterium simiae; assembly: GCF_008370645.1. Classification (GTDB taxonomy): domain Bacteria; phylum Actinomycetota; class Actinomycetes; order Mycobacteriales; family Mycobacteriaceae; genus Mycobacterium; species Mycobacterium simiae_A. The sequence goes on from NZ_VTZN01000478.1 coordinate 535, forward strand.
GCGTGGCGCCGTCGCCGGGTAGCACTTCCGCCGCGGCGCCGCAGGCGCGGCTGGTTTCGGCGGTGCAGCCAAGTCCGGTGGGCGCGCCGGCGTCGGTGGTGGCTT
>NZ_VTZN01000479.1 GCF_008370645.1 Mycobacterium simiae
CGGCGGGGGCGTGCAGGCCGGCGAGGTAGGTCATCAGCGCGGCGGTGCTGGTGATGCCCAGGCGGTGGCGGGCCTCGGGGGCCAGCAGGGTGCGCAGCCGGCGCACCCCGGTGCTGCGGGGGTCCAGGCCCATCATGGGCACCAGGTAGTCCAGCCAGTAGCCGCCGGCGTCGGCGGCGGGGAAGGTGCGCAGCGGGTCGCAGCTGAACTGCTGTCCGGCCATGTCGATGACGGCCTTGTTCGCGACGTCGGCCAGCGCGGTGTCCCATTCGGTGCCGGGGTCGACGATGAACGCCTGGGCGCCGCGCTGGATCTCGGCGCGGGTGATGCGTTTGGCGGCATAGGATTTGCCGTACCCGAGGGCTCCGCTGCACACCAGGCACGGGCTGCGGTTGCGCCGCGCGGTGCCGGGCAGGTCGAGCAGGACCGCGCTGGACAGCGCGTTGTGGCGGGTGAAGCCGAGCAGGATCCCGGTGCTGTTGCCGACCATGGAGGACAGCAGCGGCACGAAGCGCGACCACTTCGTGGTGGTGGTGGGCTGGGCGAACTGGTCGACGCCGGTGCGGTGGGTGGGGGCGGCGGGGTTGAACGCGGCCCACAGCCGGGTCTGGGCGCCGCGGTAGTGGCGGATGGCGATGT
>NZ_VTZN01000048.1 GCF_008370645.1 Mycobacterium simiae
GTGGGCGACCCCCAACGAACTTACGAGCGGGACCACTGAGGTTCCCCGGCCTTGACCCTTGTTGAGGTAGTGCAACCTATGCCGGCACTACGCATCGGGCGTCAGCGATGTCAATGGCGTCAATGGCCGCTCCACTTGATGAGGCGCCCTAAGCCTAAGCGCGCTCCCAACCGGACGGCAGCATCGGTACCGGGGCACCGCCACCGAACTCATCACCTTCTAACATGGCCAACATGGCCAACCCGCCTGCCTGGATCACCGTCCCGCTGGGCGTGGTTCCCGAACCCCCCTCGGGGCTGTTGCTCACCGACGGATTGTTCGAGGGATGACCGCGGTGGGCCGATTGACGAGTTCTTCTTGCAGGTGGTGCGGCTTGCACCGAGTCGAGTGGCTACTGTGTGGCGGCGCGCGCGGCGGGGGCCACGATGCCGTTTTGGTCCACCTCGTGCACATGGACGGTAGAGAAATCGAAGAACATCCCGACGAGGTGTACTGCACCGGAAGCCACTGCCGGAGCCAAAACGCAGTTGTGGGCGAGCCTTTCCAGCTGGACAGCCACGTTCACGATGGTGAGCTGGTCGAGTTCGCCGAAGCCTTCGGAGGCGGCGCTGGCGCGCGCCGGATGATGGTTGTGGAACGCAGCTAGGCCGTCGTGGGCATGTGCGAGCCAGCGGCCGATGGGAGTGGCCGGGTCGTTGGCGCCACCCTCCAACAATGCTTGCATCGCGCGACATGACGAATGTCCGCAGACCACAACCGAGTGCGCGCCAAGTTGGTTGACCGCGAAGTCCAGGGCGGCATCGACTGAACGTTCGGTGGGATCGGTCGGTACCAGGTTGCCGACGTTACGGATGATGTACAGGTCGCCCGGTCGGCTGGCCGTGATCACGTCCGGCATGATCCGCGAGTCGGCACACGTGAGAAACACCGTGTCCGGGTTCGGCGAATCGACCAGCTCGGGCACGTGGTGGTGCAAAGTGCCGATACCGTTGCGGTGATATTCCGCAACACCGTGGCGAATCGACGCGTCGGCGCCGCGGTGGTTATCGCGCCGGGACGTCCACGGTTCGCGTAGCGATCGCGACGTGAAGTGACGTTTCGGCGGACTGCTATGTGCGCTGATCATGTTCGCAGGTGACGTCTCGATGATGGTTACCGTTCCGCCGGTCAGCTCATGGGCGGTCTTCCAATCGTCGATGGCTTCGGAGACCGAGTGATCGATGTAATCCGCGTTCAGGTTCACCGTCACATCGGATCCCCGCGGCAGCGTCGAAAGCACATGAGTCAGCCGGGGCAAGAGCAAGAAGCTCAGCGTGCCGTCAATATCGACGCGCCAGTGCTTGGCCTCATCTCCTACCGGCTTGGCTTCAATGGGCGCTCGGACCACCCGGACTAGTAGAAAGATGATCGCCAGAACAAGTCCAATGGCCACGCCTTCCAGCAAGTTCAGAAACACCACGCACACGATGGTGACCATGTAGATCACGAAATTGCCAGTGTGCCAAGCAACTTGGATGTGTGCCAACTTCACCAGCTGAACGCCAACCACGATGAGCAAACCGGCCAGCGCTGCTTTGGGTATGAGTTCGACTAGGTTGGTGAACAGCGAGGCGAACAGCAAGATCCATACACCGTGCAATATCGCCGACATCCGGGTGCGGCCGCCGGCGGCCACGTTGGCTGAGCTGCGCACGATGACCCCAGTGACCGGCAGCCCGCCCAGCAATCCGGACAACATGTTTGCGCTGCCCTGCCCGATCATCTCTCGGTTGAAGTTGGTCCGCGGGCCGCTGTGCAATTTGTCAATGCCGACCGCGCACAGCAGTGATTCGACGCTGGCGATCAAAGCGATGGTGATGACTCCGAACACGATGGCGCTGACTTCGTGACTCCAGGGTTGTCCGCTGGGGGTGGTCTCGGCTAGCCGGGGCAGGCTAATGGCTTCGAAGAAGTTGCCCGACAGGTCAATTCGCTCGACCTGCAGGTTCACTACTAGCGACAACGCAGTCGCGGCGACGATGGCCACCAGTGCCCCGGGCACCATTCGCACCTTGGGCGGCAGCTTTGACCACAACAACAAGATGGCTATCACTGTCCCGCCGACGATCACTTCGTGCAGTTCGTGATGAAGCAGGCCGCTGGGCAACGCCACAATGTTGTCCCACGCGGAGCTTCGTGACGAACCACCTATCAAGACATGAATCTGCTGCAACCCAATGGTGATACCAATGCCGGCGAGCATCGCGTGCACCACGACCGGCGCGATCGCCAGCGCAGCGCGGGCCATCCGGCTCACGCCGAATGCGATCTGCAATGCGCCCGCCCCGATGGTCATCAAACCCACCATCGGCCAGCCGAGTGAATCGATCAGTTCGGCGACTACCACGGTCAGACCCGCAGCCGGGCCACTGACCTGAACCGCCGACCCGCCAAGTGCCCCGGCGACAATGCCGCCCACCACCGCAGCGATCAAACCGGCGGCCAGCGGCGCCCCGGACGCGATCGCGATCCCCAGCGAAAGCGGCAGCGCAACGAGGAATACCACGAGCGATGCCGGAAGGTCGTGCCGCAGATTGGCAAGAATGGTTCGTGAGCGAGATGCGGGCGCGTCAACGGCATTGCCAACAGCGGTGCTCATTGCTTGACTCCTCGAATCCGGCCGATCAGGTCGTCCGGGGTGGGCCGGCAACCCCGAGCTGACGACCCTCTCGCACCGGACTGAAACCGGCCTGAACGTGGTGTGTCAATCAAGTGTCCACCGAGTGTCGGAAGCCGATAACTCATATTTGTGTGCAACAAACATGTGAAGCCGCCCGGAGGCGGCTAAAACAAATCCTCCTCGCTCGCCACCTCGAATCCGGGAAACGTCGTGTTGATTCATTGGCAATTCAAAGGAAGCGATGTCGCGTGACAGAGGAAGTTAAGGTTCGGCCAGAAACGTGTCGTTGTGCTGGCCGGGTGCCGGTGGGGCAGCAGTGACCACGGCGTCGAAGCTAGAGTAGCGTACCGGCGTGCGGATCACGGTGACGGCGCTGTCGCCACCGTTGACTTCGACGGCGAGCTGGTTCTCCGCGAACAGCGGTGTACCGACGACCTGTTTCCAGGTGTACGGAAGGCAGGCCATGAGACCGCCGTCTTGTAGCAGCTTTACCCATTCGGCTGCGGTCTTGGTGGCCAGTGCCGACTGAAGTTCGTCGGTCAATTCCGGGTAGTTGATCGCCCGCGCGCGCTGGTCGGCGAAGCGCTGGTCGTCCAGCAGATCGGGCCGGCCGATGAGGTGGCACAGCTGCTGCCAGTGTTTGGGCACATACGCGCTGATGAGCAGGTATCCGTCGGCGGCCCGGAACGCGTCCGAGGGTTGCGTGGCAAACCCGACGCCCTTGCGCCGCTGGGCCTTTGGTGCTTGCTTGGCTTTCGGACAGTCATCGCTGGGGGGGTTGAGGTGCATGATCAGCTGGTTAGCCTGGAGCCCCACCGCGACGTCATACATGGCCACCCGCACAGTGTCGGCCACCCTGTGGCGCTCCCGGTTGAGCAACGCGGCCAACACTGCCTGAGCCAGCACGTGGCCGCTGGCGTTGTCGACCAATTGGAACGGGATGATCTGCGGTTTGCCGTCCGGCGTGGGCATCCCGGTGGTCATCCCGGCCTCGGCGGCGACCATCAGGTCGACGCCTGGCCGGCTGCCGTGCGGGCCGTTACCACCGAACGCCGAGAGGCGCGCGTAAACCAGCTTCGGATTGCGGGCCCGCAGGTGGTCGGGACCTAGCCCCATGCGTTCCATGACGCCGGGGCGAAACCCTTCCAGCACCACGTCGGCGGTATCGGCCAGCCGCAGAATCTGCTGCCTAGCTTCTGCAGTGTTCAAGTCCACGGTCACCGATTTCTTTCCCCGGTTGTTAGGCAAGAAGTACGAGGGCAGCGGCGGGCGTCCGGGCAGCACGGCGGTGATCTGGCGGCCCGCCTCCCCACCCGGCGCCTCAATCTTGATGACCTCGGCACCCAGGTCGGCCAGCACCTGACCGGCCAACGGCCCGGCGACGTTTTGGGTGAAATCAAGAACGCGGAAACCATCGAGCGGCTTGGCGGGCTTGTCGGTCGACATCGGCGGGCCTTCCCTAATGTGGCCGTTGGCTAGTCAGATTAATCAGAAGCGAAGGGTCGGCGGCGCGCCGGCTGGGCTGGCGAACCCGGTGGCGGGCCGGTCTTGCCTCTAACATCGTCGGGATGGAGACCTCGATCCCGCCGCAGACCGGCTGCTGTGACGGGCCCGCGCCCGCTATCGCGGTGCCCGCGGGACGAGACGCGGAATGGCAGCACAACGCCGGGTGGGCGCGCCGGTTGGCTTGGGTCAGCCTGGCCGTGTTGCTCATCGAAGGCGGCATCGGGCTTTGGGAGGGGCTGGCGGTAAGGTCGGTGGCGTTGACCGGATGGGCGCTCGGCGGCGGGTCTGAGGGCCTGGCCAGCGCGATGGTGCTATGGCGCTTCACCGGCGATCGCACCTTGTCGGAAACCGCCGAACGGCGCGCGCAACGCGGAGTCGCGGTGTCCTTCTGGCTGACCGCTCCATACATCGCCGCCGAATCGGTCCGACACCTGGCCGACCGGCAGCACGCCGAAACCTCGGTGCTGGGCATTGCGTTGACGGCCATCGCGTTGGTGCTGATGCCGATTCTCGGCTGGGCCAACCACACCCTGGGCGCGCGCCTCAAATCGGGAGCCACCGAAGGCGAGGGCACCCAGAATTACCTGTGCGCCGCCCAGGCCGCCGGAGTTCTACTCGGCTTGGCGATCACCGCCGCCTGGCCGAACGGCTGGTGGGTCGATCCGGCGATCGGGCTGGCTATTGCCGGTGTTGCGGTGTGGCAGGGCGTGCGGTCCTGGCGCGGCCACGACTGCGGCTGCTAACCACGGGTCAGTCCAGGCGGTAACGGATCAACCGGGAGCTATTGGCCACCACCGCCACCGACGACGCGTTGTGCAGGATCGCAGCCAACACGGGGGATAGCGCGCCGCCCGCACCGATGAGCAGCCCGGCGGCGTTGACAGCAATGGACATGCCGTAGTTCTGCCGGATCACATCGACCGCCCGCGCCCCCAGGTCGCGCACATCGAGCAGCCGGTGCAAATCGTCATTGGCCAACGCGACGTCGGCGGTTTCGACGGCGACATCGGTACCTGCCAGCCCCATCGCGATCCCGATATCGGCGGCGGCCAGCGCCGGCGCATCGTTGACGCCGTCACCGACCATCCCGACGACATAGCCATCGTCCTGCAGCTCGCGGACTACCTCGAGCTTGTCCTCCGGCATCACCTCGGCGCGCCACTCGTCGATCGCCAGCTCCTCGGCGACTACCTTGGCGATCTCCGGATGGTCGCCGGTGAGCATCACAATCCGGCGAACCCCGCTGGCCCGCAGCTTCGTCAGCACTTCAGCCGCTTCCGGTCGCACTTCGTCACGCAGACTGATCAACCCCACCAGCGTGCCGTCCACGGCGAGCAGCAATGGGGTTTCCGCCTGGCGCCGCAGTTTGTCAACCCATTCCGACGCCCGCTCGGACACTTCCACGTGCTCTGCCTGCAACAGCGACGGACTACCCAACAGCAGGGTCCGTCCGTCGGCCCAGGTCCGCATGCCCAGGCCAACCAGCACCTCGCACTCCTCGTGGGGCGGAATGCTGATGCGGCGTTCTTCGGTCGAGCGGATCACCGCTTCGGCCAACGGGTGACGCGAGTGGATCTCCGAGCTGGCGGCATAGGCCAGCACCTGCTCCGGCTCCCAATCAGGGTGCATGGCAACAATATTGGTGACCACCGGCCGCCCGACGGTGAGCGTTCCGGTTTTGTCAAACACAATCGCGTCGACGCGGCCGGCCTGTTCCAAATGCGAACCGCCCTTGATCAGGATGCCGCGCCGGGCGCCGTTGCCGATCGCGGCGCTGATCGCGGTCGGGGTGGAGAGGCCCACCGCGCACGGGCAGGCGATCAACAGCATGGTCATCGCCCGTCGGACGTCGCCGGTCACCAGCAAGGTGATGGCCGAGACGATGAACGAGGTGGGGACAAACCGGCGGGAGAAGTTTTCGCCGACGGTTTGGATCGGAGCCCGGTCCTGTTGCGCCTCTTCGACTCTGGTAATGATCCGGCCGATGGCGGTTTGGTTGCCGACGGCTTGGGCGCGCACCACCAGGCGGCCGCGTACCACCACTGAGCCAGCGTGCACGTGGCTGCCGACGATGACGCTGACCGGCAGGTTCTCCCCGGTGATCGCGGACTGGTTGACAATCGCCTCGCCGTCGACCACCTCACCGTCGACTGGGATGGCGACGTGGTCGTGAACCACGACCTGGTCGCCGATCTGCACGCTATCAATGGGTACCTGAACCTCGGTGCCGGCCTCTGGGCCCTCGGCCAGACGAATCCATGCTGTGTCCTGGTTGCCCCGCAGCAGCTCCGAGATGGCGCGCCGGGTCCGGCGCAGCGTCAAATCCTGCAGATACTCACCGATATTGAGCAGCCAGAGCACGGTGAGGGCGACGACGTTTTCGCGCAGGATGAGGCTGGCGACGGTGGCCGCCGAGACCAGCGCGTCGGTACCGGCCTTTCCGGAGCGTAACGAGCGCAGGGCACCGCGCAGGAAGGGGTAGCCGGTGAAGATCGTCACGCCGGTGGCGACCATCCGTCCGCTCGGCCCGAGCAAGGGCGGGCGCTGGAATACGTAGCGGCGCACGCCGAGTAGGGCCAGTGCCGCACCGCCGATGACCATGCGCAGCACATCGGCGTTGCGGATCTCCGACGAATGCGGTGCCCGCGCGGGAATCAGCTCAGTAGCGACGTGCGCGGCGTCACTGATCGCCGACAGCACCGCGGAGCGGTCGCACCACCGGGGCGAATACCACACGACGACCGACCCGGTGCGCGGATAAGCGTGCACAACGCGCACGCCGTTCTGCTTGGCAACGGCCTCTTCGACCGCTACGGCTCGTCGGGAATTGCTGCGCACCCAGTCGACCACGACCCGCATGCGGCCGGCCGCGTCCGAGACCAACACCAGGCTGGGGTCTTCGACTGTCTGAGCAATCGCGAGGGCCATATCGACCCTTAGTGGTCGTGGTCGTGGGCCACGCCGACGGCGGGGGTGGGTGCCTCTTCGCCGATACGTTCGCGGGCTTCGGCCATCACGTCGGAAATCTTGAGCCGGGCAGACTCCGCGGCTTCCTCGGCTTTGCGGGTCCCGCGTAAGCTCAGCTCCGCCGCCGATACCGCGGCCTCGCGAACAGGTGCCTTCTTCGCGGCCTTCCGAACGAGGTCGTAGGCGGCCGCCCCGACCACACCGTGGACCACCAATGTTGCTGCTTTCGCCAACACTCCGTAAGCCGGCATGTGTGTCAACCTTTCTTCCGCTGGGTCATTGGCGACGACATTAACATCGAAATATAGCAATATCAACATGTGTCGGCGCCTGTGTGAGCCGCGCATCGATTTCCGGTCAGAGGACGCGGGTGACCTTTTCGGATTCGATCCTGCGCTGCTGCGCCCCCGGGTCGGGGTTGGCCACCTGCACCAACGACGCCCCGACCGCCAGCACCGCCAGCAGGCCCGCCACCAACTCGTCGGGTCCGGCCCACGACGCGGTGCACAGCACCCGGTCGCTAGACGTCAAACCCGCTGCCGCCGAGACTTTTTCACACGTGGTTAGAACCTGGTCGACCGAGCGGCCGGCCAGTGCCGGCCCGGGGTGCCGCTCGGCAACGATCTGGTCGCCGTGCACCCGCACCGCGGTCGCGTAGTCGGTGACACCGATCGGCAGGTCGGGCGCGGGGCGCCCGAACGGATCCAGCGAGAGCACCGCCACCTCGCCCCCGGGCACGGTGCTGTCGGCCTCGCCCAGCCGATCCGTGGTGCACAACGCCACATCAGCCGGGCCCTGAAAAACCACTTCAGCCCCGATCCACCACACCCCGAACAGCACAGCCGCCGTCTGCCAATGGGCCGGCAGCAACACCGCGACCCGGCTGGCCGGCCCGGCGCCCAACTCGTCGCGTAGCAGGTTGCCCGTCTTGGCGGCCCAATTGGCCAGCGTCGCCGCCGACAGCTCGATGCGCTCGCCAACAGCATCGTCGTAATAGGTGATCCGCGGGCCGACCGGGTCGGCACGCAGTAACGGGTCAAGGATCGCCGCGCTCAGCGTGGTCAGTTGATGCACTCCGGATTGTCGGAACCGGCGGTCAGGATGGGCGACGGCGGGGGAGCGGTATCTGCAGACCCGGGGTTCGACGCCTGTGCGGCCGTCGCCGCGGCGTTTACACTACTGCCGCTGAGTCCCGAGCCCGGTCCGGTGTAGTCGTTGGCCAGCACCACCCGAACCGAATCCGGCGGTATCGAGGTGTCAGCGACCACCGGCAACCCGCCCAATTCCTTGGCAATTTCCTGGGCGCCCAAGTCATCGGTCTTGGGGGCCCGCACCTGGCTGCCCTTCATGTGGCCGCTTTCGTTGTTACCGACCGATCCGGCTGCAAAACCCTTTGCAGTCAATATTTCTGACACCGACGCCGCCAGGCCATTGATGTCGGTGTCATTGACGACGCTGGCGGTTGTCTTGGCGGGCGAGTAGGCCAGCTGTTCGGTCTTACCCTCGTCCTGCTCGTGCAGGAGGCCACCGACCCAGTCGGCAACCTGGTGCGGGTCTACCCGCACCACGCTCTGCATGCCGTCGTCGCTCCAGCCGGCGCCGTCGAGCACCGGGATGGTGGCAAAGGCCACGTTGCCGCCGGAAAGGCTCTGCATCTGTTTGACGAAATCAATGATGTCCCAGCCCGACGACAGCACCACCGACCGTTGCACGGCCTGCTCCAGTCGCTTGAGCGTGGCCGGGCTAGACAACGTCTTGCCGGAGATGACGCGATGGGCCAGCGAGGCCATCACCGCCTGCTGGCGCACCACCCGATCCAAATCCCCGCGGGGCAACTCATGGCGCTGACGGACGAAGCTCAGTGCTTGCGGACCGTTGAGTTTCTGCCGCCCAGCCGGAAAGTCGGCACCCGAAAGTGGTTCGTAGACGGGCTCTTTGAGGCAGACGTCGACACCGCCGAGGGCATCGGCGATCAACGCGAAACCCAGTAGCCCGATCTCGGCGTAGTGGTCGACAGTGACGCCGGTGAGGTCGGCGACCGTCTTGATCAGGGCCTCGCGGCCCGCTTCGGTGCCCGCGGCCGCCGCTTCTGCGGCCGATGCTCCGGCTTGGACCAGGCTGACCCGCTTGGTTTCGCGAGTCTGGCCGTAGACGCCGTTGATCTTTGTCTTGCCCAGGCCGGGTGCTAAGACGTAGGAGTCGCGGGGAATCGAGATCGCGGTGGCCGACTTCCCGTTGTTCGGGATCCGGACCAGGATGATGGTATCGGTGTTGGTGGCTTCCTCATCGCCCGCCCGCAAGGTCGCCAGTTCCTCGGCGGACAGCGGATTGCCGTGGGCATCAGTGCGGCTGTCCAGACCGACCAGCAGGATGTCGATCGCTCCGTCATCGCCACCATGTCCCAGCGAGGGCGCAGACATGTGGAAGATGCCGTCTTCGAATGATCTGACGTTGGTCCAGGCCAGTCCGGTGCCGAGGACGATCGCGACGGCCAACGCGGTACAAATCACACGGACCACACGTTGCGCAGGCATCACTGTAGGTTACTTGTGCCACAGTCGCTTTCTGGGTAACGCGGTTCGGCGTGCCAGACTCGAACGCATGTCGGGCAGGATCGTGGTCGCCGGTGCAGGCGGACAGTTGGGCAGCGTTGTGGCTGCCGAGGCAGCGCGAGCAGGCCGCGATGTGCTGGCCAGGACGTCGTCGGAATGGGACATCACGGACGCCGCCGCGGCCGGCCGGATCGTCGAACGTGGCGACATCGTGATCAATTGCGCGGCGTACACCGATGTCGACGGCGCGGAAGGCGACCAGGGGCGCGCGTATGCGGTCAATGCGACCGCGCCCGAGAATCTGGCGCGGGCCTGTGCCCGGGTGGGCGCCCAGTTGATTCACGTCTCCACCGACTATGTCTTCGACGGTGACTTCGGCGGGGTCGAGCCACACCCCTACGAACCGGCCGACAAGACCGCGCCACAGGGTGTGTATGCCCGCAGCAAGCTCGCCGGCGAAGCGGCCGTACTCGCGGCGCTACCGGAGGCTGTCGTCGTACGTACCGCCTGGGTCTACACCGGCGGGACGGGTAAGGATTTCGTGGCCGTGATGCGCCGGCTGGCCGCCGGTGACGGTCCGATTGATGTGGTCGACGACCAGACCGGCTCACCGACTTATGTGGCTGATCTCGCCGCTGCGCTGTTAGAGGTCGCCGACAAAGATCCTGCCGGCGTGCGCGGGCTCCTGCACGCCGCCAACCAGGGCGCGGTCTCCAGGTTTGGACAGGCGCGCGCAGTGTTCGAAGAATGCGGTGCTGACCCGCAGCGGGTGCGCCCGGTCAGCACTGCGCAGTTCCCGCGGCCCGCACCGCGGCCGAGCTACTCCGCTTTGGGTGGCCGGGGGTGGGCCGCGGCGGGCTTGACCCCGCTGCGACCCTGGCGTGCTGCGCTGGTCGCGGCGTTGGCAGCCGCTTACAGCGGCGTTTCCGCCGACCGACCGTTACCCTCTACGCGTGACTGACGTCTTGCCGGTCGTGGCGGTGACCTATTCGCCGGGCCCTCACCTAGAGCGGTTTCTGGCGTCGTTATCGCTGGCCACCGAGCGGCCGGTCAGCGTGCTATTGGCCGACAACGGCTCCACCGACGGAGCGCCGCAGGCTGCCATCGAGCGCTACCCCAACGTGCGGTTGCTGCCGACGGGTGCCAACCTGGGATATGGAACCGCGGTGAATCGCACGGTGGCCCGGCTCGATGAACTCGGTGACGACTGGCTCGAAGACTGGGTGATCGTGGCCAACCCGGACGTCCAGTGGGGCCCGCGCAGCATTGACGCCCTGCTGGAGGCCGCCGACCGTTGGCCCCATGCGGGTGCGCTGGGCCCGCTGATCCGCGACCCCGACGGGTCGGTGTACCCGTCAGCGCGCCACCTGCCCAGCCTGGTCCGTGGTGGCATGCACGCGGTGCTCGGCCCGGTGTGGCCGCGCAACCCATGGACCACGGCCTACCGTCAGGAGCATCTGGAACCCAGTGAACGGGTGGTGGGTTGGTTGTCGGGCTCATGCCTGCTGGTGCGGCGCTCGGCCTTCGCCCAAGTTGGCGGATTCGACGAGCGGTATTTCATGTATATGGAGGATGTCGACCTTGGCGATCGGCTCGGCCAAGCCGGCTGGCACAGCGTCTACGTCCCCTCAGCCGAGGTCTTGCACCACAAGGGCCACTCGACAGGACGCGACCCGGCAGGTCACCTGGCGGCCCATCACCAGAGCACCTACATCTTCTTGGCAGACCGGCACGCCGGATGGTGGCGTGCCCCGTTGCGCTGGACGCTGCGGGGATCGCTGGCGGTGCGCTCCCGGCTGATGGTACGTAGTTCGCGCCGAAAGGACCTCAAACTCGCTGAAGGGCGGCACTGAGTTGGCACCCCAGCACGTCGATGCGGTGATCCTGGTCGGCGGCAAAGGCACCCGGCTGCGGCCGCTGACCTTGTCCGCACCCAAGCCCATGCTTCCCACAGCCGGCCTGCCGTTCCTCACCCACCTGCTGTCGCGCATTGCCGCGGCGGAAATCGAACACGTGGTCTTGAGTACGTCCTACCGGCCCGAGGTGTTTGAAGCCGAGTTCGGTGACGGGTCCAAGCTGGGTTTGCAAATCGAATACGTGACCGAAGAACAGCCGTTGGGCACCGGGGGCGGCATCGCCAACGTGGCCGACAAACTGCGCTGCGACACCGTGATGGTGTTCAACGGCGACGTCCTCTCCGGTGCCGATCTGGGCCAGCTACTGGACTTCCATCACACCCGCCAGGCCGACGTCACCCTGCACCTGGTCCGGGTCGGCGACCCGCGGGCGTTCGGTTGTGTGCCCACCGACGCGGAGGGCCGGGTCACCGCTTTCTTGGAGAAGACCGAAGATCCGCCGACCGACCAGATCAACGCCGGCTGCTATGTCTTCAAGCGCGAGATCATCGACCGAATTCCGAGGGGCCGCGAGGCTTCGGTGGAACGCGAGGTGTTCCCGGCGTTGCTGTCCGACCCCAACGTCAAGATCTGCGGCTACGTCGATGCCACGTATTGGCGCGACATGGGGACCCCGGAAGATTTCGTACGCGGATCGGCGGACCTGGTGCGTGGGATCGCTCCGTCACCGGCACTCCGTGGTCACCGCGGCGAGCAGCTGGTGCACGACGGCGCGGCCGTCGCCCCGGGTGCGGTGCTCATCGGCGGAACGGTCGTGGGGCGGGGTGCTGAGATCGGCCCCGGTGTCCGGCTGGACGGCGCGGTCATCTTCGATGGTGTCAAGGTCGAGGCGGGCTGCGTGATCGAGCGATCGATCATCGGCTTCGGCGCCCGCATCGGCCCGCGGGCGCTGATTCGCGACGGTGTGATCGGCGACGGCGCCGATATCGGCGCCCGCTGCGAACTGCTGCGCGGCGCCCGGGTGTGGCCCGGCGTCTGCATTCCTGACGGCGGCATCCGCTATTCGTCCGACGTCTGACTACGCTCCGCCGAGATCGACGTGAGCGTGATGTTCACTCGCACTTATGCGCGCTGCTGTCGATCTCGGCGAAGGTGTCGGTGCCGGGGGTGATTCTCGTCGCATGAGCGAGGTTGTTGTTGGCAGCGACGCCGCGTTGACCGAGTACCAGTTGCGCCGGTGGTACCGGAAAGTCTTTCCCGACGTTTACCTACCCAAGGGACGTGAGCCAACGCTGACCGACCGCACGCTGGGCGCGTGGTTGTGGTCGCGCCGGCGCGCGGTGGTGGCAGGTGTTGCGGCATCAGCACTGCATGGAGCGCAGTGGGTCGATGCGGATGAGCCCATTGAGCTCATTACGAAAAGCGCGCGAGCACACCGCGGTCTGGTGGTCCGCGACGAAACGGCGACTGCCGACGAAGTCACCTACGTAACTCGGCAGTCGGTGACTTTTCCGGTCACGTCGGTGTCCCGCACCGCCTTTGACCTCGGCCGTCACTTGCCGCGCGGGCTGGCGGTGGCGCGGCTAGATGCCCTGATGCGTGCCACCCCGTTCTCGTCAGAAGACGTCGCCGTGCTGGCCAAATGCTACCGGGGTGCCCGTGGGGTGCGACGGCTCCGGGAGGTGTTGCCGCTGGTCGACGGCGGTGCCGCGTCGCCCAAGGAAACCTGGCTGCGGCTTTTGCTCATCGATGCAGGATTGCCCAAACCCGCCACGCAGATTCCGGTAAACCAGGGCTGGCGACTCATCGGCGCGCTGGACCTGGGGTGGGAGGAATATGGGGTCGCGCTGGAATACGACGGGGACCAACACCGCACCGATCGCCGGCAATTCGTCAAGGACATCGATCGGTTGGCCGCTATTCAAGACCAGGGCTGGATCGTGATCCGGGTGGTTGCCGAACATCGGCCCGACGACATCGTCGGCCAGGCATACGAAGCGCTCACCCGCCGCGGTTATCGCCGAGGTCGACGTTAGCGCGGTCTCCACTCGCACTTTTCCACGCTGGCGTAGATCTCGCTAGATCTCGCCGTGGCTTGGGCGACCAAGTACGCCAGCGCGTGGTCGGTTCCGCGCGGTAACCCGTCAGCCGGCCACCAGCGCAGGTCCACCGATTCGTCGCTGATCGCAATCTGCGCGCCAGCAGGGGCGTGCGCCGCGAACTGCAAATCTAGATGGCGGGTCGGAACGCCCAGCGAGCACGTGACCGGATGTACATGCACCGCCACCAGGTCCGGCGCCATACGCAAACTGGCGATGCCGGATTCCTCGGTGGCCTCGCGCAATGCCGCGGCGACGACGTCGCCATCAGCGTCCTCGCAATGGCCGCCCAGTTGCACCCAGCGGCCCAGGCGCGGATGCAAGGTGAGCAACACTCGATCCCCAGTCTCGTCGAGCACCAGCGCCGAGGCGGTGATATGCGCGGGTACGCACTCGCGCCGGCAGGCGTCGGCGCGAGCCTGCACGAAGGCGAGCACGGCGTGCCGCAAGGTGTCCTGCGCCGGATTGGGAGCGTGCCAATCGGTGAGGATCGCGATGGCCGATTCTCGGATACTCATCGGGTCCTGCGGGTAATCCGGCGATCGCGCAGCGTCAGCCACGCCGCGCGGCAGTCCGCGACGAGCCCGGGGGATAGGCCGAGTCCGTCGACGAGAACGTGGCGATCCACCGCGTCCAACGCCTTCTCGGTCGCGTTGGCTTTGAGCAGCAGGTCAACGTCTCGGGCAAGTTCTGCGCTCGCGTACGTCGGTGGCGGAATGGGCAACTGTTCGGCTTCGCTCGGCTCCAACTCCAAGATGCCGCCGCCATAACTGCGTCCCATGATTTCGGCGAACGCGAAGGTGGCGCTGTTGTGAAATGCCGCAGCCAGTCTCGCCGGGTCGACGGCGCAGTCCAGCCGTACCCGATGCACCGTGTCGGTGCTGGTCGCCGCTGCCGCGTTGACGGTCAGGCGGGGCGTGAGGTGGATCTGGCGCAGCATGAAGAGGTCGGGAACCCACAGCGACGGTGTGCTCCACCACGGCTTGCGGATGGAGCACTTGTAGCCCAGGTGAACGCCGGCGGCTTCGCCGGCTTGGATGTGTGCGGCAAGAGCCGGATCGCTCGGCCGATGTGGCGCGTTGAGCAGCCAGGTGCGGTGCCTGGCGACATCGCGTGCCCGGCAATCGTCGTCGTAGACTAGCCCGCTCAGCTGGGCACTGCGCGAGACGAGCGGAACGCAGTGCTGCGTCAGTCCCAGCTTCCGCGCTTCGGCGTCGCTGAACGTGAAGAAGCTGTTGCGGCCTGTCACGATTCCGACGTCTACCTCGGCCAGTTCGCCTAGCCGGATCATCGTGTCGGATTGCCTTAGCCTGCGTAGCAGCCGGATGTGAGCGGGGGCGAGGAAGTACTTGGTCCATTTCTCATTTTCGTGGAGCAGCGCCGGAGCGGTCTCGTTGGTGAAGTCTGCGCTCTCTAGCGCGTCGGCGTCGCCCAGCTGGACCGTGCGTATCTGCGCCGGACCCGCGCCGACGACACCGCAGAACAACACGACTTCTTGCAGGATTCCGTGGAACACCAAGCGCCGAAAGCTCACCAGCGTGATTTCGCGATAGCGGCTGAGCAGAAATTCGCGCAGCTGCGCCGCGTAGCTGACCTGCAGCAATTCTGCGGGCACTACCAGGCCCACGCGTCCGCCGTCACGCACCAGCGTCGTGCTTGCCACGACAAACGGGACCCAGGCGTTGGTCAATTTCGTCGGGCGCAGACCCACGCTTCGCATCAGTTCCAGGGCCGGTTCTCGTTGGTCGGATGCCCAGTTGCCGAAGCGGATGTAAGGAGGGTTGCCGGCGATGCCATCCCAGCTGCCGGCCTGCGTCCCGCGCAGCCAGGTGAAGAAGTTCTCGACGTCCACCGAAGCGAATTTTCGGGACTGCACCGCTTCCCGCGCGACAAGCTCTACACCGTGCGCCTGTCCAGTCAGTTCGGCGAGCTGGCGCAGGATGCGCCCATCGCCACAAGAAGGCTCGAGGATGCGAGTGCCCGCCGCGCAGACCCAGCGGGCCAGGAAGCGGGCGAGCGCGGGTGGCGTGTAATACCCGCCGCGGACCTTGTCAGCGGATGCGGCGTTCTTGCCCGTGAACGTCCTCATTTGCGGACTAACAGGTCCCCGATTGGCGCCGGGTCGCGTACTTTGGGTAGTTCTTGGGGGTAGCCGATCGCGATGGCACCCAACGGTTCCCAGTCTGCAGGTAGCTGTAACTCCGCGCGCACCAGTTCGGCCGCAAAGATGGTCGAGCCGATCCAGCAGCTGCCCAGTCCGCGCACCGCCAGGGCGACCAGCAGGGCTTGTACGGCGGCTCCCACCGCAACGGTGAACATGGTGTGTTCGGCATCGGTGCGGGCAGCGTCGGGGTAGGTGTGGGCGCCATCGGGAACCAGCATCGGAATGACGACCTCGGGCGCGTCGTAAAGGATTTGGCCGCGCGCCACCCGGCGTTCGATGGAGTCGGCGGACCGGCCGTCACCGGCCAGGTCGGATCGCCACCGGTCTTTCATCCGGTCAAGCAGCTGGATGCGCACCGCCGGCGTGTGCAGCCACACGAACCGCACTGGGCGGGTGTGATGGGGGGCCGGCGCGGTGAGCGCCTCGCGCACGGAGTCCTCGATGAGGTGCGCCGCCACCGTTTCTTCGCTGAATCGGCGGACGGATCTGCGCAACAGTTGGGCCTGCCGATGACCTAGCTCGATGGCTTCGGCCGTGCCGAGCCAAAACAGATCCTCGGCGCCCGGCCGCCGTAGTTGGCGGGCCGTTGAGCCGTCGTCGTCGATCAGCAGTCCGCGCACTACAGCCACCGGCAGCGCGGTCAACTTGCCTTTGACCAGGTCGGCGGCGGCGGCGATCTCGTCGGCGACCGCAATCTCAGTGACGATCAGCGCATTGCCCTGCCGATCGACGGCACCTGCATAGTTATGCAACACCGCCAGCCCCGCGGCACCGACCGCGGCGTCGATCTGGCCGGTGCGCCAGGCGCGGCCCATGGTGTCGGTGATGATCACGGCGACCGTGACGCCGAGCCGCTCCTGCAGCTCGGTGCGCAGGGCCGCAGCGCTAACGTCGGGATCGACAGGCAGCAGCGCCAACTCATTCCGGTCGAGGTTGGATCCGTCTACTCCGGCGGCGGCCTGGACCAGCCCGAGCCGGTTCTCGGTGATCAGAGTGCGGCCTTTGCGCGCCAGCACCCGCACCGCCTCATCGTCGATCAGCTTGCGACGTAGCCGATCTCGCTCTTCATCGTTGTGGGGCGCCGGCACCAGCCGACCCTCGCACTTGGACACCACCTTGCTGGTGACCACGACGACATCGCCGTCCCGCAGCCACGGCGCAGCTGTGGCGATGGCCGCGCTGAGTTGATCGCCGGGCCGGAATTCGGGCAGCCCCGCGACCGGAAGTATTTCGATCGCCGAGCCGGTGCCATGCTCGGTCACGCTGCCACGCCCGCGAGTTCCAGTCCGGCGTAGACCATTTCGGCCGTTGCCTTAGGATCGCTCATCAGCAGCGGTATCGATCGCACCGTGACTCCCTCGATGTCGGCATGATCGCCCGCTGCCACCAACCAGCAGTCGAGTATCCCGGTGGCGATGCGGGCGCCGTAGTGCTGGCCCACCGCCTCCGCGGTGGAATCTACCCCGGTCACGGAAAGGCAAGCATCGGCCATACCACGCAACGGTTTTCCACCGACGATCGGCGAGTAACCGACGATGGGCGCGGTGGTGGCCCGCAGCGCGGCGCGAATGCCGGTGACGGCCAGGATCGCGCCGATGCTGACCACGGGATTGGACGGGGCCAGCATGACGACGTCGGCCTCGGCGATGGCTGCGACAACTTCAGTTGTGGCATTGGCCTTTTCGGCTCCGACGAAGGCGAAACTGTGGGTTGGTACCTGGGCACGGTAGCGCACCCACCACTCCTGAAAATGGATGGCACGCGGGGATTGATCGACCGGGTCGGTGACCACCACGTGCGTCTCGCACCGGTCGTCGCTGACCGGCAGCAACGTCGCGCCCGGTTGCCAGCGGTCGCAGAGCGCCGTGGTGATCTGCGACAGCGGGTAGCCGGCCCGCAGCATCTGGGTGCGCACCAGGTGCGTGGCCAGGTCCCGGTCACCAAGCTGGAACCAGTCGGGTTGCACGCCGTAGCGCACGAGTTCCTCCTTGGCATGCCAGGTTTCGTCACGGTGACCCCAACCGCGTTGCGGGTCCACGCCGCCGCCCAGGGTGTACATGCAGGTGTCCAGGTCTGGGCAGACGCGCAGCCCATGAATCCAGGTATCGTCACCGATGTTGACCACAGCGGTCAGCTCGTGACGCCCATCCTCGCCTGGTGTGGCAAACTGACCCAGACCGAGCAAGTGCTGCACTCCCAGTAGGAAGCGGGCGCCGCCGACACCACCGACGAGAACGGTGACCTTCACATCGCAGGACAGTACCTGCCGGCGACGTCGCTCCGTGGCCGACCTCGCAGGACCACCCGGTGGGGCTTGTGATGAAGCGCACTCGACACGCCGGAGCCGCCCTCGAAACAGAATTGCGGAAATTTGATCACGAGATGGTATGGAAATGCGCTGTAAAGCTTGACCCGGCTGCCTAACCCGTGTCTAATCACATCAGTGTCATTTCCCGGTTGGCCGGCCGGTTTCGGTGTCGCAGACCGAGATTCGATCACTAGTTCGAATTAGGTGAACTGCGCATCAAAACAGTGGCAAACCATTTCACTTTCTACTCAGGCGAGGAGGCGGACGCATGTCCTATGAGCACCTTCGGGGCGTAATGGGAGGCACGCCGCACACTATTGCCGGCTCGACAACAGTTTTGTCGCCCGAAATAGGGCGACCGCACTTGAGTTTGGTTCCCGTTGCGTTTGAGCCCGAACCGCTGCCAGTTCCGGCCGAGCCGCCCGCCGACCAGTGGCAGGACCGCGCACTTTGTGCTCAAACCGACCCCGAGGCCTTCTTCCCGGAGAAGGGTGGCTCCACCCGTGAGGCCAAGAAGATCTGCCTGGGTTGCGAGGTGCGCCATGAGTGCCTGGAGTACGCGCTGGCCCACGACGAACGCTTCGGCATCTGGGGTGGGTTGTCCGAACGCGAACGTCGCCGCCTCAAGCGGGGGATAGTCTGATCGATCACTCGTCTTCGATCGTCGGGTCGATGACCGAAGGCTCGACATCCAAATAGATGGCCACCTGGGCCACCAGAATCTCATGGAGCAACTCGCCCAGTTCGATGGTGTCCTTCGCCCGGCGTTCTATAGGCTTGCGAAACAATACAATTCGTGCCCGAGTGGCATTGCCACGGACGTCGACACCAGCTGGTATCAATCGGGCAAGCGGAATCGGCCCGTCGGCGATGACCTCGGGTGGCCACTGCACACTCTGCGGATCCTTGGCGGCGATGCGTGGGATTTCGTCGACCGCGACATCGAGTTCGGCCACCCGATCGTGCCAGCGGCGCTCGATGGGTTCGTAGGCCTCCAGTACTGCCATGTCGAACCGCTCGGACCGGCTGCGCCACCCGGGCACCGTCGGCGGCAGCAACGGACCGCGCACCTCGCGACCGCGACGTCGCACCCGGCGCGACACGGATCTACCGCCCGGTCGACCGCTGCGTTCGAAGCCGCGGCAATCGCTCACGCGCTGATGGTAACGGTTACACATCGTGCCTAGAACGGATGCGCGTGTCCGCCGCTTCGGCGGCCTTGCCGCACGATAGCCTTTCGGTCGTGAACGTACCCCGTCGCTGCTGCCGGCCCGGGTGTCCGCACTATGCAGTGGCGACGTTGACGTTCGTCTATTCGGACTCGACGGCGGTTGTGGGTCCACTCGCTACCGCGCGGGAACCGCACTCTTGGGATCTGTGCGTCGGCCATGCCGGCCGCATCACCGCACCGCGCGGCTGGGAGCTGGTGCGCCACGCTGGGCCGTTGCCTACCAATCCGGATGAAGATGACCTGGTGGCGCTGGCCGACGCGGTGCGCGAGGGGGGTTCGAGCGGCTTGTCCTTTCCGGACATCAGCGCCGCCTCGCGCAACGGTTTTTCCGATCCCGTGGTGCGTCAAGCCGGTGCCCATGCCACCGCGCCAAGTGGCGGTGTGTTCGCGCCGCCCGAACATCGGGTAGAACACCGCTCCGGACGTCGCCGTGGACACCTGCGGGTGTTGCCAGATCCGGCCGACTAGGCCTGAACATCTTCGCGGACCCTTCGAAGCCGCCGCTGAACACCGTTCCCGTCGGCAGCTTCGGCGGGCCGATAGGCTGGCGAAGAAGAGTCGCAGAAACCTAGGTTGTCAGGAGTTCCCGCCATGTCTTGGCCTGCCGCGGTGATCGATCGTGTCATCAAGGCCTACGACGTGCGCGGATTGGTCGGCGAAGAGATCAACGAATCGCTGACAGCCGGTATCGGTGCCGTGTTCGCCCGGTTGATGCGTGCCGAGGGTGCGCGGCAAGTGGTGATCGGCCACGATATGCGCGACAGCTCGCCGTCGTTGGCGGCCGCATTTGCCGACGGGGTGACCGGCCAAGGGGTCGACGTCGTGCGTATTGGTCTGGCGTCCACCGACCAGCTCTATTTCGCCTCGGGGGTGCTGGACTGTCCCGGCGCAATGTTTACCGCCAGCCATAACCCGGCGGCCTACAACGGCATCAAGCTCTGTCGCGCCGGCGCTAGGCCGGTCGGAGCGGATACCGGCCTCAACGCGATTCGCGACGATCTCATCAATTTTGTTAACGGCGTCCCGGCCTGCGAGGGGCCGGCCGGAACCACGGCTGACCAAGACGTGCTGGCCGACTACGGGGCATTCCTGCGGTCGCTGGTCAACATCTCAGGGCTGCGACCGTTGCGGGTGGCTGTGGACGCCGGCAACGGCATGGCCGGCCACACCGCGCCGGCGGTGCTCGGCCCAATCGAGTCGATTACGTTGTTGCCCTTATACTTTGAGCTTGACGGCGCGTTTCCCAACCACGAGGCAAACCCGCTGGACCTGGCCAACCTGGTGGACCTGCAGGCTTATGTGCGCGAAACCGGTGCCGATATCGGCCTGGCCTTCGACGGCGATGCCGACCGCTGCTTTGTGGTCGACGAACATGGCGAGCCGGTGTCGCCGTCCACGGTGACCAGCCTGGTGGCCGCGCGCGAGCTCAACCGGGAAATCGGCGCCACCGTGATCCACAACGTGATCACGTCGCGCGCGGTGCCCGAACTGGTCGTCGAGCGCGGCGGCACGCCACTGCGGTCCCGGGTCGGGCACTCCTACATCAAGGCGATGATGGCCGACACCGGTGCAATATTCGGCGGCGAACATTCGGCGCACTACTACTTCCGCGACTTTTGGGGCGCCGATTCGGGAATGCTGGCTGCCCTGCATGTGCTGGTCGCTCTCGGGCAACAGAGCCGACCGTTGTCGGAGCTCGCGGCCGACTACCAACGCTACGCATCGTCCGGCGAAATCAACTTCACGGTGGGCGACGTACCGGCGTGTGTGGAGTCTGTACTGGAATCTTTCGGTAGCCGCATTCAGTCCATCGACCACCTGGATGGGGTGACGGTCGACTTGGGCGACGACAGCTGGTTCAACCTGCGCAGCTCCAATACCGAGCCGTTGCTACGGCTCAATGTGGAGGGGCGCAGCGCCGAGGACGTCGAGGCGGTGGTCCAGCAGGTCAGCGCCGGAATCGCTGCCCAGCTAGCGCGGGAGGCGGGGACGTGAGCGCTACCCGGGCGATCGATCTGGAAGACAGCGATGGCCTGATTGCTGCTGACCGAGATGGCCTGCTGCGGGCCGCATCCACCGCAGGTGCTCAGGTTCGTGCCATAGCCGCCGCACAGGACGAAGGCGAACTGGACTTGCTGCGCGACGGCCGGCCCCGCACCGTGATTTGGGTGGCCGGCCGCGGAACCGCCGAGACGGCCGGCGCCATGCTGGCCGCAACGTTGGGTGCGGCCGCCGCCGAGCCCATCGCGATCACGACCGAGGCGCCGCCCTGGGTCGGGCCGCTTGATGTGCTGATTGTCGCTGGCGACGACCCCTGTGATCCGGCGCTGGTGGGAGCAGCCGCGACCGGCGTGCGCCGAGGTGCGCGGGTCGTCGTGGTGGCGCCCTACGAGGGGCCGTTACGCGACTCCACGGCGGGTCGCGTTGCAGTGCTGGCACCGCGGCTCTGGGTTCCCGACGAGTTTGGGTTGTCCCGCTACCTGGCCGCGGGCCTGGCTGCCCTCGGGGCGGTAGACCCCAGGCTGCGGATCGACTTGGCCCTGCTGGCCGACGAGCTCGACGCCGAGGCACTGCACAACAGTGCGAGTCGCCAGGTCTTCACCAACCCGGCCAAGTCACTCGCGGCTCGCGTGTCTGGCCGCCCGGTGGCGATGGTCGGGGACACCGCCGCCACCATGGCGCTGGCTCGGCATGGCAGTTCGGTCCTGCTGCGGATCGCGCACCAGGTGGTGGCCGCTACCTGGCTGGCGGACGCGGTTGTGGCGCAGCGGGCAGGCTCGGGGTTCGGCGCTGGCGATCACCTGGGTGATGCTCTTTTCCACGACGAGCAGATCGACGGACCGCTTCCGGAGCGGATGCGGACGTTGGCGTTGACCCTGGCCGGGGAACGGACGGTGGTGGGTGCCCGGATCGCGGGGCTTGATGACGTCTACCTGGTCACAGTTGCGGACGCGGCGTCGGATCAGGGTGTGTCGGGTGACGGCAGCGCCAGGTCAGCCGGGCTACCCACGTCGGCCGACGCTCAAGGTGCCGTCCAACAACTGGCGATATTGGCCGTTCGGTTGGAAATGGCCGCCGTGTATTTGCGACTGGTGCGGGGATAGAAACAACGTGGAACTGCTACGCGGAGCGTTACGGACGTACGCCTGGGGATCGCGTACCGCCATCGCCGAATTCACTGGGCGGCCGGTGCCGGCCGCCCACCCTGAGGCCGAACTGTGGTTCGGCGCGCACCCGGCCGACCCAGCTTGGCTGCAAACCGAGAATGGTGAAACCTCGCTGCTCGAAGCGCTGTCCGCCGATCCGGAGAGACAGCTCGGTCACGGGTCACGCGCCCGGTTCGGTGATGTGCTGCCGTTCTTGGTGAAGGTGCTGGCCGCCGACGAGCCGTTGTCACTGCAGGCTCATCCGAGTACGGAGCAGGCGATCGAGGGCTACCTGCGGGAGGAACGACTGGGCATTCCGGTCTCTTCGCCGGTGCGCAACTACCGCGACACCAGCCACAAGCCCGAGCTGTTGGTGGCGCTGCAGCCCTTCGAGGCGCTGGCCGGATTTCGCGAGGCCGCCCGCACCCGCGCGCTGCTGCAGGCACTGATGGTGTCTGACCTCGACCCGTTCATCGACTTGCTCAGCGACCAGTCCGACGCCGACGGTCTGCGCGCGTTGTTCACCACGTGGATCACCGCACCCCAGCCCGACATCGATGTGCTGGTGCCTGCCGTGCTCGACGGTGCCATCACCTATGTCAGCTCAGGGGCAACGGAATTCGCGGCCGAAGTCAAGACAGTGCTGGAACTGGGTGAGCGTTATCCCGGCGATGCAGGCGTGCTGGCGGCGTTGTTGCTCAACCGCATCAACCTGGCGCCGGGCGAGGCGATCTTCCTGCCCGCAGGCAACTTACACACCTACCTACGCGGTTTCGCACTCGAGGTAATGGCCAACTCCGACAACGTATTACGTGGCGGTCTGACTCCCAAGCACGTCGATGTGCCGGAGCTGCTGCGGGTGCTGGACTTCGCTCCAACCGCGGAGTCGAAACTGCGGCCGGCAATTCGGCGCCATGGCCTGGAGCGGATCTATGACACTCCGACCGACGAATTCGCAGTCGCACTGCTGGTGTTAGACCACGATCAGCTCGGCCACGAGGTCGATGCCCCGTCGAGCCACCAGGGCCCACAGATCTTGCTGTGCACCGAGGGTTCGACGACGGTGCACGGAAAGTCAACATCGCTGACGCTCAAGCACGGTATGGCTGCCTGGGTATCGGCTGACGACGGCCCAATTCGGCTGCTTTCGCAAGAGCCCACCAAGCTGTTCAGGGCGACCGTAGGGCTGTAGCGGCTTGCCGTCGGCTCTTGATCGCCTGCCGACGCTCACCCAGCCACAGCCGCATGTTGTGGGCCATGGCGCGACCGATGATTCGCGGCGGCGGAACCATATACAAGCTGTCGAGCAGCGAGAAACGGCGCAAAAACCATTCGGCGAGAACGGGGTTCGTTTCTGCCGCGCCCAGGAACTGGTCGAATAGCGCACCAGACGGCCGCCACCACCACGGGACGGCTGCACTGACAGCATGGTGGAAGGTGATGTCGCCGATGGCGTTCATCATCCAGACCGGATAGGTAGTCTTCGCGGTCAGCCGATTGAGCTCAGCGGCCAAGTCCTTGTCGGGATCATGCTCAGCAGCTTCCAACGCCCGACGCAGATTGCCCGCTTGCAGTGACGTCATCGTCATGCCCTGCCCAAAGGTGGGATTGAAACTGGCCACGGCATCGCCGAATGGCATGATGCCGGCTGGGAAGTGGTCCAGCTTGTCGTAGCGGCGCCATTTGCTGGCCGGGAAGGCGTGGAAAACCGGGCTGCCGAGGGGCTCCGACTGCGCCAGCGCGGCAGTGAAACGCGCCGGCAGTAGCCGCTCGGCGAGCGCGCACATCTCCGGGAAGGTGGCCGGCGGCTTGGCATGGGCCACCCCAAAGGTGGTGATCACCCAGGTGCCGTCCTCGTAGCACAACATGCCCAGCCCCAGCGACTGGTTGTGTGCGGCGCCGGCGACCACGACCTTCTCCCGAATGAGACCGTCGGGCATGCGGAACTGTTGGCTGGCGTAGTTAATGCCGATGTCGACGGTTTCCTCGGGTGGGCGCTGATACCCCCACTGCGTCAACCACACCGGCAGCCGGGTCCCGCGACCGGCCGCATCGACAACCAGGTCAGCGGGCGTGAATTCGGGCTCACCGTCGTCGCGGGGAGCCAGCAGTACTCCGGTCACCCGCTGCTGACCTGGCTCGAATCGGGGTTCGGCGACGAGCCGGCGCACGATCACGACGTTGTCGATCTCGAGCACCCGGCGCCGCAGCTGCCATTCCAGATGCGGCCGGCTGGGCACATACGCGGTGAACTCGTCGCGCAGCGTGTGCCCGGTCCCGAGGACATGGCCAGCGGCGCCCAGGTAGATGCAGTCCGGCCGGTTCTCCAGCATGGGCACACCCGCGGCGACCATGTCCTTGAGCAGACCGGGAAAAAGGCTCTCGAACTCTTCTGCGCCGCGGGCCATCAGCATGTGCAGGTGCTGGTCCTGGGGAACCGTAGCGCGGTTGGTCGGTGTGCTTGGCAGCTCGTCGCGCTCAAAGACCGTCACCCGGGGGTAGAACGCCGAGAGCACGCGTGCCGCGCACAGCCCGGCGATGCTGGCCCCGATGACAACTGCGTGGTCCTGGGTGATGCTCCCCCGCATACCCGCAGAGTACTCGCTACTGCTGTTGCGGTCGGCGCTCGCGGGGCCACACCCGCATGTTGTGTCCAACGGCGCGGCTCAGTGCGTTGTAGCAGCACACCTGCTGACCGGGAAGGCGTGAATCGCCGGCCTCCAATGGGTTTGGCCTGCTTCAGCGCTGCGGCGAAGCGGGTTAGCAGGACAAAAGCCCAAACCACCGTGCGGACCCAGACCGGCGATGCTGGCGCCGATGAGGGCGCCGTGTTCCCTCGGGCGTGCGGCACTGGCTCCGAAGCTCGCCCTAATCCTGGGAAGCGCGTACCCAGTACTGTGCGGTCACAGCTGCAACGAGAGGGACGAGTAGATGGCCGATCGATGGCGCACGAAATCAGTGGAGCAATCCATCGCTGACACCGACGAGCCGGAGACCCGGCTGCGCAAGGATCTCACCTGGCGCGACCTTGTGGTTTTCGGTGTCTCGGTGGTGATCGGGGCCGGCATCTTCACGGTTACCGCATCGACTGCTGGCGACATCACCGGCCCGGCTATTTGGATGTCGTTTCTGATCGCGGCGGGCACCTGCGCGTTGGCAGCCCTGTGCTATGCCGAATTCGCCTCGACGCTGCCGGTAGCCGGCAGCGCATATACCTTCTCCTACGCTACTTTTGGCGAATTCCTGGCTTGGGTCATCGGCTGGAATTTGGTCCTGGAGTTGGCAGTCGGCGCCGCCGTGGTCGCCAAGGGCTGGTCCAGCTACTTGGGCACGGTGTTCGGATTCTCCCATAACACAGTCCATTTCAGGGCGATCGACCTCGACTGGGGAGCCCTGGTGATCGTTACGCTGGTGGCGACGCTGATTGCGCTGGGCACCAAGTTGTCGTCGCGGTTTTCGGCCGTGGTCACCGCGATTAAAGTGTCGGTAGTCATCCTCGTCGTGGTAGTCGGCGCCTTCTACGTCAAGACCGCCAATTACTCGCCCTTCATCCCCAAACCTGAAGCTGGACAACATGGCAGCGGCGCCGATCAGTCCGTGCTGTCACTGCTGACCGGAGCACCGGGCAGCCATTACGGCTGGTATGGGGTACTGGCCGGAGCCTCGATTGTGTTCTTCGCGTTCATCGGATTCGACATCGTGGCTACCATGGCCGAGGAGACCAAGCATCCCCAACGCGATGTTCCACGCGGAATCCTGGCGTCACTGGGCATCGTCACAGTGCTTTATGTCGCGGTGTCAATCGTGCTGTCCGGCATGGTTTCCTACACCCAGCTGCGTACCGTCCCGGGCAGCGGCCATGCGAATCTGGCGACCGCGTTCAAGGCTAACGGCGTGTACTGGGCCAGCGGCATCATCTCCGTCGGGGCACTGGCTGGCCTGACCACTGTGGTGATGGTGCTGATGCTCGGACAGTGCCGAGTCCTGTTCGCGATGGCGCGCGACGGGCTGTTGCCGCGTCAGTTGGCCAAGACCGGCTCCCGCGGCACCCCGATCCGGATCACGGTGCTGGTCGCGGTCGCGGTGGCCGCCACCGCCTCGGTGTTCCCGATCACCAAGCTCGAAGAGATGGTCAACGTGGGCACGCTGTTCGCGTTTGTCCTGGTGTCCGCCGGTGTGATCATCCTGCGCCGGCGGCGGCCCGACCTCGAGCGTGGGTTCCGGGTGCCGTGGGTGCCGTGGCTACCGATTGCCTCGTTGTGCGCCTGTCTGTGGTTGATGGTGAATCTGACCGCCCTGACGTGGATCCGATTCGGCGTCTGGCTCGTGGTTGGTACCGCGATCTACGTCGGCTACGGACGCAGGCACTCGGTGCAGGGTCGGCGGGAGTGGGTGGACAGGTAGAGCGAATTTGGCCACTTTGTTTACAAAATCATGATTCTGTATAGACACGAGACGCATCTGTCGGTATTGTCCAATCTCATTGTGGTGTGACTCACATGGAGGTTTGGCATATGACCACGCAAATCAGTCCCGAGCTAGCTGAGGCGCCCGAAACGGAGTGGCGAGACAAGAAGCGCTACCTGTGGCTCATGGGCCTCATCCCGCCCACGATGCTGCCGGTGATGCTGCCGATCATCTGGGGGCTGAACCAGCCGGGCTGGCACGTCGCCGCTCAGGTGCCGCTGTGGATCGGCCCGATCCTGCTCTACATCCTGCTGCCGATTCTGGACCTGCGCTTCGGGCCGGACGGTCAGAACCCGCCTGACGAGGTAATGGAGCGGCTGGAGAACGACAAGTACTACCGCTACTGCACCTACATCTACATCCCGTTCCAGTACCTCAGCGTAGTGTTGGGGGCTTACCTGTTCACCGCCTCCGACCTCAGCTGGCTCGGCTTTGATGGCGGCTTGAGCTGGGCAGGCAAGCTCGGCATCGCGCTGTCGACCGGTGCGCTCGGCGGCGTGGGCATCAACGCCGCGCACGAGATGGGGCACAAGAAGGAATCGCTAGAGCGGTGGCTGTCCAAGATCACGCTGGCGCAGACCTGCTACGGCCACTTCTACATCGAGCACAACCGCGGTCACCACGTGCGGGTGTCCACACCGGAGGACCCCGCGTCCGCCCGCTTTGGTGAGACCTTCTGGGAGTTCTTGCCGCGCAGCGTCTTCGGCGGCCTGCGCTCCGCATTATCGCTGGAGGCGCAACGATTCCGCCGCCAGGGCGTCAGCCCCTGGAACCCCAAGACGTATCTGCGCAACGACATCGTCAACGCGTGGTTAATGTCGGTGGTGTTGTGGGGCGTGTTGATCGCGGTCTTCGGCCCGGCGCTGATCCCGTTCGTGCTCATCCAGGCGGTATTCGGTTTCGCCCTGCTGGAAGCCGTCAACTACCTCGAGCACTACGGGCTGCTGCGGCAAAAGAACGCCAACGACCGCTACGAGCGGTGTGCGCCGGTGCACAGCTGGAACTCCGACCACATCGTCACCAACCTGTTCCTCTACCACCTGCAGCGGCACAGCGACCACCACGCCAACCCGACCCGCCGCTACCAGGTGCTGCGCAGCATGGTGGACGCGCCCAACCTGCCCAGCGGCTATGCGTCGATGATCTCGCTGACCTACTTCCCGCCGTTGTGGCGCAAGGTGATGGATCACCGGGTGCTTGCGCATTACGACGGTGACATCACCAAGGTCAATCTGCAGCCCCGCCTGCGCCGGAAGATTCTGGCCAAGCATGGCTCGCCGCAAGGGAACTCAGCATGACTGCGGCCTACCGGTGCCCGGTATGCGACTACGTGTATGACGAGGAGAAAGGAGATGCCAGGGAAGGTTTCCCAGCCGGCACGGCCTGGGAACAGGTTCCCGATAACTGGTGCTGCCCGGACTGCGCCGTCCGAGAGAAAGTCGATTTTCAACAGATCTAGTCCGGCGACGATTCACGCCGTGCAGGCCGTGTGGTGGGGGCCCACCGCTTGCCGGGCGAGCCGGTAATAGGAAGGGAGGCAAGACATTATGAGCGACTACAAAGTGTTTGAATGCGTCCAGTGCGGCTTCGAGTATGAGGAGGCGCTGGGCTGGCCAGAGGAGGGTATCGCGCCCGGCACCCGGTGGGACGACATTCCCGAGGATTGGAGTTGCCCCGACTGCGGCACCGCCAAGGTGGACTTCGTGATGGTGGAGGTGGCACGGTCATGATTGATACCGTCGCGCCTGTGAAGCGGGCTTCTTACGCCGAGGCGTCGCGGCTGCTGCTACGCGACTCGGTGCTCGACGCGATGCGTGATCTCTTGCTGACCCGCGACTGGTCGGGAATCACCCTGTCCGACGTCGCTCGCCAGGCCGGAATCAGCCGCCAGACCATCTACAACGAGTTCGGGTCGCGGCTGGGCCTTGCCCAGGGCTACGCAGTGCGTCTGGCAGATCGGATGGTCGACGCGGTCGCCGATTCGATTGCCGCCAACGTGGGCGACATCCATCAGGCCTTTGTCCAGGGCTTTGGCTTGTTCTTCACTGAAGCTGCCTCAGATCCGCTGGTGGTATCGCTGCTCACGGGCGTGGCCAAACTTGACCTTCTGCAGATGATCACTGTCGACAGCGCGCCCATCATCAACCGTGCGTCGGCCCGGTTGACGCAGGCACTCACCGATAGTTGGGTGCACATGGGTGTCGAGGACGCCGGTGTGCTCGCCCGTGCCATCGCGAGGTTGGCGATGAGCTACGTCTCAATGCCGCCGGAGGCCGACCACGATGTCTCAGCCGACATCGCCCGGTTGCTGGGACTGTACGTCGAGCGCTACGGCGTATTCAACGTTCCTTGATCTGCGCGGCCGAGGCCAGCGGGCTACAGTAACTCAAGAGCATACCTAGGCTATGTAGCCCGCTCGGATCCCCGTGAACCCCGCAGAAGGATGAGACACCCTATGACGACGACCGAAATGCCGCTGACCACCGACGTTCGTAACGGCATCGAGTTCAAAATTGCCGACCTGTCGTTAGCGGATTTCGGCCGCAAGGAACTCCGGATTGCTGAACATGAAATGCCCGGCCTGATGTCATTGCGCCGCGAGTACGCCGAGGTGCAACCGCTCAAGGGCGCCCGCATTTCGGGTTCGCTGCACATGACTGTTCAGACCGCGGTGCTAATCGAAACTCTCACCGCACTCGGCGCCGAAGTCCGGTGGGCGTCATGCAACATCTTCTCCACCCAGGACCATGCGGCCGCGGCCGTCGTCGTAGGCCCGTACGGTACCCCCGAAGAGCCCCAGGGAGTCCCGGTCTTCGCGTGGAAGGGCGAGACACTCGAGGAGTACTGGTGGGCCGCCGAGCAAATGCTGACTTGGCCGGATAATGAAGCCGGGCCCGCCCCTGCAAACATGATTCTCGACGACGGCGGTGACGCCACCATGATGGTGCTGCGCGGGATGCAGTACGAGAAGGCCGGCGTGGTGCCCCCCGCCGAGGACGACGACCCGACCGAGTGGAAGATCTTTTTGAACCTGCTGCGGAAGCGGTTCGAGACCGACAAGGAGAAGTGGACCAAAATCGCCGAGTCGGTCCAGGGCGTCACCGAGGAGACCACCACCGGTGTACTGCGGCTCTATCAGTTCGCCGCGGCCGGGGATCTGGCTTTCCCGGCAATCAACGTCAACGACTCGGTGACCAAGTCCAAATTCGACAACAAGTACGGCACTCGGCACTCGCTGATCGACGGCATCAACCGCGGCACCGACGCGCTGATTGGCGGCAAGAAGGTCCTGATCTGTGGTTACGGCGATGTCGGGAAGGGCTGCGCCGAGGCGATGAAAGGCCAGGGAGCGCGCGTCTCGGTCACCGAGATCGACCCGATCAACGCGCTGCAGGCAATGATGGAGGGCTTCGACGTGGTCACCGTCGAGGAAGCCATCAGCGACGCCGATATCGTTGTGACGTCGACCGGAAACAAAGACATCATCATGCTCGAGCACATCAGGGCGATGAAGGACCACTCGATCCTGGGCAACATCGGCCACTTCGACAACGAGATCGACATGGCTGGGCTGGAGCGCTCCGGGGCGACCCGGACCAACATCAAGCCGCAGGTGGACCTATGGACCTTCCCCGACACCGGACGGTCGGTCATCGTGCTGTCCGAGGGTCGGCTGCTGAACCTGGGCAACGCCACCGGGCACCCGTCGTTTGTGATGAGCAACAGCTTCGCCAACCAGGTGATCGCACAGATCGAACTGTGGACCAAGAACGACGAGTACGACAACGAGGTGTACCGGCTGCCCAAGCACCTGGACGAGAAGGTGGCCCGCATCCACGTCGAGGCCCTCGGCGGTCATCTGACCAAATTGACCAAAGATCAGGCCGAATACCTCGGCGTCGACGTCGAGGGGCCCTACAAGCCGGACCACTATCGCTACTGATCGCTGCTTCGTCCCCCGCGCGTGAAGCCCGCTTCACGCGCGGGGGACGTTAGGCTCGC
>NZ_VTZN01000480.1 GCF_008370645.1 Mycobacterium simiae
TGCGGCGGTGGCCGCGACACCCCATACCACCCCGGCGCCGGCCATTGTCAAGCCCGGTGTCGGTGTGGCCGGCAACGCGGGAGCCACCGCAGCCCAGACTCTCACGCCATTCCCATGGCAAGAAATAGCGGCGTTGTTACAACAATTTTTCGTAGATTACGAGGTATATCTGTTCGCGTTGCTTTCGGAGCTCCCTGCGGTCAGCTTAGTCGTGCTGAACCTTGCTTTGGATATTTTAAGCTTGAACCCCATCGGATTTGTTATCGAATTGATATTCAACGCCCAACTACTAATGGCATTCATTTATAATGCCACTATTTTGGAGCTTGGGTTATTGTATGCTGTTGCTGGCGTTATAGACATTATCTTTAGCTGGATTGTTGGCAATTTGTTGGGTACTGTTCCGTTTTTGGTGAGTCCTTTGGCGGCAGGGTTAGCTGCCGCTGTTGTTCCGGGTGTAGCTGGTGTGGCGGGATTGGCCGGTATGCCGGCGGCGGGAACGGTCGCTGCGCCAGTTGCGGGTGTTGCTGCTGCGCCGGCGGCTGTGGCTATCGGGGCGGTGCAGGCGCCGCGGGGGGCGGCAGCGTTGTCGTCGCCGGCGCGGCTGGTGTCCGTGGTGGCTTGTGATCGGGGTGCT
>NZ_VTZN01000481.1 GCF_008370645.1 Mycobacterium simiae
GCGTCGGCCAGCGCCACCTTGGCCAGTCGTTTTCGACCACCGACTCCGAACAGGTCCGACACCGCGATCGATACCCCGGCTTTGGCCAGTACGGCATGGACCTGGGCTTTAAGCCCGGATCGGATCGCGATGAGCTTGGCTCGGTAACGCACCAGCTCCCGCAGCTCGCGTGTCGCCGGTGGCGCGATCCAGGCCTCGGGCAGTCGACCCATCCGCAGCAGATCAGCCAGATCGCCGGCGTCACGCACGTCGTTTTTCACCCTTCGGTAGCGAAACCCTTTGACCCCCAGTGGGTGTGCCAGATGCACCCGCGCTCCGTGGGCTTGCAGCACATCGACCGCCCAGTACCAGCCGTACGTTGCTTCCAGCACCACCTCGGGGCCGGCGCCGGCGTCCTCGAGTTGCAGTCCCAACGCGACCGGGTCGTTGACGATCCGTACCGCCGAGAGCAGCTCACCGAACTCGGATTGACGCACGATCACCGACCGCTGCCGATGCAGATCGATCCCAACGAACTGCTTGCCGTCATACTCGTTCATAGGGGCCTCCCATGATTCGTGGAAAGTGAACACCCCCAGCATCCGCCGGGAACCTCACGAGGAGCGGAGGCCCCGCCCCTTCATCGCA
>NZ_VTZN01000482.1 GCF_008370645.1 Mycobacterium simiae
AGCGTCCCGAGAAGGAGTCTAGGCAATCAAACACACCCCAGCCGCCACGGGTTACCCTCACCTGTACTCGATCTGCTCATGCCGAAGGACCGGGCCCGCCGATAAGCGACCGGCGTTGCGGAAGGATTTAGGAACCCTGCGAAAAGTTGAGGTACTGGCGCGACGTCTCCTAACAGCCGTGCCGGTGGTTGTGTTGGCTGGCGGGCTCAGCAGTTGTGCTCCCACAGATTCGTGGGTTGACGCCGGCCCAGCGCTGGGCTGGCCTGCGCAATATGGAGACGCCGCCAACAGCAGCTACACCACGACGACCGGGGCCACCAAGCTCACGTTGGAGTGGACGCGGTCGGTGAAGGGCAGCCTGGCGGCTGCGCCCGCCCTGAGCGCACGCGGCTATCTCGCGCTCAACGCGCAGACACCTGCCGGCTGTTCGCTCATGGAGTGGGAGAACAACAACGGTCGGCAACGCTGGTGTGTCCGGTTGGTGCAGGGCGGAGGCGTCGGCGGCCCGCTGCTCGACGGCTTCGACAACCTCTACATCGGGCAGCCCGGGGCAATTGTCGCCTTTCCGGTCACGCAGTGGACGCGCTGGCGGCAGCCGGTGATCGGGATGCCGACCACCC
>NZ_VTZN01000483.1 GCF_008370645.1 Mycobacterium simiae
CAGCGTCGCCAAGGGTTTTCACCAGCCGGTCGCCGTGGTCGAGCGCAGCCCGGGTCAGATCGGCGAAGCCTTCGGCGGTGTCGGCCGCTTCGAGGTCTCCGTGGGCTTCGGTGAGCGCGGTGAACCCCGACATGTCGATGAAGGCGACGGCCACCCATTCGCCGGCCGGTTCGGTGTGGTGCCGGGCTGTCGCGTTCATCGGCGCGCCGAGATGAGGACACGGACACGGCCGGCCGAGTCGATGGGCGGGAAGTGCGTCACACGGTCCGGCCTTGGCCGTGGTGAACGTGGACTATGCGATTGCACGCGGCGGGGTTGGCGAAGCCGCACCCGGCTTCGGCGGCGTTGGGGTGGATAGGCGCGGGCAGCCCGACAACCGCTGGGGTAGTCGGGCATGGCGGCCAGCGCGACCCGCGCGAACCCCGGATCGCCGTAGCGGGTGGGTGTCGTGGCCAACCCGGTGCGGGCGGTGTTGAGAGTGCTCACGGCTATCAGCCTGGCCGCAACGCCGCGTTGCGGCTTGAACGTTTCGGCTGTGCATGCCCGCGACCAACAGAGCAGCGCTGCATCGTTGCCCACAGTCGGCGGCAGCGGCCCTTAACCACCCCG
>NZ_VTZN01000484.1 GCF_008370645.1 Mycobacterium simiae
CAACATGGCAACACGTTTTATGACTGACCCGCACGCGATGCGGGACATGGCGGCCCGTTTTGCGGCGCACGCCGATGCTGTTGAGGGCGCGTCTGTCCGGATGATGGCGTCCGCGCAGGACATTTCCGGTGCCGGCTGGAGCGGTCTGGCCCAGGCGACCTCACTGGACACCATGGGCCAGATGCACCAGGCGTTTCGCAACATCGTCAACATGCTGCACGAGGTGAGTGGCGGGTTGAACCGTGACGCCCAGAACTACGAGCAGCAAGAGCAGACCTCCCGGCAGATCCTTAGCAGCTAGCCCGACTTCGACAGCTTCAATTCAGGAGGACAATACCCATGACCATTAATTATCAGTTCGGTGATGTCGACGCCCATGGCGCCACCATCCGCGCGCAGTCTGCGTCGCTGGAGGCCGAGCACCAGGCCATCGTGCGCGATGTGCTGGCGGCCGGTGACTTTTGGGGCGGCGCTGGTTCGGTGGCCTGCCAGGAGTTCATTACCCAGTTGGGTCGCAACTTCCAGGTGATTTACCAACAGGCCGACTCCCACGGCCAAAAGGTCCAGGCGGCCGGTAACAACATGGCGCAGACCGACAGCGCCGTCGG
>NZ_VTZN01000485.1 GCF_008370645.1 Mycobacterium simiae
GATCACGCTGGGCAAACAAGACGTCGACGGGATGTCACGCTTCACGGGCTATCTGACCCCTGAGGCCCGCGCCACCATTGAAGCAGTGTGGGCCAAGCTGGCCGCCCCGGGCATGTGCAACCCCACCGACGAGACCCCGTGTGTGGACGGCACTCCCTCGGAACAGACGGTGCGGCGCGACACCCGCTCGGCAAGCCAACGCAGCCACGATGGGCTGCTGGCCGGCCTGCGCGGGTTGTTGGCCAGCGGCCAGCTGGGCCAACACAACGGGCTACCAGCCAGCATTATCGTGACCACCACCCTTCAAGACTTGGAGGCTGCCGCCGGCAAGGCGCTGACCGGCGGCGGCACCCTGCTGCCCATGTCCGATGTGATCCGGCTGGGTCGGCACGCGCATCACTATCTCGCGGTGTTCGACCACGGCAAGGCGTTGGCGCTCTACCACAGCAAACGCCTGGCCAACCCAGCCCAACGAATTGTGTTGTACGCAAAAGACCGCGGCTGCACCGCACCAGGCTGCGATGTACCGGGGTATCGCTGCGAGGTCCATCATGTCGCGGAGTGGGCGACCACCCACCGCACCGATATCGACCAACTCACCCTG
>NZ_VTZN01000486.1 GCF_008370645.1 Mycobacterium simiae
CATCACGCTGGGCAAACAAGACCTCGACGGGATGTCACGCCTCACGGGTTATCTGACCCCCGAAGCCCGCGCCACCCTGGAAGCGGTGTTGGCCAAGCTGGGCGCCCCGGGCAGGTGCAACCCCAGCGACGACACCCCGTGTGTGGACGGCACTCCCTCAGAACAGACGGTGCAGCGCGACACCCGCTCGGCAAGCCAACGCAGCCACGACGGGCTGCTGGCCGGGCTGCGCGCACTGTTGGCCAGCGGACAGCTCGGCCAGCACAACGGGCTACCCGCCAGCATTATCGTGAGCACCACCCTTCAAGACTTGGAGGCGGCCGCCGGCAAGGCGCTCACCGGCGGCGGCACCCTGCTGCCCATGAGCGATGTGATCCGGCTGGGTCGGCACGCGCGTCACTATCTCGCGGTGTTCGACCACGGCAAGGCCCTAGCGCTCTACCACAGCAAAAGACTGGCCAACCCAGCCCAACGAATCGTCTTGTACGCAAAAGACCGCGGCTGCACCGCACCAGGCTGCGATGTGCCCGGGTATTACTCCGAGGTGCATCATCTCACCCCCTACGCGCAGTGCCCCATCACCGACGTCAACGACCTGACCTTC
>NZ_VTZN01000487.1 GCF_008370645.1 Mycobacterium simiae
CGGCGGCCCCGGCCCCGCCGCTGCCCATCCCCAGCAGGCTCGGGTTGTTCAGCACGCCCAGGAACGGGGCCAGCAGCGACTGGAACTGCCCCAGGCCGCTTACCGGGGACCCCAGCCCGCCGCCGAGTGGGGACGAAAGCCCTTGCAGCGCCGAGGGAATCGCGCCGAGAAGCTGCGGTCCCATCGACAGCATCGCCGGCCCGTCCAGGCCGGCCGCCGGCAGCGCGGTGGAGCCGGCCAGGTTCGCGGGCTGCTGGCCGGTGGCCACCCCGCCGGCCTGACCCAGCGCGGCGGCCTGGGCGGCCAGCCCCACCGGGTTGGAGTTGGGCAGCGGCGCGGTGAACGGCACCAGGGTGCCGGTGATCGCGGCCGCGTCGGCGGCGAACCCGTACATGACCGCGCTGTCCTGGCCCCACATCTCGTCGTAGGCGGCCTCGGTGGCCGCGATCGCCGGGGTGTTGATCCCCAGGAAGTTGGTGGCCAGCAGCGTCATCAGCGTGTCGCGGTTGGCCTCGATGACCGGCGGGGGCACCACCCCGGCGCGGGCCGCCTCGAACGCGGCCGCCGCCGCGCCCGCCGCCGCCGCGGCCGCCTCGCACTGCC
>NZ_VTZN01000488.1 GCF_008370645.1 Mycobacterium simiae
CGGCGGGCTCGGGGGCTTCGGTGGGGCCGGCGGATCCGCGGGTGTGCTGTCCGGGCTGATCGGTGGTGGCGGCGGCGCCGGTGGACACGGCGCGACCGGCTTGGTCGGGGGCTCAGGCGGGGGCGGCGGCGATGGCGGTCTGCTGTTCGGCTCAGGTGGTAACGGCGGGAACGGCGGAGCCAGCGCTAATGGCGTTGGTGGGGCAGGCGGATTCGGCGGACCCTCCGGCCTGATCGGCAACGGCGGCAACGGCGGCAACGCTGGCACCGGTCTGCTGGGCAACTTGGGTGGCGGCACTGGCGGGTTTGCGTTTGGCTTTCCATTCGGCTCACCAGGTAAGCCCGGGTCTTAGTAGTCGATCCACGCCCGACTACGCCGGTATGCAGCTTTGATTTGGGACGATGGTCTCGAACCCTTGGACGAGAAGGGATCGGGGCCATCGTGTTTCGTACAAGGCCGCAACGACCTAGCCAAGTGATACGGGATCGCTGGAGCCGGGAAAGGGTTTGGCCTCGGCGGTGTCGAATTCTTGGTCTGGTTACACGCCGCTAACTGCGCGGAGTCCGGACGACTTCTTCTGTTCCTCAACCCGGGCTGTC
>NZ_VTZN01000489.1 GCF_008370645.1 Mycobacterium simiae
TGGTGGGGGTCTGCGGCGGTGTGGTCGGGGCCAGGCGGGGTGTGTGGGCGCTGCGGTTGCGCAGGGCGAGTTGGGGTTCGCTGCCCTGTCCCAGAGCGGCGAGGATGTTGACCAGGACGCTGTCGTCGTTGTCGGTGTCGAGCAGGGTGATGCGGTTGGGGTGTTCGTTTTGGGTGGTGTGGATCAGTGCCCAGGTGGCGGCGTGGGCGAGGTCGGGGGTGGGGTCGTGGGGGTTGGTGGTGACGGCGTGGCGGGTCAGGATGACCAGGTGGGTGTTGTGGGTGTCGGGTCGGGCCAGCCAGTGTTGTAGTTGGGTCAGGGTGTGTTTGGTGAGGTCGTGTGTTTGGTGCAGGGGATCGCCGTCCGGTAGGGGTAGTGCCCAGATGGCCAGGTCGGTGTCGGTGAGATCGGGGTGGGTCAGGTCGGGGTAGGCCGGCAGTTGGTGGAGGCCGGCGGGCAGGTGCTCGGCGTTGCCGATCACCACCCAAGAGCGTGCGGGCTCGGCATGTGGGAACGTGTCGGCGGGTAGGGCGGGCCAGTCCAGCTGGAACAGGCTCTCGCGCAAGGAGACGGGGTTGGTGTGG
>NZ_VTZN01000049.1 GCF_008370645.1 Mycobacterium simiae
CAGCGCTGCCCAACTCGTGGCCACCACACTAGATCTCCAGCAGCCGCTGATCGACAAATTCACTCCGACCCCACTCGATCAACTGGCGCAATTGCCGATCGATCCCAGCGGACTGCTGGCCCACACCATGCCCCAATCAACCGGTGCCGAGTCAGTCAATGACGGCGTCTATGACCGGCAGGGAGCGCTTCAGTTGGAGCCCGGTGACCCGGTGCACCTTGAAGCGTTGTTCGAATCCGTTGGCCTGCAACAGGCAGTTGAAACCGGTGAGGTGCGTGTCTATCAGACACCTGATTCCGACTCGGCGAACCGCATCGTCGCCGATTACGCCCGGTCCACGCACCCCGCAGGGGCCGGGATTACGGGCATGCCAAAAGCCCGCTGCTTCAAAGAAACACTGGCATCGTGGTGTGTGGCAGCGGCCGACCGTTACGCATTCGTCGCCCAATCAACCCAGGAAACCGACCTCCACCAAAAGATGGCGGCCCAATACCGCATGCTAACTGGGACGTGAGGCCCGCGATGCCGCTAGCCATAGGAACCATGATCGCGGGCTACCGCATCGAAGGTGTGCTAGGCGCTGGCGGAATGGGCACCGTCTACCTGGCGCGCCACCCCACCCTGCCCCGCAGCGACGCGCTCAAGATACTGTCCGCCGAACTCTCACTAGACCGCCAGTTCCGCACCCGCTTCACCCGCGAAGCCGACCTAGCCGCCACGTTAAACCACCCCAACATCGTGCGGGTTTACGACCGGGGAACAACCGACGACGGCCTGCTATGGATCGCTATGGAATACGTCGAGGGCATCGCTGTGAGCGATCTCAACTGGCCCGACCTCACCCCTGCCCGTGTCGTGCGGATCATTGGCGATGTCGCCACGGCACTTGACTACGCCCACGGCCGAGGAGTGCTGCACCGCGACATCAAACCCGCCAACTTCCTGGTGTCGGCGCCCGGCACCGACCACGAGCGAGTGCTGTTGGCCGACTTCGGCATCGCCCGCGCCGCCGATGACGCCACAGCACTGACCGGGACCGGGTTGCTGGTGGGCACCGCCGCCTACGCCGCACCCGAAGCCATCGAAGGCGGCCGCCCAGTCGATCACCGCGCCGACATCTACTCGTTGGGCTGCACGCTGTTTCGGCTACTGACCGGCCGCACACCCTATGATGACGGGTCGGGCTCTCTGCGAGTGATCGCGACCGGACACCTGATGCGGCCGATCCCACGCCCAAGCGAGCACACCCCTGGCCTGCCAACCGCCATCGACGACGTCATTACCAGAGCACTCGCCAAAGATCCGAATGACCGCTTTCAGTCCGCTACCGCACTGGCCGCTGCCACCGCCGCAGCCTTGGCCAACACCACCGGGCTTTCGACGCCGGCCGCCGGCCCACAAACCAAAAGCTGGACACCACCTGCATTGTCCTACCCCACCACGCCGCCCCCAGCACCACCAACCATCAGCGGCCCACCCGTGGCCGGCATCTCAGGACCCAGCCACTCCGCCGGCACCGCAAACGCGCACTCATCACCGGCGGCACCGCTGTGGCCATGATCGCGGCGATCGTCGCAACAGTCGCAATACTGTTCAACCACAACAACAAAGACAGCGAACGCCACCTAGCGCCTTACCAACCGCAATCCCTGGCCGGCACCCTTGGAACGATCAAGCTAGATAGGCGGCCGGTGGCCGTCGCTGCACTCGGCCCCGGCGACCCAGACGCTGTGCTATCCCTCGGAGTGCAACCAGTGGCCATCGGCGGCATCCAAAGCCCACTTCCCAGCTGGCTGCAAACCATGGTGCATTCCTCGGCAACATTACTGCCGAACGCCGACCCAGCCGCACTAGCCGCAGCCAAACCGGACCTCATCATCGACACCGGTCAGATCGACAAATCCACCTACGACACACTGAGCGCCATCGCACCCACCTTGACCCGCCCGGCCAACAGCGGCCAAGACTTGGTCTGGCAACAACAGCTGCCCTGGATCGCCACGGCCCTCGGCCGCTCCGACACCGCCAAGACACTGCTCGACGACGCAGCGGCACAACAAGCCACCATCAAATCCCAACATCCCCGGTTCGGCGGCAAAACCATTGTGGTCATCAACTACTCCGACACGACGACAACAGTGGTCACACCCACATCGGCGCCGACCAACTACCTCGAAGGCCTCGGCTTCCGCTACCACCCATACGCCAAGCGCACCAGTCCCGCCGACCCACCCGACAAGCCCTTGGACGTCAATCAGTCCTTCTACCAAGTGGTTACGGCTGATGTGATGATCGTACTGCGCACCGACAAAGCTGCCGGAGGCGGCGGATACGCAGGGCTGCCCGGACCGTTCAACGGATATAGCGGGACACTAGTCATCGTCGACGACCCCGCCACCATCACCGCACTCAACACCGGCGGGCCCGCAGCAACCAGCTACCTCAACCACGCATTGGTGAACAAGCTCAGCTTGCTAGTCAAATGAGCTAGACGGGCGGCCGGCCGCGTCGCGTGAGGACAGCGCACGGATCGCCGGCCATTCGGTCTCGTAGTCCTCGCGTGTTCCCAAACCAGCGGGCCTGCTTGGCATCCTGCCATCCTTCCCTCAAAGGAAGGTGTGCATTGAAACCCAGTGAGAATGACAGGGCAGGCGTCACCTGCGGGGTCTGGTGTAGGCGGTTGAGGACACGGGCGCGCTCGTGGCCAGGTCATCTCGACGCTCATCGCCAGTGTTGAGGGCACGTCCACCACATCCTCGCCGGCGCCAACAAGAATCTGGGCGATCGGCCGTCGAAGACCGTTAGCCCCTTCGATGGCAAAGCGGCGGTCTATCACGTCCTCGCCCGCGGGAAGGGGCCAAATCGTGTTGGTAGCAGACGGTTCGCAATCAGCTCTGCGCGAGCCGATCTCCTTCGTTGGACCACCGTCACCGTGAACACCGACCCGACACCTGGTAGCCGTCCGTTCCTCGGCCGGCCCTGGTCGTATTCACCATGCCGCCGCACAGGACCGCACTTCTCATCGTCACCCACAGTGCCGCGGCGGTCCCCATACCGAGTGCCGTTCAACACCCTCTGCGGGGTCGGACCGATCCCGGCGTCCAGCGGAAAAACCTACGCCACCGGCTATCACGCGGCGGCGACCCGCCAAGCCAACCGAAGCCCTGCACGCACCCGGCTCGCCACCGACCCCCAAACCCGCGCCTACCGTGATCGTCGCGCACGAGAACAACTGTCCCCCAAAGACATCCTGCGCTGCCTGAAACGCTACCTGGCCCGACAGGGCTACAAGGCCCTCGCCAGCACAAACACCGAGCGAGACGAAGCTCTAGCGGGAACCACTTGGTTAGAGAGAGGACCCCGTTGTGGGGTGTCCCAATCCTCGATCGCTTCCACGTATGTTCCTGTCGGAATGCGTTGGTAATCATCATGTTTACGGTTCATTCTCGTTGAGCCGTTCGTGGTTAATCGGTCACCCACGCGCACCCGATGGGTTGTCCCTCTGGTGTTTTGACGACGGTGCAGCGGAGGTCTGGCATGTTCCCGGCGGCGAGCTGCTCTTCGACTCGTGCGATGACTGATTCCAGTGCTGGCACGGTCGCCAGCCAGCCGTCGTCGATGGTGGCGTCAATCTCGACGTGCAGCGTTCCCGGCAGTCGCCACCGACGTTGAGCGGCCGCTTTGAAGCAGGCGATGAACTCTTCGATCGATGCGGGCAGATACTCGTCGAGTTCTCCACCCCAGCGCGGCTGGTCGCTGGCTTCGATCTTCATTTCGGTGAGGTTCATCTCGAACCATTCGTCGTCGGTCCGGTTCAGCACCAAGCCGATCAGGTCGAGCACAGCTGGACGATATTCGTTGCCGCGCAGCAGATACCGGTTCAGCTCTGCGTGTTGATCTTCGGTCATCTCGCCTTCGAGGACGATAGTGCCGTAGGTCTTGTCGTTGTACTCATCACGGAACATGACCGGAAGGTGCGTGTAGCGCGTGTCGTGGCGGTTGTGGTTACTGTCACTGCCCATGAACGTCTCCTGTCGTTGACTGGGCTCGCAAGCCCCGCCGGATGGTTCGCCGCTGAAATAGCTGGGTGTCCCCATTATATTGGGGCGCACCGACACTTGGCTCTAGTCGCTGTTTTCGCAGCCGTCGCACCAGTCGCGTGAGGGCAGGATCAGAACTCCGTCACCACGGTTTTGGCAGGCTCGCTCGGACATGACGTTGTCGTCGCCGAAATACCACGCACAGAACTCCGGTGGCAGCGGGGTGGCCGGCCCTCTGCCGGAGAGCGCCACTGCACGGCTGACCAAGGTATCGAAGTTGTGGCTGCTGGCCGTGGTGGGCAGCTTGTCGTTGCGCCACAATTCCCAGGTGCTGCCGGCTTTGCTGGTGATCACAAAT
This sequence comes from Mycobacterium simiae, assembly GCF_008370645.1. GTDB lineage: Bacteria > Actinomycetota > Actinomycetes > Mycobacteriales > Mycobacteriaceae > Mycobacterium > Mycobacterium simiae_A. Next base: position 4,399 of record NZ_VTZN01000049.1, read on the forward strand.
GTTCCTTGCGGCCCGTCGACTGCGAATTGGGTTCATCCCATCACGTCGAGGTAACTGCGACCGACGTGAGCGGGTTCGTGACACTCCGCGACCAAGGTATGGGCGCCGTTGTGTCCTACCGCGCCGCAGTACACGAGCAGCTCCGGTGGTGCTGCTGGGTTGCCCGCGGGCGCTTCGCGAGACTGTGCGCCCCCGAGCGCTTCGACCTGTGTTTGGAGCTTGTCGACCTAAGGCACGCGATCGTGTCAGCTGAGTTCGGGCGCCGCCGCTGCGCCGTCGCGGACCTCCGGACTCATGGCTGGCCTTGCACATCACGGTGTTCCTTCCCCCCACTGTCACGCTCGCTCTACAGATGCAGTACCGGCTCTGTCGCTCGATTCCGTCGCCCGGAAGCGACCCAGGTCTCCGGGAATGCTCGGTGGGGCGCCGCAGCGTGGAGCACTGCCGGCGGAGTGGGGTCGGTGCAGCTTGTTCTCACGGCAGAGCCAGCCGTCACGGCCAAGTCGGGCCGGCTCGCCGCAGCACCAGGGCGGCACCTCCCCCGGCTCGTAGACCACGGGTGCGGGCGCGGGCGAGTGCCAGTGCTGCCAGGGCAGGATTCCGGCACCCAGCGTTACACGGGCGAGGAACAGTGAGTACCCGCCGATGTCGTGGATGCGCAACCAGTCCAGGTAGTCCCAGATATTATCGACGCCGGCTGGACCCCCATCTCCCCCGTAATTGTGCCCGCCCTCGTCGAGCCAGGTGAAGTCCGTACCGCTGCGGTTCCAGCGCCGGAGGAGTCTCACACCGCACACGCTGCAGCTCGTCTCGTCGGTGGTCTTTGCCATGATCGGCCTCCTATCTGATCGCTTCCTGATTGCAGTCGCGGCGCGCATCGGCGATCGCCGCGCGCACGGGCGCATAGGCGCAGCGGCCGCCGTCAATCTGGCCGTGGATCTGTTTCGGGGAGAACAGGTTTGGCCGCCCGGTGGTGAGGTACAGCACAGCGAGGTCGTAGGCGTCCCAGCGCACGCGATAAGCGCCACGGGTGTGGGCCATGCGGTATTGCAGGGACATGGCGCGGCGGCGCTGCTCCTCGTGCGTTTCACCGGTGATCGCGTTCTGTGGGTGAATGACCACAAGTGCCTCCTCGGGTCGGATGACCGGGCGTTCACGCCCAAGCCGGTGGTTGGTGGCGAACTCGGTTCGCCGATGACGTCGTGGGTCAGTTTGCGAGCGGGGACGTCCGCGGTAGGCGCGCCTGCGCCGGGCGCTTCAGTTGGGTGGCTACACGGGCGACCACTCGGACATGAACCAGCCCCAGCGCGGAATCCGTAGTCCTAACCGGGCTTTCCAAAGCCGAAGTCCGTCCTCGCCTCCGTCGCCTGGTGCTGAGTTGGAGGCAATTGACTTCAGCGTTGGTGCCCCGTACATGCTTGGCGATTTCGGCGCGTGCGGAGGTTCCGTGAGGAATGGCGTAGCCGATCGATCCCATCGTCTCGACTCTCTTTTGGCGGTCGGTGACCGCGTGTGCTCACGCGGCCGTTTGTTGCTTTCAAGGGTTGTCCCGCAGCATATTTGGGAGGCCGCCGGTAGGCACCGACAACATCCCGGCGTTGCGTTGCGTTAGGCCCGATTCGAGTGCCGGTGTGTGAGGCCCGTGCCGCCGGGATTGGCGCCTACTGCTCGCAGGACATCGTTGGCGACGCGGCAGATCTCCTCGAGATGTTCCCGGGCGCATTCGGGCGCATCGGTCGCGTCCGTGATCCGCAGAACTTCGGTCCATCCGCTGGTGAGCCCGATCAGCCGCTGGCTACCGGAGACGTTCTTGAGCACGCAGTAGAAGCCGCTGACCTCGACGTCGTCGTCGCCGTAGACGTTGAGCTCGAAGGCGGCGTCTCCGACGATCACGCCGGCTTTTCTGGCGTCGTAGAACATCTCGGACAATGCTGCGCCGGCGTCGGACATTGTCCAGATGGGGATCTCGCATTCCAGATCCTCGCCCTTGGCGGCGCACCAGCGCTCAAATGCTGCTGCGTCGATGTTGAACAACGTGGTCTGGGTGGCGGTGAGGGTCACGGTGAAGGCTGGCGTGGCCGCAGCTGTCATGGGGTGTCTCCCTTGCATTCGGGGACCGGGCACTCGTGTCCGGCCGGTGGAAGGTGATCGGCTGTCTTGCTCTCCGAATGATCTCAGTCTAGTGGCGCCTACCGACAGAAGTCGGTGCGCACATGGTGGATGTTGCGGTGAACGTTGGGCAGCGCTAGCCGCTGAACACGGCGGTGTTCACGACAGGTCCTCGAAGGACACCACGACCGGGACGCGACTGGCTGTTCGTACGCGGCGCCGCGCGGCCCGCTAACTAAAGACGGCAGATTAGCGCTAGGCTCCCAGTAATTTGCCGGATGGGATTTGGGATGGCTATCAAGTCGTCGGCTCCACTATGATCAGCGGTATGGACGTTAACCTTGGTCGCGCAGAAGTGGAATTATCACGTCATCACGTGGAAGTGTTTGACTCAGTGCAGATAATTGCTGGTTCGATCTTGCGCGTCGCGAATGTGCATCGAGAGCTGTTGCCATTCGGGGAACGCGACAAACAGAAAGTTTTATCGATCGGAGAACACAACGTCCACTATTATCCCGCCGGCGCCTGGGTGTCGGTGAAGCGTCTCGGAGTGAACGGTTCACTGGTTTGTAAATACACCAGTCGGTATTCTCATTGTTCGTCGCTAGATGGAGACTCGGTGTACAAGACACTGGGCGATCAGCTGACCTGGTCTGAGGCGGTCGATGTTATGCGTCGCGAATTAGAGGCGATAGGTGTGACCCCGATCAAATCGGTTGATGGACATTGCGAACGATTTTTGAACTTCGGTATGACTGATTTTATTCCCTTACCTATACCGAAGTGGGCGATGATAAGGCGGTTTCGAGCGCGGCGGCGATGGTTCGGACTTTCGAAGGGCCAGCCGGGTTGGAGACGTGGGGTGATTTTCGGCTTTGTCACCCCTACTGAACCTGAAAGTGCTACCAGAGGCCGACCAAACGATAACGTGTTGCTGCGGTTATACGCCATCAAGAATTAGATTTGTTCATGACATAGAGGCTGTAAACCGCCGGGCTTCCGCCGAAGAAGTGATGAACGCGATGCAGAAAGCTCGGCCAAGTATGGCTCACTTATCCCAAAGGGGTATTTGATACTAGCCGCAAGCCGGGTCACCTTTTTATGTAGCGGCGCGTCTCGTGAGATCCTGGATGCGCGCCGTTCGTGATGCGGCTCAGAAGGGTAGCCCGATCGAGAGCGGGCCGATGCCGATTGCCCTGTTCGAAAGCAGTCCGATCCCGCGGTTGCTGTCGCCGATGTTGTTGAGGCCGATGTTGCGGTTGCCGTGGTTGTAGAAGCCGATGTTGTTGTGGCCAACGTTGCCGAAGCCGACGTTGAAGTTTCCGACGTTGCTGCCACCGAGGTTGAAGCTGCCGATGTTGTTGTCGCCGAAGACGTTCAGGCTTCCGTTGTTTCCGTAACCGAGGTTGAAGCTGCCGTTGTTTCCGTTGCCGACGTTGAGCAGCCCGTTGTTACCGCTGCCGAAATTCAAGAAACCCTGGTTGTTGTCTCCGAAGTTGAATAGCCCTAGGTTGCCGGTGCCAGGATCTAAGAAGCCGAGACCGGCAGCGTTGAGCACCGTCTTTTGTGCGTTCACAGCCCCTTGGTGGATGGCCTGTTGGACGGCTAAGTTGATGCCGGCGATCTGGGTGTTGAGCCCGGTGGTGATGGACGCTCCGATGTATTCGGCGGTGCCGTTAATTTGGGCGATAACGAGGTTGGTGTTGGCAACTGCGTTGTAGACGAACAGGTTGGCGTTGAACCCTGCGGTGTTGATCATGCCTTGTAGCTGTTGGAATACTCCGCCGAGACCCTGCTGGATGCCAGGCACACTGATGGGGCTTGAGGGTCCCGCACTACCGTTGACGCCAGCAGGTCCGGTCGCACCGACCAGGCCGGGCTGACTGAACAGCAATCCGGACCCCCCGCCGGCCCCGCCGGGGCCCGGTACGCCGGCGAATCCGCCAGCTCCCCCGCCGCCGCCGATGGTGGCGCCGCGGCCGCCGGTGCCGCCGTTTCCGGCCGCTCCGCCGGTGCCGCCGTCACCGCCGTTGCCGATGAGGGCCGCGCCGTGGCCGCCTGCCCCGCCGACACCGCCCGTCCCGCCGGTTCCGCCCTGCCCGCCGAATCCACCGATGGTTTGGGCTGGCCCGCCCGTGCCGCCGTTGCCAGCAGCTCCGCCGATGCCTCCGTCACCGCCGTGGCCATAGATCCATCCGCCGTTTCCGCCCTGGCCACCAGCGCCGCCGTCGCCACCTGCCCCGGCGCGGTAGCCCCAGCCGTTGATCACCGGATCGGTTCCGCCGGCGCCGCCAGCGCCCCCGGCGCCGCCAGCGCCGCCGCTGCCGCCGTTGCCATACAGCAGTCCCCCGTTGCCGCCGACGCCCCCAACCCCGCCTGTTCCGCCGGCGCCGCCGTAGCCGACTGCGGGGCTAAAACCGGCCGCTCCGACACCTCCTGCGCCGCCGGCTCCCCCAGAACCCCACAGCCCGGCAGCCCCGCCCGCGCCGCCGTTGCCGCCGGCGCCAGCGCCGACACCTGCACCGCCAGCCCCGCCGTTGCCGCCGTTGCCGTTCAACCAGCCTCCGGCACCCCCGGCGCCTCCTGTGAGGCCAGCCGCGCCGATACCGCCAGCGCCCCCGTTGCCGATCAGCCCGGCCGCGCCGCCGTTACCGCCCAGGCCGTTGTAGCCGTTACCGCCATTGCCGTACAGTAACCCGCCGGCCTGCCCATCCGGGTTCGCCGCTGTGCCGGCCACGCCGTCACCGATCAGTGGGCGCCCCAACAGTGCGTTGCTCGGCGCGTTGATCACCTCCAGCAGCTGCGTCTGCAGTGGACTCGCGTTGACCGCTTCTGCTGTGGCATAAGACACCGCGCTCGCGGTCATCAGCTGCACAAACTGGTCGTAGAAACTCGCAACCTCAGCACTAAATACCTGATAGGCCTGCCCGTGCGAATTGAACATCGCCGTGATCGCCGCCGAGACCTCATCGGCACCCGCAGCCAACACCCCCGTCGTTGACGCCGAAGCCACGGCGTTGGCCTCGCTCACAGCCGATCCGATTCCTGCCAATTCTGTCGCAGCGGCCTCGACAATCTGCGGACCGACAAGTACGAACGACATTTGCAACTACCTCACAATCAGTTCCGCGCGAACGTTCGGCCCGAGGGCGACTCCATCCTATCTTCCTTGTGCGGTAAATTTCCCAATTGCGGTAATTTTTGTCGAGTCCTCGGCCAGCCGTTAACGCCAGTACCTCCCATAGGAACTGGCCCAGGACACTAGACGCTTACGGGCTGATAGCCTCGACCAGCATTGTCGGCCCGAAGTGGCGGACTCGTCCGGGTATGAGCCCGGCGTCGCGCATCAGAGCGTGCACCTGTTGTGGCGAGCGTTCTCGACCGCCCTCGCAGCAGGCAAGCATGTGCGCGTCGAGCATTGCTGTCACAATGTTCGGCCGGTCTGATTCGTGGTGCAGATCAATTGTGACCAGCTTCGAGCCAGGTGGCATGGTGGCGCGGACCCGCTTGAGGATGTCGCGACAGGCATCGTCGCTCCAGTCGTGCAGAATCCACTTCATCGTGTAGACGTCAGCGCGAGCGTCCAGCTGACCGAACAGGTCGCCGGTGCGGCACTCAATCCGGTCGGCCACCCCTCGCTCGCGCAGAAATCTGCCTGCCTGCTCGATCACCTCGGGCGAATCGAGCAGGATACCGCGAGCGTCGGGCCGATGTTCGAGGATGGCCGCAAGTACGTGCCCGACCCCCCCGCCGACATCGCAGATGACTCCACGTCGTGGCCATGGATAAGCCCGCACGATACCGGCGAGGTCGAACTGGGTGAGCTGCCGCATTGCATCTGCGAATGTGGCTCCCACATCTGGGCGATCACCAAAGTAGGCCCACAACGACTTGCCAAACGCCCTCTGGTATCCCGAGGGTTGGGCGCCCTTGCGCAGCTGCGCGTCAAGGTGCGCATATGCCGCTGCGGTGTCGGGGTCCGCGCAGTAGGCAATCCAGGAGGCGATCGATTTGGGATGGTCGCGGCTCAGCGGCGCGCCGATCTTCGTCATGCGCACACGTCCTTTGCGGTCCCGTTTCATCAGCCGCAAGGTGATCGCGACGTTGACGATCCTGATCGTCACGTCGGGGTCTAATCCCAGTACGTGTGCCAGTTCGACTGGGTAACGCGCATCCTGGCCCAGAGCATCGGCTAACCCCGAGGAAACGAGCACGCCCACGATCTTCGTCTTCTGCAGCCCGAGCGCGGTGTCCAAGAAAAGCACGATCTCTCCTGGCACCGCGGCATCAGCGAGATCCAACACACGGCGTCGAGCACTGATCATGGCGCGGGCGACCGACAGCGGCAGTGGCATGGCAGGCAAGCGCATCACGATGCCTATCGCCGGTCGCCAAGATGGCGGCGTGGGTGTAAACGTAGCTGGAAGTCGGCTGGTTTAAGAGTCAGGGTTTCAGCGATCTCGAGGTGGTATCCGGGCTTGGATTCCAGGTCGTATTGGTGCAGGATCGCAGCCAGTGTCAACACGATCTCGTGCAGCGCGAATTGGCGACCTATGCAGGCACGGGGGCCGGTGCCGAAGGGTTTGTAGGTGTGCGGGGGTAACTTTCGCAAATTCTCGGGCAGGAACCGATCGGGGTTGAATTGGTCGGCATCCAGACCCCAGGCGGGGGCGCGGTGAGCGGCCAAGAGGACGACTACCACCCAGTCCCCTTGCCGGAAAAGGTATTTGCCGTTGCCAAGGGTGGTGTCACATCGGGCTTGACGGTAGTAGCCCGGGGCTACGGGCCACAGCCGCAGCGTTTCATCGACGACACGGCGCAGGTACCGCAGCTTGGCGATGTCGTCGAATTCGATGTCCGGGAAGCTGCCGTTGGGCCACCGTTGGTCGATCTCAGCTTGGGCTTTGGCGGCCACGTCGGGGTTGGCGGACAGATAGTACAGAGCGAAGGAGATTGTGTTGGCCGAGGTTTCACTACCGGCGGCCATCATCGTGAGGATCTGATTGACGACGTTGTCGGAGTCGAGCCGCTCGCCGGTATCGGGATCGGCGCTGTGGAGCATGATGTCGAGCATGTCCTGTCGCGGACCTGTTTTCGGGTTGTGGCGGCGAGCCTCGACAATGTCGCAGACCAGATGGCGAATGAATTCCTTATCCGCCAAGTGTTGTAGATAGCGCTTCTGCCCGAAAAGCTTGGTGTAGAAGGGGATGGGATCGACACGCATAGCACGTCGGACATAGCCCAGTTCATTGATGATGGCCGTGCTGAACGCGTTCTCCCCAGGGCCGCTGAGGTTGCCAAGCGAGTGGCCTAACCCGGCGCGCGCGATGATTTCGACGGTAAGGCGGTTGGCTTGGGCGGGGATGTCGATCCAGGATTGCTTGGCGCTGTGGATGTTCCATGCCTCAAGGAGTTCTCGCACGGTGGCAGTCATGCTGTCGTGGTAATTTTGCATCGCTGCTTTGGTAAACGCCGGCATCAAGATGTTGTGGGCCTTATTCCAATTGGGCTCATCGTTGTAGGCGGTGAACAGGCCGTCGCCTAGCGTCAGGCGCAACTTGTCGACGAGGGGTCCGACGTGCTTTTGCCACCGGGTTTCGTCATTCACCTCGTCGATTAGGGCGGTGTCGGAGAGCGCGATAGCCGACAGAGCGAAGATGCGTTGCTGCAAGATTCCGTCGCTGGACTTGCGTAATTTTTCGGTCGTTCCCAGTACTGGGCTGGCGAAGTCGATCGTGAAAAGATCACCGAGGAAGGGCAGCCGAAAGCGGGGATGCGGAATCGGCTTAGCGGTCGGCACCGTCATATCGTCGGGCTCGCTTTCGTGGTGGCCGCAGATTGCGTTGCGGCGTAAGCGGCAGGCCACCATTTCGCCAGCTTGACCAATTCGGCTGCTTCTTCGTCGAGGGTTTTCGCTTGCGACGCGACGACCAGTGGTGCTGCGTCGATGTCGAGACGATCCACGATGATGCCGGCGGCTTTGGCTCTGGCGGCGTGAGCCAGGCGAAGGGCTGCAAGCGCGGCGTCATGGTCGTGCGCCGGTACCGCGTTGGGCTCGTCGAGGAAACAGCTCAGATCGTGGTCGGGTATTGCAGGGACGTAGGGGCGCAGTCGCAAGATGGCGTCGCGGATCTCCACGACGCTGTGATGTAGTTGCAGCGCCGACTTTCCGCGCCCCGGCTCGTCGTCAAAGCCGAAGACGCATTCTGGGACAACGGTTCTCATGGCTTGTCGCAGCGGCTGCAATTTGCACCAGCTGCGGCTGATCGGATCCAGTCCAAGTGAGCCGAGCAGCTTCATCCCAAGAGGGACAGCAGCGATCACGAACGGGGCCCAGATTGCGAAGAACAAGCCGGCCGCGTGGGAATCCCGCCGGTAGTCGCCGGTGTTCGTCCAGCCAAGTTGATCTAAAGTGTGCAGGCCGGCCTCGTGGAGCACGACCCCGGCCCCCACTAACCCCATCGACAGTGTGCTCAGCGCGATCCAGCGTTCGCGCCGCCTCCTGAGGATACGCAGTTCGCGGAGCGAATTCCATATTACCTGCGCCGCTAAGACCATCAACATTGCTGTCATGCAACTCAAGACCACCATGGAGTCCCAGCCGTGCATTAACTCAAATGACACTTGGTCGAGTCGAGCGCGACTACCAGAGATGAACAAGCCGGCGGCAAGGAGCGCGGCCGCCAGGCGATAGTACCGGTGTTTGCGGCGGGTATCAGCTTCGGAATTGCCCGACCACAACAGGGTGAACCCGACGAATTCGGAGAAGCTGTAGGCTAACACAGCGCTACCCAACTGCCACGTGCCGGGCGAAGTCATGAAAGCTGTTCCAACGAATATGTTTTGCACAATGTGCTCACGCAAGATCTGGGCCACCAGAAGAAACGCCAACGTACGGTTGAAGTATTTCTCGTAAAGGTTGGTGTTGAACCAACGATAGCGCCCGACCAGCACCAGCGTCATCAATCCGATTAGAGGCCAGGCGATGATGCCCGGCACGGTGGAGGCGGTCACCAACCCACCTGACGGTAACCGCGGGGCCGCTGAAGCGTTTCTTCCTCTGACAGACCGAAACGCCAGATGATGGACCCGATGAGCTCAAAAGACACCAGGAGCATCATTATTGGCGGAAGAAGCTACGCACTATCGATTGACGTTCGGTGGCTTCAGTGACCGCAAGCATCAGCAGGGATGCAAACATTTCTGCGTCGCGTTCGTCGCCATCACCAGTACAGTTGGTGCGCCCCAGGACTACACGCACCATTTCAGGATCGATTTTTGGGAAAAGCTGACGACACAGGTCGCGTTGACGTTCCTTATCGCCGCCGAAAACATCACTTCGACCATGCCCCAGCCACATATGCCCGAGCTCATGACCCACGATCTGATCGATATGATAGTCAGAAGTGCCGATTTCATGCAGGATCAAGTCGTCGTCATCGCGCGCCAACCAGAGTCCGCAGGGGCCAACCCCCAGCGTTGCGGTGTCAGTCGGAATTAGCGTGATTGCGCGACCCCGCATTTCAGATAGGTTTTCGATGAAAACGTTTCTATCCCAGGGTATCGGTATGGGGAGTGCACGCACCATGGCGAGCATTTCGTCACTGGTTATCGCCATCTAAGGGCTCCCTCTCCGCGAGCGACCGGTGGCAATTGCTCCAACTGCCGCACATGATCGACCATTGCCGCGATGTTTGTGATCGCGTTCGGGGTGAGCCCGAAAGCGCGCATCGCCAAATCACGCACTCCACTATCACGTAGTGCCTGTAGCAAGTCGAGCTGCGCATCGACCTCAGGGTCGATGCCCGAATCTATCAGATACGACGCCGGCACTCCGCAATATTTGGCGATTGCCTGCAGGTGCGTAACCGTGGGATTTTTTTTCAAACCACTGCGCAGTTGCCATAAATACGCCGCACTGATCGACACGCCCGTCTTCGCCTTAATCGCTTCGGCCGCCGCAGCGTTCGACAGCACGGGCTCGCCCGGGCGACGCATGACTTCGAACAGCTTGTTCAACTTCTGCGCCAGTTCAGACTTCTCTTCACCGTCAAGTGAAGCACTACTGGTCATATACTCTCGTTTCATGTGAATACCATCCGGCGTATACAGATGTTACTGGGTTGTTGCTACTCAAGCTCGATCCGTCCCGGAGCGCGCGGGTCTAGCCTGGGCGCGGATTACTTTCGCAGCGTTGTGGACCGTCTTCGCCACACCACGCATGGCTGTTGCTCGACCAACCGACCGTCGCCAAAAAGAGCAACGAAACAGTGCGGACGCTTCTGTGACCCCATCCACCCCTGGGACAGATCAGCGTGTGGCAGCGCAAGATGTGAAGACGTTGGGTTGTAGTTCTGGGGTGGTCCTGTTGGTTTGGCGGATTTGGAGTCGGGCATAGGCTGCGTCAGCGGCGTCACTTTGGTGCTGGATCATGCTTACCAGTTCAGCACGTGCCCGCTGGTCGAAAGGGTCGCCGTGCAGATCGTCGCAGGCGGTCTTGATCGCCCGGATGTATTCACGGAGGACCCGAAGATCGACTTCTGCCGCGGCCTGTGATTTTCGGTGGTCTGGAACTGCGGGCAATGACCAGCTGGACGAGGTGGGGAGGGGGCTGTTGCTGTGCATGGTCTTGTTTATATCGGTATATGATGGCGGCGCGCAACCTATGCCGATGTAAATTTTGTTCGCTTCGGGGTCGCGCTGCAATTTTCGCCGATGCCCCCCTATTTTGAAGCCGTGTTCGGTCTGCTGATCGAGCACCCGACCACCGTGCAGCTCTCCAAACTCGTGAACACCCGTGCGCTGGTCAAGCACGCCGGGTGGATTAGAGGAGACCGAGATATCATATGATATCATCGAGTCATGAGTGACGTGCTAATCCGCGACGTTCCCGATGATGTACTCGCTGGGCTCGATGCCCGAGCTGCCGAGTTGGGCTTGTCGCGCGTTGAGTACATTCGCCGCCGCCTTGCCCAGGATGCTCGCGCGTTGCGAGTGCCGGTCACCCACGATGACCTACAACGGATGGGCCGGGCCGTCGCGGGCCTCGCCGACGACGACCTGATGCGCCAGGCATGGCAATGACAGAACCGACGTGGCTGATCGACAAATCAGCCCTGGCGCGCCTCGCGCATAGCCTCGAGCCAGAAACCTGGAGCAACCGAATCGAGCGCGGCCTGGTCCATATCAGCAATGTGACGCGCCTGGAAGTCGGGTATTCGGCTCAATCCGGTGACGTCGCTCGACGTGAGTTCCGTGAGTCTCCTTTGGCCGCAATGCCAGTCGAGTAGACTGAGCCCGAGTTCCGCTGATGTAGGTTCGCGTAACCAACGTGGTGAGACATCACACCTAGCTTTCTCTGTTGGCACCGAATAACATTGTCCTGCATCGCTTTTAGTGTAGATGCGACCACTGCCCACGTTGGCCCGGCGTCATCGCGACTGCCATCTGCCGATGCGTCGGCGCTCAGGATCGGCGGTAGGTGGACTGCAGCTCCAGCGGCTCACCTGTACGCGCCGCGGTTCGTATCTTGCCTAGCGAGGTTTCGGTGATACTGCAGTCCCGGTCGGCGGGGTCGACGTCGAGGCATCCGAGGATTGCGTACAGTTGGTCGTCGGACAGGTCCCCGGCACGGTGCAGGGCGATCGCGCCGATGAGGGCTTCGAGCAGGACGCGCTCTTCCGGCGCGTACTTGGAGAATTCGGCGCCGGCCCAGGCCATCGGTTCGTCGTTGGCGCGGCTGAGCCGGTTGAGTGCTCCGTCGACGTCACCACGGAACCGGCGTACCAATGCAGCGTCGGCATCACTGAGGGCGGGATTGGTCAGTTCTGCGTCGGCATCAGCAAGCCAGCGCGCCAACATGGCGTAGACACCTTTGCGGTCAGCGAAGGCCATTGCTCGCCAGAAGGTCCGAAACGCACCCATGTAGCGCTTGTCTTTGGGATGACGCGGCACCAGGTGGGAGCGGATCACGATGTCGCCACGATCGGACTTGGCCACCTTGCCCGCCCACGCCGGAGTGAGACGACCCTCGGGGAACTCCACCGGCGCCGCCGGCGGAAACCAGGGCTGTGCCGGCGAGTACACACGACTGTCGGTCATGATCAGGGCTCCTTTGGTATGAGCGGGTCCAACCGCTGGCAGCAGCATGGATGCGTCGGGCGGGACACAGGTGCGGTCGGGCTCCGCGCGCCCCGCGGGCTTGGCCTGTGGCAGTCATAGCAGACCGCCAGGCTTGAGTTGAATACCGAGCAGGAGGCCGGTCAAGAGCGCGTGCACCATCAGGGCGGTGACCACCGCCGTGGCCGCAAACGGCCAGTGCCGCGGACTCATCGGGGACGGCGCGACACCGGTCCAGAAATCCACTGCGGCGCGCAGGGAGTCAGGGTGAGCCGGTGAGTTTTCCATCGCCGTCTTCACCCACTGCCATCGGATACCGTAGGCAAACATCAAGGCCGCGACCTGAGCGCGAAGGACATCGGTGGCATCGAACCGCGGGCACCCCGGACCACTGTTGGCCCCACTGAGGGGCTGCAGATGACGGGCCCGGGTAGCCCGACCCTGGCGGCGATCTCTTCTTCTGTGAGTTGCATGTGGTCATTCCCATCGCGGGTTCTGGGACTGGGTACGCATATACCCGGCCGGTTGATGTTGTAGGGAGCCGCGGGAGTCGGCTCATGGTCGATCACTGCACTGGGCCCGCCGGCCGTCGGCGGTCGGGCCATCAGGTGATCGTGTCTGCGGGCTTGACGGTTTCCAGGTGCGCGCAAACCTCGTCGAGAGTACGCAGGCTCAGTCCTGCCCATCGGGCGGAACCGCCGTCGCCGAAGTCGACCCAGACCGTGCCCTGCGCCTCCTCGCTCTCAGCGGCGGTGATGATCAGCTGCGGCACGGTGACGCTGCCGGGGCTGACCGGGGTGTGTGTTTGCGTTGTGCTCATGTGCTACATCCTTTTTCGGATCAGATGGCTAGGTCCGCGGGCCTAGCCGGATGGTCGAACGCTCGTGGACAGGACGACTCTAACCGAGACCACCGACACGCGATCGTTTCTATCCGAAGCTAAGAGTGTGGATCGTCTTGATCGTGTAGATGCGGGTCATTTCTCCGTTCCAGTCGATCAGAATGTGTTTGGCGATCTGCTCGCCGAGGATCTCTTTCTGCGCGTCGATGTCGTCGGTGGCGTACGCCTCGATGAAGTCGTCGGCGTCGGCACCGTCGAGCGTCAGCTGATCGACCAGATGCTTGTCGACGTCGAGGGTCTCCGGCTCGTCGGAGATCGTGCTTTTCTGGCCGTGTTGGAGGTCGCCGGTGACGTTGAAGTTGATGACGATGACTTCCAAGGTATGGATGGGTCCGCCGGTGTCGCGCCACCGGCGCGCTTGACTGGCACTGATCTTGGCCTTGGTGGCGAACTGCTTGAGTCCGCCGGCACGGTCGATGGCGGCCTGTCGGTCGATCCGCTTCTCGTCTGCGCCCTTGGGTGTGCTGCCCTTGGCGGCGTTGCGGGTGACGGTGCTCGATGCGGGGCGTTTCCCGGTCTGCCGTTCGAGACGTTTGGCCATCTCGGCGGTTCCGCGGCGGCGCGCTTCGGCGCGCCGCTTGAACTCTGATACGCCTTGCCAGCGTTGCGCCTTGCTCAGCTCTCGAAACTTGCGTTCGACCAGGGCGCGAAACGCCGCTCCGAACCCTTTGCCGCCCGGCTCCGCAGCACCGGAGGCTCCGGCGCTGTGCGCTGGCGGTGCGCCCGCCATTTGAGGGGGCGACGTCGGCGGCGGGGAGGGTGTTGCCGAGCTGGCGAAGCGGCCCTTTTTCATCAGTCGGCGCCTTCCTCATCGACTCCAGCTGCCTTGTCGGCACTGGTCCACTTGATGCGGTATTTGCCGTTGGCGGTGGAGTTTTCATCCAGGATCGACGGGTTGGTTCCTGCGGGCAGGCGGTAGATCCAGGCGTCGAGTTCGGCGGCGATCGGGTACACGCCGTGTTCGGCAGCGATGCGCGCGGCGTAGCGCAGCGCACGGAAGCGGGTGTCGGCGCGGATCGCGGCATACCAGGCCGGCTGCTGGTGCTCACGCTGGTAGGGCGGCCATTTGTCGCTGGCCATGCGGCCCAGGTAGGTGGTGTAGATGGCCTTGATCATTTGCTGGTAGTCGAAGCGCTCGACCTCTCGTGCCTCTTGCAGTTTGACGCGCAGCGCGTCGGCCCATGTCCGCAGCAGCCGTGACTGTTCGGGCCAGACCCATGCGCTGGTGATCTCGAGTTCTTCGACAGCCAACCCGGCGCCGCCGGATTCCACGGGCGCGGTGAGGTGCTGAATGCAACGGGTGGTGACCCACAGGGTGGTGGGTTCTTTCCAGTGCATACCCGGGTGCGGTAACGGCAGCTTCGTGGTCAGTCCGTCGATCTGCTCGGCCGGCGCCAGATTGAGTCGCCACAGACCGAAGGGGGGTCGTTGTTCATGGAAGATGTCGACCTTGATCTGCTGCAGCTCTTTGGGGCGGCCATAGCCGAGTTCGACCTGTCCGGCGGAGGCCAAATAGGCGGCGCGCTGGTCCACTCGGACGTCAACTGCGTCCTCGCGGGCCCGGTGCGGCCGGTTGTCCCACTTCACCGGAAGGGTCGGCTCCAGCTCGCCAGCCTCGACAGCGACCTCGGTGGGCAGTGGGCATGCCTCGATCTGCTTGGTGCGGCCCGATTGCCGTTTGCGGTCCAGGAGTTGGGCGCCCACGGTGGCCCACCGTGACGCGGGGACCAAGCCGGCGTCTCCGACGCCAGCGAGCCAAGAGATGCGGTCGGCGAGGATCTTGACGGCTTCGGATTCGTCTTCGGGCAGCTCGGTACTCGTGCCTTCGACTCCGGCGACCCCCATGTCACCCGGGTGTTGGGGTGGCTGATCCAGGTACATCAACGGGACCAGGACGAGTTGAGCCTTGCGCTTTTGGCCGTCGTGATCGGTGAATCGGCATGTGAACCAGCCCGATTGGCTCCAGGTAACCTCGCAGTGGAATGTCGCTGAGACCAGCCCTGGCAGATCGTCGGGAAGGTCATCCATCGGTAGGCCCAGCTCGGTGAGCGCTTCGTACGTGAACCAGACCTGAGGCTGCTCTTTAGGTTTGGTTCCCCAGTTCCAGAGCAAAAACTTGTGCAGTGAATCACCACTGGGCATGGGGCCCGCGACCACGACACCGGAGGGTTTTACGATGCCGCGGCTGGTGACGATCGCCACACGTCCATCGGCGATGATCGGGGTGTCCGTCCACTGCCGGCTCTTGACCGGCCACAAGGCCGGGGACGTGTCGTCACCGCTGGGTGTCGCCACCTGTTGGGGTTCAGCGGCAGACCCGACGGCCTCGGTGTCGAGCTTGCGATCCTCCCACTCCCTGACGGTGGACTCGAACCAGCCACGCGTGAAACCGGTTTCGCGCGATGGGTCACCGATCACGACATCGGGGTCGGGGAAATCGGTGGGCAAAGCGCTTCGGCCGATGCGCGCCACCACCTGCTGGCGCGACAGGGCCACCAGCTGTTCGGGCGTGCCCTTGGATTCGATGTACCACTGCAAGATGTCGCTGGTTTCGTCATCGGCGTCGATGCGGAAGGTACGGCCGCCAGCCGTCAATCGATAAAGCATCACAGATCCCCGGTTCTAGTCAGCGCTGGTCTTTGCGCGGCGGCGGGATATGCATGTTCAAAAGGTCGGGCAACCGGCCTTGCCGCCACCGCAGACGCAAGGACTCCACCGCACTGGCGGTGCGCCCGACCTTGAGGGCCGCTTCGGGCACGGTCAGCGAAAAGTCCAGGGCCGTCTTGGCTTCATCGACGGTCCACAGCTTCTTGACTCTCTTCGTGCGGCCGGGGACCGCGGTGCGTGCCGCACGTCGTTCGACGTAGCGGCGGCGCTCCTCGCGGCGACCTTCGGCGAACCCGTTAAGGCCGTCGAAACCGGCGCCGCTCAAGCTGCGGCCACCACGCCGCGACCGGTGTATCCGGTGTTCCTCATCGTCACTTCCCTTCTGTCCCGCGTGAACTCGCAGACCCAGTCGCTTGGATTCAGCGGCACACCAAGCCTAACATTCCCTCAGGTATTAATGCCGTCATGCCTGAGTGCTATTTTGGGAGGCGACGCACAGGCGAGCGCAGAGCCGCAGAGGGGTTGTCGGAACTCGCCGCTACAGTGCACAACGAACGCCGGAGCCAGACTCTGGCGACGAGAAACGGCCGGCCTTGAGGGGCTGGTCACCGAACCGAAAGGTGCCACGATGGCCGCAACACTTTCCGCCGCCCGCTCGGCAGTCCAGGCAGTGCACGTTCTCCGCGATCTCACAGCCGGCGCCACACCTTCTGCAGCCCAGCGCGTTGCTTTGGAACGATTCCCCGGTTGGGGTGCAGCATCGCCGTTGTTCGATCCCCAACCATCCAGGTCTTGGGCGGCGTTGGCCGACGAACTCGACGACCTGGACCACGCGGCGATGAAAGCGGCTGCACGCGTGGTCGATACCTCCTTCTACACCCCACCGAGGCTGGTCGAGCACATCTATTGCCTGCTGCAGCAGGCGGGATTCCGTGGAGGCGACGTGCTCGATCTGGGATGCGGCAATGGCCGGTTCCTACAACACACCCCGGCCGATCTGCCGATCGCCTTCACCGGCGTCGAGGTCGATCCGGTAGCCGCGCGCATCGCCGCGGTTCTTCATCCCGACGCGACGATCATCAATGATCGACTCCAACGGGTATCCCTGCCCAACAACCGTTTTGATGCCGCCGTGGGCAACGTGCCGTTCTCGTCATCCAACGTGACCGACTCGGTGATCGCGTTTTACGGACCCCTGCACGAGTACTTCCTAGTGCGCGCCGTGCGCGCGGTGCGCCCCGGTGGCTACGTGGTGATGGTGACCTCGCGCCACACCTTGGATTCCGAGACCGGCCTGTCCCATGCGATTCGAGCACAGGCCGATCTCATGGCGGCGATCCGTCTCCCGGCGGGCTATTTCGCCGCAGGAGGCACCGATGTGGTGGCCGATGTCCTGGTCCTGCGCGTGCGCGAGGACGACGAGCCGCGCCGCGGCTGGGACAGCCGCCAGCCGCGTGAGTACCTGACCGGCACCGATTCACGGGGCCGTAGCATCACTGCGCGGGTGAGCGCATGGTGGTCGACTCACCCGGACTTGGTCGCCGGCACGATGCGCCTAACCGGGGTTTATCAGAATCCGCTCACCGTCGACAGCGACAGCCCAGACGCGGCGGTCGCCGACGCGTTCGCCGCGGCCCAGCCCCTACTCCTGCCCTCCCCGGCAGCCGACAGGCAGGCCGCGCAGGTCTTCTCCGATGTCGCGCTCACCGACGCCGACGGACGCAAGGAAGGGTCGTTTCATCTCGTCGACACCGTGATGACCCGCGTCGTCGACGGGCAGCTGCAGGCCGTCTCGCGGCCGAGCAAGGAGTTGCACGCCTTGGTTGCGCTGCGCGACACCGCGGTCACTCTCATCACCGCCGAGGCCGACTGGGACACTGCGGACGCCACGCTGGCTCCCCTGCGATCGGCGTGCTGTGATGCCTACCTGGCTTATGTCGAGCGCTTCGGCGCCCTCAATCGCGGAACACTGATCGAGGGCAAGACCGACCCCGACACGGGCTTACCCAAGCTGAGCTGGCGGGTCCCCCCGATGGGCGGTTTTCGCGGCGATCCCGATTCGGCCCTGGTGTTCGCCCTGGAGAAGTTCGACCAGGCCACCGGGGAGGCCTCGCCGGCGGCGATTCTGCAGCGGAGAGTCAACCGGCGCCCTGTGTCCGTGACACGCGCAAACACCCCCGGTGAGGCGTTGGCCATCACCTTGGGAGAGGGCCGCGGTTTGGATCTGGCCCGCGTCACCGAGTTGCTGTCACTGCCCAGCACCGAAGCTGCGTTCACCGCTCTCGGCGACCTGGCTTACCGCGACCCCGTCACCGGTAAGGCCCATACTGCCCGCGACTATCTGTGCGGCAATGTGCGGATCAAACTGCAAGAGGCGTTGGCGGCCGCAGCGACCGACGCCTCCTACGAGCGCAATGTCACTGCACTGCAGCACGTTCAGCCGCGATGGCTGGGGCGCGATGAAGTGCGGATCGAGCTGAGGTCACCGTGGGCAGAGCCCGGCGACATCGAGGACTTCTGCCGGGAGGTATTCGGCGCGAGCTGGGTCAAGGTTCACCACGTCGCCCCGTTAGCCGCCTGGGAGGTTGACGGCAACGCCCATGCCATCTCACCCGATGCGAAGATCACCTACACCACCACCCGCAAGTCCGCATTCGACTTGCTGCAGGCGGGCCTGAACAGCACTTCGCCGACCGTCTACGACGAGGTCTACGACTCGGCCACCGGAACGACCCGCCGGGTCCGCAACGCCGATCAGACCGAGGCAGCTCGGGCGGCGCTGGCCGCCATCGAGCAGCGTTTCTCGCTGTGGATCTGGGAGTCCCCGCACCGCCAGCAGCGCATCCTGGATCGCTACAACCACGCGATGAACTCGCACGTGCTGCGCCGAGACGATGGCTCCTACCTGACCTTCCCCGGCCTGGCCGATGATCTGCAGCTGTGGTCGTGGCAACGCGACTTCGTCGACCGCGCCCTGTCGATCCCGGTGGCTTTCGCGGCCCATTCCGTGGGCCTGGGAAAGACCAGGACTGCGATCGCACTGTGCATGACGTTGCGCCAGTTCGGTATTGCCAACCGCCCGCTCTACATTGTCCCCAATCACTTGATCGAGCAGGCTCAGCGCGAGGCGCTGCAGACGGCGCCGGCAGGCAAGATCTTGGTGGTAACCCGCGAGGACCTGTCCCGCTACGGCCGAAGGCTATTCGCCGCGCGCTGCGCCACCGGCGACTGGGACATGGTCATCATGACCCATGAAACGTTTTACTCCATGCCGGTCCCCGCTGAGATGGAGCGGGCATGGCTCGACGAGCAGCTGGCCGAATTGGAGGACTACAGCCGCAGCCAGGGGGTCACCGGCAAGCGCATCGCCACGGCCGTGCGGTCTTTGGAGGGCCGCATCGAGCGGCTGCGCGACGTTGGCGCCGATCCCGACGTCATCACCTTCGACATGCTGGGTATCGACTATCTGGCTGTCGATGAGGCCGATCGCTTCCGCCGCCTGCCGATCGCCACGCGCGCCGAGGGATTCAGCCTGGGCGCATCCAAGCGCGCCACCGACCTTCTGCTGAAGCTGTCGATGCTGCGCCGCGCCAACTCTTCGCGCCCCTGCGCGAGTATGTTCACGGGCACCCCCTACACCAACACTCTCGCCGAAGCCTATGTGTGGCAACGCTTTTGCGACCCAGACCGCCTGGCCGATTCCGGTCTCGGACACTTCGACGCATGGGCGGCACAGTTCGTCCGCTACGAAACGCTCGTCGAGGTCAGCCCAGACGGTTCGGGCTTTCGCACCAGGCGCCGCCCCGCGGTCATCCAGAACGTTCCTGAGCTTCGCCTGATGATCGGGTCGTTCATGTCGATGGTCCGCACCTCGATGACCAACCTGCCGTTGCCGACACCGCACCAGCACACCATCGTCGTGGCACCCACGCAAAACACCCGCGCGTTCATGACTGATCTGGTCAAGCGAGCCGATGATCTAAGGGCAGGGCGGGTTCGCCCCGACACCGACAATATGCTGGCAATCTGCGGCGACGGCCGCAAGGTGGCCCTCGATCCCAATCTGGTCGGTTTCACCGAAACCGCACCCAAGTTGGAAGCGGTCGCCGATAACGTCGCGGCGATCTACCACCGCACCCGCGACGCCGCCTACTCCAATTCGCGACTGCCCGGCGCGTTTCAACTGGTGTTGTGCGACCTAGGAACTCCGCACCCCAGTGATACGCAGAGCTACGGCCGGATTCGCGATGCTCTGATCACGCGTGACGTTCCGGCCGATCGGATCCGGTTCATTCACGAGGCCACCAACTCCAAGGCGCGTGAAGCGCTTTTCGCGGCATGCCGCGATGGCCGGGTATCGGTTCTGCTCGGCTCGACTCCCAAAGTCGGTGTGGGAACGAACATTCAGAATCGGCTCACGGCGCTGCACCACGTCGACCCGACCTGGACCGCCCGCGATTGGGACCAGCGCAACGGCCGCGGTGTCCGCACCGGCAATCTGCACGCGGACATCGACATCTACTCCTACGCCGTGGAGGGCTCCTTCGACGCCTACATGTTCCAGCTCGCCGAGCGCAAAAGTCGCGGTTTCGAGCAGCTGTATCGCACAGACAGCGATGTGCGCGAGATCGCGGACCTGGGCGGTGAGGGCACGTTGAGTTTCGGTGAGCTCAAGGCAGCGGCCGCCGGCAACACACTGTTGCTGCGACAGCACGAGCTGCAGGTCATGGTCCGAAAGCTGCACCTGACGCATCTGACAGCTCGCCAAAACGTCAACGCCGCCCTGCACACCGCAACCGAGGCCGAACATCGCGCCGATGCCCTGCAAGCACGGGCTGAACGCCTGGCCGAACTCGTGGAGTACCGGCATCAGCTGGCTCCGGTGGATCTATCTCGCGCCGCGGAGCAGGCGGTGTCAGGCCAAGGTCATCACGCGCGGTGGTCCAGCGGGCCGCTGCTGGTCAAAATCGTCGAGGACCACGGCGATCACCATCTAAGAGTCAGCTTCGGCTATCGCACGTTATGGACGCAGCGACTACCGGCCAAGGTGCGTCGGCGGGGCGCTCAGGCCGTGGCCGCGTGGTCACACGGCATGGTCTCGGCGTGGCTCGATGGAGCGGCCGTCGAGCATGCCGAGACAGTCGGCAGGGTCGAGGACAGCCGCCGGCAGGCGAAGCGGTCTCGTGAGGCCGCCGCCGGCACCGATTTGTCGGCGCCCGAAGAGCTCATCGCAGCCGAGGCGGAGCTGGCCGAGGTCACCAGCAGGATCCAGGACGAAATCCTCGACGTCGCCGCGGCTCCTCGTCGAGGAAACGAGGCCGCCTGACGCCGGCCGGGGTGCCGCCTTGCACAGCGGCACCCCGCCCAAACGAATTAACACCTCGGGTGTGGCCAGGGTATGGGATTGGGCGTCGGCGAGTACGCCCACGTCCTTTCTCTGCGGACTCCAAGGACGAATCCCCTTCCGTCCTTTACGAGTGGCTCGCTTGTTGGAGGCGTCGGCAGCAAGATCGCGCGTGTACACGGCCGCAGTCCTGTGCCTGTCTGCAATTCCGCGGTCTGCGATGGCAGACGACTTGATCGATTCCTTACTCGGCAGGACTCAAACGATGCGCGCGCATGGTTTGCCCATCTGGCAAGAATGGGTCGGGACACATTGTCTCCGCCGCCCGAGCTCGGGAAGTGGCGATCAAGACCCGGATCGGACGACTCAACGGCGGCCCGCTCTTGTCGGCCTAGTATGAGACTCTGGCGAGTATGAAGGCCGCAGACCTTGCCATCGATTCAGCCGAACGCCGTACTTGCCGGCCAGCTCAACTGGAACCACAAGGGATCGATCCATTCGACCCGCATGATCATCGCTCAAGCAGCCCGCCTCGGCTTCACAATCGCAACCAGCGACGCCCGCATCACCACGGGCGCACTCACGACCGTAATCAAGGTCCAGTGAACGTACCCCAGCCGTCACACCATGAGGGGAGCATTAAGAGCAGCAGCCGCCGCTTCACAACTCGTTAGAACGTCTAGCAAACCGTACGAGATGTTGAGTCTGTCCAGGAAGAATGAGGGAATGAATAACTCAAGTGCTACAGCAGCCAGTGCCGACCATTTACTAACTCCCGGCACGTGGCTGGCCATGGTTCCGCGGGACCAGACCATCAAGATCGTCGAGTTCCTCAACCTTGCGAGCGCCGGCCTGGGATATGTCCGTGACCGGATACTCATCGGCGTTGATGCTGACGATCAACAACCCTCGCCCGGCCATCCACGAGCTGACACCATCGCTGACACCGCGCATCTCGCACTTGACGATCTGGTCCAATTACGCGGCCTGGTGGCCTCGACCATTCGCGCGGTGGCAGCTGCCGCCATCAGCGGCGGGGCTGACCCCGAGACGGTGATGAAGTGGGCCAGAGAAGACGAATCGACATGATCAGTGGGCTTCCGATGGCCACCCGCGATGTACGGCAGTTCGCCGGCCTTCTCGGACAACCGTTGCCCGCCTACTCCGGCAACTCACACGACGCCCTCTGCGACGCCAAGCACGTCCAGTCGATGTTCCGACTGATTGAGCACAGGCTCGACCAAACCGTGCAGATGAACCGGCAAGGATAAAGCAGTCCGGGAAACGTACGCGACGCCGGGCGGCTGCTGGTCAACGCCCAGCGGGCGGTGCGCCGTGCGAAGGCCAAAGCGGCCGAACTGCGCGCTCGCGGTGAGCACGACACGGCCGCGGGTCGACGTCATGGCCGACTGGTGCGTGCGGTCAACGACCTGCACAAACTGCTGGATGCCACCCGCCAAATCGTGGCGCAGACTCGGCAGCGAGTCCCAGGACAGACCCCGGATGGGGCGACCCGGCGGGTCAGCCTGCACGACGGCGATCCGCCCGATCGCCAAGCAAGCGCGCCGCACAGGCCATCCAACGTCACCCCTCGGCCCGCGCAGCCATGTCCCGCACGCCTGCTCGGCAACCACGGCATCGACGTAGCGCACCCGCCCGGCACACCAGCGAACTCCTGGACTATCGCCGCAACCCCGTTGGCGACGCCAACCCGGTCTGGGCGTCAACCATGCTGCGCGCTCCTCCCATTAACTCCGCCTCCGTCTATTTTTGCCCATCAGGAACGCTTGCAAAACGGCGTTGAGCTGTATTAAGTTTTAGGCATCGAAAAATAATGCCTGTTGGAGGAGGTGTTGAACCCGATGTCCACTGGCAAGATCGGCCGACCAGTCGTCGGCCCGCGAGTCAGTTTTAACGTCACTCACCGACAGGAAACAGCACTGGTCCGCATGGGCGCTGATAACCGGTCCGAGTGGATACGAGAAGCAATCGAACAGCGGATCCGGCGCGAGGCACACCCAGTGACGTTGCAGCTTTCGCAGGATCGCTGTTCGAGGTGCGACGTTCTGTACATCGAAGGAGGAGGCAGGGAGGACGACCCTGATTCCGTGGCTGTCGATCTGCCGGACGGGCAAGTTCGCTGGGATGCGGTGGTCGAGGTGGAGCCGGCCGAAGAACAGTCCCCCTACAACGAGGCGTTGGAGGCCGCGGGCTGGGTCGTCGTGTCCGAGGACCTCTGTGGCGAGCAGTGGGTGCTCCGGCGGTGACGGCCATCGCAGTGCGGGCGTCCGGACACGGCGTACAGCAGGCCCTATGGCCTCACCTGGCGATGTGGGGAGCCCTGACTTTGGCTGCTGCACACCACATCCCCGCTACGGCCCACCACAATCCAGAGACGGGGGACTGCACCATCACGACCGACCCCCAGCGTCTCGCGGCCGCGATCAAAGCCGAAGCTGCTTTCGTGGCCGACACGTCCGGACCGTGGGCGCAGACGATCGACGGCATCCGCCCAGTCCTCACCGCCGACTGGGGGCCGACGATTGACCGCCGCGCTTTTGTCGACCAGCTAGAGCGCCGGGCCGCCCTGGTCGACGCGCTGCCCTCCCACCATCGCGCTCTCGTGCGTGGATTCGGCTTTCCGACCTGCCCTGCCGGCACGGAGACCTCCCGACTGAAAGTGGTCCGACAGTGGCAGCAAGCAGCAGGCAAGCCCCGGGCCGGGGTATCCCGGTGGGACATGACCTCACTCAGCAAGGGAGGGGACATCGTGCGCCGGCGATTCACGGTGGCCGCCCAGCAGCTGGCCGCGCGTCCGGCGGCGGCCGTCGTCGACAGCCTCAACGGCCGAATCGTGCACACGGGGCGATCTGTGGACCTCGTCCCCGGCTGGGCCTACGTCCCACCCGGGGAGCTCGACCCGCTGGCCGACGTCACACACGCATGGCTTGCCCTGTGGGGCATGGCGATGCTGCCGACACGGGCAGGCCGCTCCCCAGGCTGGTGCGGCTTCTCCCCACAGGTCGGACTACTGCTGGTGCCAATGGTCACCACCCCCGCAAGCGCCGACTGGTGGACCACGTATCTGGCAGGACCGCAATGGCGGCACGTATGCGAAGAAATCGCCCTCACGCCGTATGCACCGACATCGGATTGGTCCCACCTCGCCGCGGTCGGCGTATGGCGGCGGGAGATCCAGCAACGCGGACCGAGCATGCGAATGTTCGCCCAATGGGATCGACTCGTCACCGAACGCCCTTATCCCTGGTGCACAAAGGATCGTCGACTGTAGTCGCACCTACCCCAGCTTTGCGAGGTGAGGTAAGCCGATGGACGCTGCGGCGGGTGTAGAGGGGCTACTGCGGCCGTTCCGTGAGCGCTATCCCGATGCTCTTGCGGTCTGTGCCCAGATAGTCGACGGCCGCGGTACCAATGGACTGGATTGGCCGGCGTGGTGCTGGCTGCCGATGGCCGGTGCACATGCCTACCTCACAGCTCGGTAAGGCAATATCGACGATCTCGCGAAAGTAGCTGCTCTGACGCAGTGGCGGCTGGATCGTGGCCTCATCACTGCGAGTTCGCCTTTGGTCGGGCGAATGCGTACTGGCAGTGGCGTGTCCTGGTTGGTGCGGCCCGGCGCTTCACGAAAGCGGAAGAGGTCGCGGGGTTTGGGCCTGGGCGGCGGTTGAGGATGAGTATAGGAAGTTCCTGGGCATGTGCGCGGAGGGCATCGAGCACCAGGGCTGTGTGACTGGGGGCGTGTGCGCGGGCTCGTTCGAACCGTTTGACGATCGAGGCCGGGATGCTTAGGACGGTTGGGGAAACGATGTGGGCTGTGGGGTCGTCAGGATCGATGTCCAGTGTTGGTACTAGCAACCAGGACGAGGAGATTTTGTTGGCAGTGTTGAACGGTGAGGAGCGCGAGGCCCTCCGCGCTTTGCATGATTGCGACGTGTCCCCTGTCGATCGGTCGGCCGGGACGAAAGCGACAGATCTCCACGATCCCGGTCGAGGAGATCCGGGAACGCCGCGACGACCCGCGCCCCACGAACCCGAGTCGCCAGGCGCCGCTGCGGCGGAACCTCGGATCCGCATCTCGTCGCATCGTCCGGAGGATTTCGAAGCGTAGAGCCCCGCTGTCCGTTGAAGGTAGGTGAGACGATGAGCGACAACACGGTGACGATCGACAAGGTCGACGGGCTGGGTGTCCAGGAACGTGGATCTCGGTGGCGTGACCGCAATGGAAACACCTGGCACTGGAACCAGATTGAGGCGGTCTGGCGCAAGACGCTATCGCCGCAATCACTGGTGACGGTTGAAACGGACCCAGATCCCTCCTGGTTCGGGCCGTGGACCAGTCTGACGACGACCCGCCGGTGTCCGCGAGACGTCGGAGTCGAAAGGCGTTGAGAAATGGCGAGATTAATGAGTGTGGCGTTGACTACCGATTCAGGTGCGTGCCCGCCCAGAAGACGGTCACTCGGCGTGCCGGTTGGGAAGTTCTCAAGCCCGGCGATTTGGTGACGTTTGTTTCCTAAAGTGCGCGGCCGTCGCGCGGGTGAGCCGCTGGAGCGCCATCGTCACGGTTTTCTA
>NZ_VTZN01000490.1 GCF_008370645.1 Mycobacterium simiae
CGGTGTTGCCGCTGCCGATGTTGGCGGTGCCCTTGTTACCGATGCCCAAGTTGGGCAGGCTCTGCAGGAGCTGCTGCAGGCTCGCCGGTATCGGGATCAACTCTGCGGCCGCGGCTGACGCACCGGCGTGATAGCCGAACATTGCCGCCACATCCTGGGCCCACATCTGCTCATACCGGCCCTCCACCGCCATGATCGCCGGCGCGTTGAGCCCCAACAGATTCGACCGAACCAACTGCGCGAACGCGCTGCGGTTGGCCGCCACTGCCAGCGGATGGATCGTCGCGTTCTTCGCGCCCTCGAACGCACTGGCCACGGCTTTCGCTTGTCCGGCCGCGCCTTGGGCCTGGGCTGAAGCGGCGCTCAGAAACCCCGCATAGGATGCGGCGGCCCCCGCCATCGCTGCCGACGCCGCGCCCTGCCACGCCTGACTCGCCAGACCTGAGGTGACCGAGGAAAACGACGACGCCGCCGCCCCCAACTCCGCAGCCAACCCGTCCCACGCTGCCGCGGCCTGAAGCATCGGCGCCGAGCCCGCACCGCTGAACATCCGCAACGAATTGATCTCGGGCGGCAACACCG
>NZ_VTZN01000491.1 GCF_008370645.1 Mycobacterium simiae
GGTGCGGTGCTGGCCGATGTGGTCACCGGCCTGTTCGGCGGCGACGACCAGCGCCGCGACGAACAATCCCGGCGGCGCCTCTATGAGATGCTCTACGGCCCCAACGCCATCGATCCGGCGCTGCTGGGCCCAGGTCCGGCCGCGGCGCCGCCGCCGGCTCCGGGCGGGCCGGGTGCCCTGCCGCGGGCCACCGATCGGGCCGCCACGGCCTACGAGCAGGCCGGCGGCGCGGTGGCCGTCGCCGATGAGAAGCTCGCCGCGCTGCTCAAGCAGATCTTCGCCGCCCACGACGAGCTGCGAGCCAAGGTCACCGCGATCATCGGCGACATCGAAACCCACAGCACGGCGTTGGCGTCCGACCCGCGCCTGGCCGGCGACCCGGCGGCGCTTAGGGCGTTCCAGCACTACGTCGATGCCCGGCTGGGGGAGATTCAGGGGCTGCTGGACAACGCCAAGGTGGACGGCGCCAAGCGGGCCGCGCTGCTGGCCGAACTGCGCGAGGAGTACCGCGCCGGCACCGCCGGTGCGCACCCGAAGGACGCGGCCCACGGCGGCGGCGAGGGCGGGGCGGGCGGCCGG
>NZ_VTZN01000492.1 GCF_008370645.1 Mycobacterium simiae
CGGACCTATCCTGGCCGTGTCGGTCGCGATCGCCCTCATCGGGCTGCTTGCGCTGCCGGGATACCGGACAAACTACGATACGAAGGATTATATTCCGGCATCGATCCCGGGCAATGTTGGCGATGCAGCCGCTAGCCGCCATTTCTCCCAGGCCAGGATGAGTCCGGAGTTGCTCATGCTCGAATCCGATCACGATATGCGAAATTCTGCTGACATGATGGTGATCGATCGGATAACAAGAGCGGTTTTTCACTTGCCCGGTATTGCGCAAGTGAAAACGATAACAAGGCCGCTCGGAAAGCCGACTGATCACTCATCAATCCCGTACCAGCTCAGCATGCAGAATATTATCCAGGTCGAGAATATGCAGTATATGAAGCAGCGTATGTCCGATATGATAGCTCAGGCCGATGCCATGCAGCAGTCGATCGACACTATGCAACGCATGTACGAGGTCATGAGCCAGACGGTCGTGGTGACCCACAACATGGCCGTCATTACGCGTGAGATGAGCGCGGTCACGGATCAATTGCGGGACCATATCGCAGATTTCGAGGATTTCTGGCGGCCGAT
>NZ_VTZN01000493.1 GCF_008370645.1 Mycobacterium simiae
GCTGCCCGTTCTGGCCGCTACCTGCGCCGTAGCCCTCGTCGGTCTGCTGGCGCTGCCCGGCTACCGGACCAACTACAACGACCGCGCTTATCTGCCCAACTTCATTCCTGCCAATGAAGGGTTCACCGCTGCCGAGCGCCACTTTTCCCAGGCCCGGATGAAGCCCGACATCTTGATGATCGAGTCGGATCACGACATGCGTAATCCTGCCGATTTTCTCATCCTGGATAAATTGGCCAAGGGCATTTTCCGGGTTCCTGGAATATCACGGGTACAGGCAATAACCAGACCCGACGGAACGGCCATGGACCACACATCGATCCCCTTTATGATCAGCATGCAAAACGCCGGTCAGGTGCAGACCATGAAATACCAGCGCGACCGTATCAACGACATGTTGAAACAGGCAGATGAGATGGCCAAGACCATCGCGGTCATGCAGCGGATGTACAGCTTGATGTCGCAGCTCGCCGACAATACTCACCGCCTCGTAGGCGACACCGAAGCGATGCAGCAAATTACCAATGAATTGCGTGACCATATCGCGGATTTCGATGACTTTTGGCGCCCGAT
>NZ_VTZN01000494.1 GCF_008370645.1 Mycobacterium simiae
CCGCTGCTGGGGGTCCATCGCCAGCACCTCACTAGGCGCTATCCCGAAAAATTCGGCGTCAAAACCTGCGACATCGGTCAGAAACCCACCGCTACGGGTATAGGACTTGCCGATCGCATCTGGGTCCGGATCAATCAGGTCCGCTAGGTCCCAGCCCCGATTCGCCGGAAACTCCGACACCACGTCACGGCCGGCGGCCACCATCTCCCACAGGCCCTCAGGGGTATCAATGCCGCCCGGGTACCGGCAGCCCATTCCCACCACCGCTACCGGCTCCGTGTTCTGGGCCAGATAGGCGCGGTTTTCCCGTTTCAGCCGCTCGTTTTCTTTGAGTGCCGTGCGCAGCGCCGTGATGAGTTGTTCCTTAGTGCTGTCCATACCACGCGGCCCTCCGTGCTACTCAACGAAGCGGCGCGACAGACATGTGGGCTTCGCATTCCCCGGACCGAGCAGAGCGGCCACGTCGGATCAGTGCCAACGCAGCAGCACTAGCTCGGAGCAGAAGCCGGGGCCCATCGCGATCATCAGCCCGGGGCTTCCGCTGGGTGGCGGTTTGGCGATGGTGTCGCGC
>NZ_VTZN01000495.1 GCF_008370645.1 Mycobacterium simiae
TGATGATGGAACAGCGTTACCGCGCAGGTGATGACTCTGGGTCTGACTGACGCCTTGCTGGGTTGTCTTTAACTTGATCTGTCCGGCCTGTGTGGTGCGCGTCTTGTTCACGCCGGACAGGACGGACATGACCTAATCAGGAGCTTGGCCGTTCCTCATCAATGTCTTGTCTGCCCGCCCTGGCCGGTGTGTAGCCCACCTCAACGCTCGGTCAGAAGGGACACCATCATCTTGACAGAATCTGTGCTCATCGTCGCCGGCGCGGACACCCACGCCGACACCATTCACGTCGCCGCGATCACCATGACCGGTGCGGCCGTGGGCGACCGGGAGTTCTCGACCACGCGCGCCGGTTACGCGGCGGCGGTCAGGTTCTTGACGTCGTTGGGTCAGGTTGAGCGGATCGGGGTGGAGGGCACCGCCAGCTACGGTGCCGGCTTGACCCGGGCACTGACCGCTGCGGGGTTGGAGGTCGTGGAGGTGACCCGTGCGGTCAAGTCCACCCGACGTCTCAAGGGCAAGTCCGACCCCCTCGATGCCTACAGCGCCGCCCGTACCGCGTTGGCTG
>NZ_VTZN01000496.1 GCF_008370645.1 Mycobacterium simiae
GGCAGCCACCCGATGAACTCGTCGAAGGCTGCCGATTGTTACGGTAGCCTCGTGGCTGCGAGGAAAACGGCTGGTTAGCGGGCTGCGGCTTCCTGCGGGCCCGGATACGTTTCATCTCTACCGTGAGGAACTGAATTGAAACTCAACCGATTCGGCGCCACGCTGAGTCTCCTGGCTGCGGGCGCTCTGGTGTTGTCAGCGTGTGGCAGCGATAACAACCCCAGCGGGGGAGGCACCACCGCGGCCCAATCGTCGGGCAATGTGAGTTGCGGGGGCAAGAAGACACTCAAGGCCAGCGGGTCTACCGCGCAGGCCAACGCAATGACGCGCTTCGTCAAGGCGTTCGAAGAGGCCTGCCCGGGTCAGACCCTGAATTACACCGGCAACGGATCGGGCGCCGGGATCAGCGAATTCAACGGCAATCAAACCGATTTCGGTGGCTCGGACTCGCCGCTGAGCAAAGACGAGGCGGCGGCGGCACAACAGCGCTGCGGTGGCTCGCCAGCGTGGAACTTACCGGTGGTGTTTGGCCCGATCGCGGTCACCTACAACATCAACGGCGT
>NZ_VTZN01000497.1 GCF_008370645.1 Mycobacterium simiae
GAGTGTTATCCCTGCCCGACGCCGCGCTGTTGGTCAGCGCGCGGGGCCGACTCATGCAAGCGTGCGCGCCTGGGGCGATGCTGGCCGTCCAGGCCAGCGAGCGCGACATCATGGCCCTGCTCGCCGACTACCCCGACACCGCGATTGCCGCGATCAACGGCCCCACCTCGGTCGTCGTCGCGGGGCCCGTCGACCAGATCGAGCGCCTTCGTGACCACTGCGGCCAGCGTGCCCGCAAAACCACCCCGCTAACGGTCAGCCATGCTTTCCACTCACCGGCGATGGACCCCGCGCTGCCCGAATTCGAGGCCATCGCCGCCGGTTTGACTTTCCATCGGCCCGCGCTGCCGATCGTGTCCAACCTCACCGGGCAACTGGCCACCGCCGAACACCTCACCTCGGCGCAGTACTGGACCCAACAGCTACGTCAGCCTGTCCGCTTCGGCGAGAGCGTCGCCGGGTTGCTGACCCAGGGCGAGCACACCTTCGTGGAGTTATCCCCCCAACCGGTCCTGGCTCCGGCGATCTCCGAGGCCCTCGGCAACGCCGCGGGGTGCAGC
>NZ_VTZN01000498.1 GCF_008370645.1 Mycobacterium simiae
GCCGGCGCCGCCATCACCCCCATCACCGCCATCCCCGCCATCCCCGCCGCCGCCCGCGGCGCCTTGGACGGCGAGGCTGCCGAAGGTCGGCGCGCCGCCATCACCGCCGGCACCGCCGGATGCGCCGGTGCCTCCGAGGCCGCCACCACCGCCCAGGCCGCCATCACCGCCCAGGCCGCCGGTGCCGAACAGGAGCCCGGCGCGCCCGCCGGCGCCGCCAGCACCGCCAGCCCCGCCAACACCGCCAAGTCCGCCCGTGCCGCCCAGGCCGCCGGTGCCGCCGGGGCCGCCGGTGCCCTGCGGGGGAGTTCCGAATCCGCCGCCAACGGAGGGCTCCCCGCCGCTGCCGCCGTTGCCCGCAGCACCCCCGGATGCTCCGGGCGCTCCGGCTCCAGCACCACCGCCAGCCCCACCAGCCCCGCCGGCGCCGCCATCACCGGCCAAAAGCCCACCCCGACCGCCCGCCCCACCCGACCCGCCGGCCCCACCGGCCCCACCGGCCGCGCCGGTACCCCCAATACCGCCGCTACCGCCCGCACCACCTTGACCCGGACC
>NZ_VTZN01000499.1 GCF_008370645.1 Mycobacterium simiae
GTTTGCTGGATTTCGGTCGCTCTTTCGTGCAGTAGCTCGGCTTCGTTGTCGGGCACGCCGTAGTTGCGGGCGGCGGCTATGGCGACTGCTTGGGCGATGCGGGGCAATCCGTCGCGGCGGCGTACAGCTTCGGCCAGTGTGGGCCCGAGTTCATCGACTTTGGCTGTGGTGCGGGCGGTGCGGTCGCCGGTCAGCGCGGGTGTGTCGGGTCCGGCTTCGCCGATGTAGCCGTGGGGATGGTGGACGGCGGCCAGTGTGACTACGCCGAGTAGGTCTTCGACGCTGGCGTCGTGGCGTCGTGGCGCGGGCTCTAGCAGGGTTATGTGGGCGGGTAGGTGAACGTGCGGTGGGATCCAGCCGCCGGCGAGGTCGGTGACCATTAAGGTGACCTGTCCGTTGTCGCGTAGCCCTGCTGCCCACGAGATGGCTGGTTCTTGGCGGGCTACGGCCTCGACGATGCGGCGCAGGCGTTGCTGCTCGGCGGAGCGGCTTGCCGAGTCGCCTGCTATGGCCCCGGCTGTTGCGGCCGCGGTTGCGCCGGCCAATGGTGGTGC
>NZ_VTZN01000005.1 GCF_008370645.1 Mycobacterium simiae
CGCCGGAGCGCACGCGGCCCGCAGACCTTGGCGCAAAGCGAGTCAGGCTACACCGTTGCCGGCTCTTTCTTCACCGGTCCCAGCCGCCAAGGGCCGCCACCGAGCAGCTCGAGCTGTTGGTCGTGCAGCCTTTCCAGCGCGGGTCGGTGACTGACGCTGACAACGATGCAGT
This sequence comes from Mycobacterium simiae, assembly GCF_008370645.1. Classification (GTDB taxonomy): domain Bacteria; phylum Actinomycetota; class Actinomycetes; order Mycobacteriales; family Mycobacteriaceae; genus Mycobacterium; species Mycobacterium simiae_A. Next base: position 173 of record NZ_VTZN01000005.1, read on the forward strand.
CCGGTAGTTCTGTCCGCAGCAATTCGTAGAGCGCGAATTCCAGGCCCGAATCCAGCGCCGACGTACTTTCGTCGAGGAAGACAGCTTTGGGTTTGGTGAGCAGGATGCGCGCGAAGGCAACCCGCTGTTGCTCGCCGGGAGACAACACCTTAGCCCAGTCTCGCTCTTCGTCTAGCCGGTCGCATAACGGCGCGAGAGCCACCTTGGTGAGCGTCTCCCGCAGTGTCGCATCGGGGATGGTCAGCGCGGAGTTCGGGTAGCACACCACGTCGCGTAGCGTGCCGAGCGGCACATATGGCAACTGCGACAAGAACATCGTTTCATTGTCGCCATCCGGACGACGCAAGGTCCCCGAGGCATACGGCCACAGCTCGGCTAGGCTGCGCAGCAACGTGGTCTTACCGGACCCGGATCGGCCGGTAATCACCAACGAGTCCCCGCAGCCTAGCCGCACATCGAGCGGATCGATCAGCCGATCGCCGGCGGGGGTGCGAACTTCGATGTCCTCAAGCACGACAGACTCGTCGTCGCTCGGCTGGGTCAGGACCGCCGGCAACGCGCGGCCCTTTTCATTGGCGTCGACCAGACCGTACAAGCGGATGATTGCCGCGCGGAAGGAAGCAAACGCGTCGTAGTTGTTACGGAAAAACGACAACGAGTCGTGAATATTGCCGAAGGCGATCGCCGTCTGGCTCACATCGCCGAATTCGATTTGCCCGGCGAACAATCGGGGGGCCTGGAGCACCCACGGCAGCGGAACGATCGTCTGGCTCACCGACAGATTCCAGCCATTGAAGGCGATGCTGCGGCGGACATACCGGCGGTAGTTATCGATAACCGGGGTGAAACGTTGGCTTAGCTGCGCCCTCTCCACCCGCTCCCCCCGATAGAAACCCACGGCCTCAGCGGCATCTCGCAATCGGACCAGCGCGTAACGGAAAGCGGCATTGAGCTTTTCGTTACGAAAGCTCAGCCAGATCAGCGGACGTCCGATGACGAACGAGATGATTGTGGCCACAAGTACGTAGCACAAAACAGTCCAAAACATTGCGCGCGGAAAATCGAAGCCAAAGATGGTCAGGGTGCCCGACAAGTTCCACAAGATCGCGGTGAACGAAATTACTGAAATAATGGACTGCACGGCGCCGAAGAGCAACGTGCTGCCGGTCCCGTGGGAGGGAGCATTCGGGGTGCCACCGACTCCAGCGGTAAAGATATCAATGTCTTGCTGAATGCGCTGGTCTGGATTGTCGATTGTTTCGTCGATGAAGAGATCCCGGTAGTAGGCCCTGCCGTCGAGCCAGTCTTTGGTGAGGTGATCGGTCAGCCACACTCGCCAGGCAATGATGAAGCGCTGTGTCAGATAGATGTCGGCCATGACCCGGGCGACGTGCATCACGGCCATGATGCTGAAGACCCGGATCGACATCCAAAATCCGCTCACCCCTGAGCGTTTCACCGCGTCATCACCGGCAGCAGTGCCTTGGAATGCCTTCTGCAAAGCTGTGTACATATCGTTGCCCTGGTAGCTGAACAGCACGTTCAAACGCACCGCCAGGACCACCGAAAGCAACAGCACACCAAGCATCAGCCACACGCGAATGCTGTGAGGTCCCACGAAGTACTCGCTGGTGATCCGCCAATACTGCGGCCCCCACGGTGTCAAGTACCTCAGCAGAACCAGCACAACCAAGACACAGACAACGCTGATCACCCAGGCTTTACCGACCCAATATAACGAATCCACGAATGCCCTAGACCAATCGATTGAGGGCGTAAACGGCTTCGGGCCCAAGGTTGATGCTCCTCACGGTCACGTTGTTCAGCTGGCTGCTCAACAGAAATCCTTCGGCGAAGGTACCCGAAGGAGGCGGCGGATAGGCTTTCCGACTATGACGGAGATGAGCACCGATGCCGCCGCTGCCCCGACCGTCCATGCCGGACGGCTCATCGCGCGCCGGCTCCAGGCCAGCAGCATCGACATGGTTTTCACGCTGTCTGGCGGCCACCTGTTTTCCATCTACGACGGCTGCCACCAGGAAGGTATCCGCCTTGTCGATACCCGCCACGAACAGACTGCGGCCTTCGCCGCCGAGGGCTGGTCGAAGGTCACCAGGGTGCCCGGAGTGGCAGCCCTTACCGCAGGTCCGGGCGTCACCAACGGCATGAGCGCGATGGCCGCCGCGCAACAGAATCAGTCGCCGCTGGTGGTGCTCGGTGGTCGCGCACCCGCCCTGCGCTGGGGAAGGGGTTCGCTGCAAGAGATCGACCATGTGCCATTTGTGGCACCGCTGGCTCGCTTTGCCGCTACAGCGCAGTCAGCCGCCGATGCAGGCCGGTTGCTCGATGCGGCACTCCGGGCAGCGCTGGGTGCCCCGTCGGGCGTGGCGTTCGTCGACTTCCCGATGGACCACGTGTTCTCCATGTCAGACGATGATGATCGTCCTGGCGCTCTGACAGACTTGCCCGTGGCCGCCCGCCCCGACGGTGACGCCCTGGACCGGGCGGCCGAGCTGCTGTCAGGGGCCCAACGTCCGGTCATCATGGCAGGCACCAACGTCTGGTGGGGACACGCTGAGAGTGCGCTGTTTCGACTTGCCGAGGAATGCCGGATTCCGGTGCTGATGAACGGGATGGCTCGTGGTGTGGTGCCCGCCGACCACCCGCTGGCTTTCTCGCGCGCGCGCTCAAAAGCATTGCGCGAGGCCGATGTTGCGCTGATCGTCGGGGTGCCCATGGATTTTCGGCTGGGATTCGGCGAGGTGTTCGGTTCGCAAACCAAGCTGGTAGTAGCAGATCGCGCCGAACCCGAGCGGGGGCATCCGCGGCCTATCGCGGCCGGCCTCTACGGCGACCTGACCGCAATCCTCTCGGCACTGGCCGGACCCGCCGGCACCGACCATCAAAACTGGATCGATGACCTTCGGACGGCCGAGACCGCGGCCCGCGACCTGGAGAAGGTCGAACTCGCCGAGGATCGAATTCCGCTGCATCCGATGCGGGTATACGCCGAGCTGGCGCCGTTGCTCGACCGCGACGCCATCGTCGTCATCGACGCGGGCGATTTCGGGTCCTACGCAGGCCGAGTGATAGACAGCTATCTGCCCGGCTGCTGGTTGGATAGCGGTCCGTTCGGCTGCCTTGGTTCGGGACCCGGCTACGCGCTGGCCGCCAAACTGGCGCGTCCCGAACGCCAGGTGGTGCTGTTGCAGGGTGACGGCGCATTTGGGTTCAGCGGCATGGAATGGGACACCTTGGTCCGGCACAACGTGCCGGTGGTGTCGGTGATCGGCAACAACGGAATCTGGGCGCTGGAAAAGCACCCCATGGAGGCGTTGTACGGCTATTCAGTGGTGGCGGAGTTGCGTCCCGGCACCCGCTACGACGAGGTGGTTCGCGCGTTGGGAGGCCACGGCGAGCTGGTGTCGGCGCCCGCCGCCCTTCGTCCGGCGCTGCAACGTGCCTTTGCCAGTGGTCTGCCGGCCGTCGTCAACGTCCTCACTGACCCCAGCGTCGCGTACCCGCGGCGGTCGAACTTGGCTTGACGGGCCGTAAGCGGCCTTGGTTTGGCCGTCGTGTCCCAGCCCAACACGCGACCTCACGTTGGTCGATGGGTCCGCGTACCGTTGGGCTGTGTCCAAGACCACCCGCAGGCAACCCGACCGTCTCAGTAGCCGGTTCTGGCGACTTCTGGGCGCCAGCACGGAAAAGAACCGCCATCGGTCCCTTAGCCAGGTGACCGCAGCAACGGAGTACGACAAAGAAGCCGCCGACCTTACCGACGAAAAGCTGCGCAAGGCGGCAGGGCTGCTCGATCTCGACGATCTCGCGGACTCCGCCGACGTTCCGCAGTTTCTGGCGATTGCCCGGGAGGCAGCCGAGCGAGCAACCGGACTGCGCCCGTTCGACGTGCAGTTGCTCGGCGCACTGCGCATGCTTGCCGGTGACGTGATCGAAATGGCGACAGGTGAGGGCAAGACGCTCGCCGGCGCAATTGCGGCCGCCGGCTACGCGTTAGGCGGCCGGCACGTCCACGTCGTGACCATCAACGACTACTTGGCCCGCCGCGATGCGGAATGGATGGGCCCGCTTCTGGAGGCGATGGGCCTGACGGTGGGCTGGATTACCGCAGAGTCCAGCAGCGCGGACCGCAGGGCGGCATATAGCTGCGACGTCACTTACGCCTCGGTCAATGAGATTGGTTTCGACGTCCTGCGCGACCAGCTGGTCACCGACGTCGAGGACCTGGTATCGCCCAATCCGGACGTGGCCCTGATCGACGAGGCCGACTCCGTACTCGTCGACGAAGCGCTGGTGCCGCTTGTCCTGGCCGGCACCACCCACCGTGAGACGCCACGGCTAGAGATCATCACGCTGATTGGTGAGCTTGTCGGCGGCAACGACGCCGACGAGTACTTTGCCACCGACTCCGACAACCGCAATGTCCACCTAACCGAGGCCGGTGCCCACAAGGTCGAAAAGGCGCTCGGCGGCATCGACCTGTACTCCGAGGAGCACGTCGGCACCACGCTGACGGAGGTCAACGTCGCCCTGCACGCTCATGTGCTGTTGCAGCGCGACGTGCACTACATCGTCAGAGACGGTGCCGTACACCTCATCAACGCCTCACGCGGGCGCATCGCACAACTGCAGCGCTGGCCGGACGGGCTACAGGCCGCCGTCGAGGCCAAGGAAGGTATCGAGACGACCGAGACCGGGGAGGTACTCGACACAATCACGGTGCAGGCGCTGATTAACCGCTATGTCACCGTGTGCGGCATGACGGGCACCGCGCTGGCCGCCGGCGAGCAGCTACGCCAGTTCTACAAACTCGGTGTGTCACCGATACCACCGAACACGCCCAATATCCGCGAGGACGAGTCCGACCGGGTCTATATCACCGCCGCGGCCAAGAACGATGCGATCGTCGCGCACATCGCCGAAGTCCACGAGACCGGGCAACCAGTGTTAGTGGGCACCCGTGACGTCGCGGAATCCGAGGAATTGCATGAGCGGCTGCTGCGTCGCGACGTTCCCGCGGTGGTGCTCAACGCGAAAAACGATGCCGAAGAGGCCCAGGTGATCGCCGAGGCCGGCAAGTTCGGCACCGTCACCGTATCGACACAGATGGCCGGGCGCGGCACCGATATCCGGCTCGGCGGATCAGATGAGTCCGACCACGACCAGGTCGCCGAACTGGGTGGGCTGCACGTGGTCGGGACTGGCCGCCATCACACTGAGCGGTTGGACAACCAGCTGCGCGGTCGTGCTGGGCGCCAAGGTGACCCCGGGTCGTCGGTGTTCTTCTCGAGCTGGGAAGACGACGTCGTGCTGGCCAACCTCGACAGCAACAAGCTGCCCATGGACACCGACGAGGACGGCCGGATCGTCAGCACCAAGGCGGCCGCGCTGCTCGATCATGCCCAGCGCGTCGCGGAGGGGCGGATGCTGGACGTGCATGCCAATACCTGGCGGTACAACCAGTTGATCGCACAGCAACGCGCCATCATCGTCGACCGGCGAAACACCTTGCTGCGTACGGCAACTGCACGTGAGGAACTTGCTCAGCTGGCGCCCGAGCGGTATGAGGAGCTGTCGGAGGCGATCAGTGTTGAGCGCATGGAGAAGATCTGCCGGCTCATCATGCTCTATCACCTTGACCGCGGCTGGGCCGACCATCTGGCCTACCTGGCCGACATCCGCGAAAGCATCCACCTGCGAGCGTTGGGCCGCCAAAATCCGCTCGACGAGTTCCACCGGCTGGCGGTCGACGCGTTCGCATCGCTTGCGGCCGACGCGATTGAAGCGGCTCAGCAGACGTTCGAAACCGCAAACATCCTCGAAGAGGAGCCTGGACTGGACCTGTCCAAGCTGGCCCGGCCGACATCGACGTGGACATACATGGTCAACGACAATCCGCTGTCCGATGACACGCTGTCCACGCTGAGTTTGCCTGGTGTGTTCCGCTGAGGCTGCCGGTGCCCCCGCGAAGTCCGAAGGTGTCGTTAGGTGCCGGTGTCGGAGCGGTGGGCTACGCGCCGAACCGTTTACCGGACCGTAGTGTTGCCGAGCTAAGGTCACGGCTCATGGAGCCGCTGCCCACGCAGGATCGCGTGCTGACGGTACCCAACATGCTGAGCATCATTCGCTTGGCGCTCATCCCGGTATTCGTCTACGTGATGCTGGTTGCGCACGTCGATGGCTGGGCGGTGGCAATCCTGGTATTCAGCGGTGTGTCGGATTGGGCCGACGGCAAGATCGCGCGGCTGCTGCCCAACCAGTCGTCGCGCCTGGGCGTGCTGCTGGACCCGGCCGTCGATCGGCTATACATGGTTACGGTACCGATCGTGTTGGCGCTCAGCGGAATCGTTCCGTGGTGGTTTGTCCTCACACTGCTGGCCCGCGACGCTGCGTTGGCTATGACGCTGCCGCTGCTGTGGAGCCGCGGATTGTCGGCGCTTCCGGTCACCTACATTGGCAAGGCGGCAACTTTTGCTCTGATGGCCGGCTTTCCGGTGGTGCTGTTGGGGCAGTGGAACGCCCTGTGGAGCCGAGTACTTGAAGCCTGTGGTTGGGCATTTCTGATCTGGGGTATGTATGCGTACCTGTGGGCATTTGTGCTGTACGCAGTGCAGATGACGTTGGTGCTGCGTCGGGTGCCTTCGATCAAACAGCGGGCTTGCCAACCCGTCGCGCCAAGGCGACGTGACGATGGCTAAGCCGGAGCTGCTGCTTGGCGGTTATGACCCCAACGCCGGCTACAGCGCCCATTCGGCGGCGCGGCCGCAGAGTAACCCGGTGCCGTCGCTGCTGCGCGCGCTGCTGTCGGAGCATCTCGATCCCGGTTACGCAGCAGCCGCGGCTAAGCGGGACCGCTCGAGCACGCCCCCAGATGGTCGTGGCATGTTCGGCTGGATGTGGCAGGCTATGGCGGCAGCGCTGGTGGCGGCGGTGTTCGCGGCCGCTGTCGCGCAAGCCCGGTCAGTTGCGCCAGGAGTGCGGGCCGCCCAGCAGTTGTTGGTTTCCAACGTCCGTTCGACTCAGGCCGCAGCAGCCAAGTTGTCTCAGCGGCGCAATCTGCTGTCCGCGAGAGTCGATGAAGTTCAACGGGTCGCTTTGGCCGACGACGCCGAGGGGCAACGGCTACTGACCCGTCTGGATGCCCTGAGCTTGGCGGCTGCCAGCACATCGGTCATCGGCCCGGGTTTGACGATAACGGTGACCGAGCCGGGTGTGGGGCCTAACCTTTCCGACGCTTCCAAGCAACGGGTCAGCGGCAGCCAGCAAATCATCCTCGACCGCGACCTGCAGCTCGTGGTCAATTCCTTATGGGGCAGCGGTGCGGAGGCAGTCTCGGTCGACGGCGCGCGGATCGGACCAAATGTGACCATCCGGCAGGCCGGGGGAGCGATCCTGGTGGACAACAACCCCACGAGAAGCCCCTACATGATCCTCGCGATCGGACCGCCACACGCGCTGCAAGATGCTTTCGAGGACAGTCCCGGTATGCGTCGTCTTAGGCTGCTGGAGATCTCCTACGGCGTCGGAGTCAGCGTGAATGCCGGCGACGGTCTCACACTGCCGGCCGGTGCGATCCGGGATATCAGATTCGCCAAGCAGGTTGGGTCGTAGTGAGACGAGTGGTGGTGGTAGTGGCCCCGATGGGAGAGCCACCGACCGGAATCCGACCGACATGATTGGTATTGCGGCCCTAGCCGTGGGCATCGTACTGGGTTTGGTCTTTCACCCCAGCGTGCCCGAGGTAATCCAGCCATATCTACCGATCGCGGTGGTCGCTGCGCTCGACGCCGTGTTCGGCGGTCTGCGTGCCTACCTAGAGCGGATCTTCGACCCAAAGGTTTTTGTGGTGTCGTTCGTGTTCAACGTCTTGGTGGCAGCCCTGATCGTTTACGTGGGCGATCAATTGGGGGTTGGCACACAATTGTCAACGGCGATCATCGTCGTATTGGGCATACGCATCTTCGGTAATACGGCCGCTCTGCGGCGCCGACTCTTCGGAGCATGACAGAGGTGATGTCAGCGTGAGCCAGGACCCCCGCGACGGCGCCAACGACGAAACCCGTGGCACGACAACCCGGCGTGGTCGCCATGAATTGCCCGCCGACCGCCCCCGCCCCGAGATCGGGCCGTTGGGCCGGATGGGAGTTTCTGCACTCGTGCGGGACGGTCGCTCGCGGATGCTGTTCGGGATGCTCGCGATCATGCTATGCCTGGTATTGGGGGTCGCTATCGCTACTCAGGTGCGCCAGACCGAGTCGGGTGATTCTTTGGAGACGGCTCGTCCCGCAGACCTGTTGGTGCTGCTCGATTCACTGCGGCAGCGGGAGGCCACGCTCAACACGGAAGTGGCCGACCTGCAGAACACCTTGAACGCGTTGCAAACATCGGGCAACAACGACCAGGCCGCCATCGAAAGCGCCCAGGCCAGATTGGCAGCGCTGTCAATCCTGGTGGGCGCCGTCGGAGCCACCGGGCCCGGTGTCACGGTGCGGATCGACGATCCCGGACCAGGAGTGGCGCCGGAAGTGATGCTCGACGTGATCAACGAGCTGCGGGCCGCCGGAGCCGAGGCGATCCAGATTAGCGATGCACAACAGTCGGTGCGGGTCGGAGTCGATACCTGGGTCGGGGGTACGCCAGGCTCGCTAACCATCGACACAAGAACGTTGTCGCCGCCGTATTCGATTCTGGCAATTGGTGATCCACCAACGCTGGCCGCGGCGATGAATATTCCCGGCGGCGCCGAGGACAGCAGCAAGCGCGTCGGCGCACGGATGTATGTGCAACAGTCCGACCGGGTTGAGGTGGCCGCCTTGCGGCAACCGAAACCGCACCAATACGCTCAGCCCGTCAAATGAGCACCGACCAGAACAGGATTACCGTGAGCGATGTCCCACCCGATCTGCATTACACCGCCGACCACGAGTGGGTTCGCCGCACCGCCGAAGACACCGTGCGAATCGGGATCACCGACTTCGCGCAGTCGGCGCTAGGCGACGTTGTCTTCGTTCAATTGCCTGACGTGGGCACCCAAGTCACCGCCGGGGAAGCCTTTGGCGAGGTTGAGTCCACCAAGTCGGTGTCAGACCTGTACGCGCCGGTATCAGGCACGATAGCTGCCGTCAACCGTGATCTGGAAGGCACGCCACAGTTGGTGAATACAGACCCCTATGGCGGCGGCTGGCTGCTGGACATCAGGGTCGACAACTCAGCCGGAGTGGAGTCTGCCCTGGCAGCGTTGCTCAGCGCTGAGGCCTACAACGGCACGCTAACCGAATGACGGTTGCTAGGTCCGGCCACAACTCTGCGCGTCAGAATGCGTACCGTGCGATTGACCTAGGAGAAGCCGGGGTTTCGGGCTTACGATCCTGCAATGGTGAGCACCTTGCCGCCGGGGGCCTACCCTCGCGCGGTACGGTCGAGACATTAGCGTTAGCAGGCTTGAGAGGCAGCAAAAGGTAGTACAGGCGGTAATCCGAGGGAGAAACCGGCCGACCGGCCCGGTCAGACAAACTCCACAGCGGCCAGTGAGGAGCAGCGGGTGACGGACATGGACAACGACCAGACCTCTGACGAAGTCACCGTGGAGACGACCTCGGTCTTCCGCGCGGACTTTCTCAACGAATTGGAGGCTCCCGCGCAAGCGGGCACCGAGAGCGCGGTATCTGGCGTAGAGGGACTCCCGGCCGGTTCGGCGCTACTGGTCGTCAAACGGGGACCCAACGCAGGGTCGCGGTTCTTACTCGACCAGCCCATTACCTCCGCCGGCCGGCACCCCGATAGCGACATCTTCCTCGATGATGTGACCGTGAGCCGTCGCCACGCTGAATTTCGTTTGGAGGGCAACGAGTTCAGCGTCGTCGACGTTGGCAGCCTGAACGGCACTTACGTCAACCGGGAACCGGTGGACTCGGCTGTCTTGGCAAACGGCGACGAAGTTCAGATCGGCAAGTTCCGGTTGGTCTTCTTGACCGGTCCGAAGCAAGGTGACGACGAGGGGGCACCGGAGGCAAGTGAGCGCACCCGATAGCCCCGCATTGGCGGGGATGTCAATCGGGGCGGTGTTGGACCTGCTGCGACCCGAATTCCCCGACGTCACGATCTCCAAGATTCGGTTCCTAGAGGCCGAGGGGCTAGTGACGCCGCGGCGCGCCGCATCGGGTTACCGGAGGTTCACCGCGTACGACTGCGCACGACTGCGCTTCATTCTCACCGCTCAACGAGATCACTATCTGCCTCTCAAGGTGATCAGGGCGCAGCTGGAAGCCCAGCCTGACGGTGAGCTGCCATCGTACGGATCTCCCTACGGCGTACCGCGATTGGTGTCGATTGCGGACGACGGCATCGAGGACGTCGGATTCGACCGGGGCGACGCGTTACCCACGCGCATCCGACTCAGTAAGGAAAATCTCCTGGAGCGCTCAGGGGTCGATGACGAGCTGCTGACCGCTCTCTTGAAGGCCGGGGTGATCACCACTGGGCCGGGCGGCTTGTTCGACGAACACGCGGTTGTGATCCTGCAATGTTCCCGGGCACTATCCGAATACGGAGTGGAGCCGCGACATCTACGCGCCTTTCGCTCTGCGGCCGATCGCCAATCTGATCTGATAGCTCAAATCGCCGGCCCGCTAGTCAAGGCCGATAAGGCCGGAGGACGTGACCGCGCCGACGACGTGGCACGGGAGGTCGCCGCGCTCGCGATCACTTTGCACACCTCGTTGATCAAGTCGGCCGTACGCGACGTTCTGCACCGCTGAGGATTAGACTTTCATCAACGGCTTGGCGTCGCGCTGAGTGGGACATGTGCGGCAGGTGCGGAGGGCAGACACATATGGCTGAAGTTCGGGTTGTCGGCATTCGCGTAGAGCAACCGCAAAATCAGCCGGTACTGCTGTTGCGCGAGGCCAACGGTGACCGGTATCTGCCAATCTGGATCGGCCAGTCCGAGGCCGCCGCCATTGCCCTGGAGCAGCAAGGAGTCGAACCGCCCCGACCGCTAACGCATGACCTGATCCGGGATCTCATTGCCGCACTAGGGCATTCGCTCAAGGAAGTCCGCATCGTGGATCTGCAGGAAGGCACTTTTTACGCCGATCTGATCTTCGACCGGGATATCAAAGTTTCTGCTCGTCCCTCCGACTCCGTGGCGATCGCGCTGCGCGTGGGAGTTCCCATCTACGTGGAGGAGGCCGTGCTGGCGCAGGCCGGCCTGCTGATCCCCGACGAGGGCGACGAGGAGGCCGGCAGCGCTGTTCGCGAGGACGAGGTGGAGAAATTCAAAGAATTCCTCGACAGCGTGTCACCGGACGACTTCAAGGCCACCTAACCCAGCCGGGCGACGATGCAGCCCGCGAAGCGGGCTGCGGAGAAGCCCGGCAATCAAACCCAGCCGGGCGACGATGCAGCCCGCGAAGCGGGCTGCGGAGAAGCCCGGCAGGCCCTTGGCAGGAGGACTAGCAACGTCACGGATGCGTCTCATCACTCATAGTGCATTCTCGACACGCCTGGAGGATGGCGTCCAGGATGCCGCGCACGGGCCATACTTTGTTGAAGACTTGAACGTCAACTGGCGCACCGCAACAGTTCACAGCGTATGCTCTGAAGGCACTCGGACATGAAAAATAATGTGGTTGCCGTGACAGCCAGTGACGCAGCTAGTGACAAGAGCGCGATCGGCGAGAGGAAACACCGTGAGCGAGCAGCCACGTCAAGAGCAGCTGGATCTTGCAGACCAGGCGGGTACCGCGACTGACAGTGGCAACAGTGGCACTACCGACAAGGGTGGCGCGACCGAGCCCGTGCAACCTGGCTTGTTCCCCGACGATTCGGTACCCGATGAGTTGGTCGGCTACCGCGGGCCCAGTGCCTGTCAGATCGCCGGCATCACCTATCGCCAGCTCGACTACTGGGCACGCACGTCGTTGGTTGTTCCTTCGATCCGTAGTGCGGCAGGATCCGGAAGCCAGCGACTTTACTCGTTCAAAGACATTCTGGTTCTCAAGATCGTCAAGCGGTTGCTCGACACCGGCATCTCGCTGCACAACATCCGAGTTGCCGTCGACCATCTGCGTCAGCGCGGTGTCCGGGATCTGGCCAACATCACTTTGTTCTCTGACGGCACGACGGTGTATGAATGCACGTCGGCTGAGGAAGTCGTCGACCTCCTGCAAGGCGGCCAGGGTGTGTTCGGGATCGCCGTCTCGGGCGCGATGCGCGAGCTCACCGGCGTTATCGCCGACTTTCACGGTGAGCGGGCCGATGGTGGTGAGTCGATCGCCGCACCAGAAGACGAGCTGGCTTCCCGCCGCAAGCAGCGCGACCGTAAGATCGGCTGACTGCGGGAGGTCATAGCATGCGGCTCGGCATGCGCTGTCGCGACGGGAAGCGGCGGGCCGAGTAAACTGAATCACGCATCGCTCTGGCGCGGGAGAGTTCTGTGGCCGCCAGCTACAGACGCCGAAGGAGCAATACCTCTCCGACAACCTCTCAGGCACCCGGACCGCGTTAGATGACGATGCCTCTGGAAAGCGGTGATGCCCGTTGTGGTATCACCCGCCGATGGGGAAAGGCGCCGACAAGCCGGTGGTGCCGAATCTCTCAGGCGCCTGGTGCACGGGTGAAGACAGAGGGAGAGGGCCGCTAGTCCGTTGCCCTTCAGGAGTTCACCGTGTCCGAGCATTCAACGTTTGCCGACCGCCATATCGGGCTGGACATCGATGCCGTCAGGACCATGTTGTCAGTCATCGGTGTCGACAGCCTCGATGACTTGGCAGTCAAGGCCGTCCCGGCCGGGATCCTGGATACCCTCACCGCAGCGGGCACCGCGCCGGGATTGGACCGGTTGCCGCCCGCCGCCAGTGAGGCCGAGGCGCTGACCGAGCTGCGGGCGCTGGCCGACGCCAACACCGTCGCAGTATCGATGATCGGGCAGGGCTACTACGACACGTTCACCCCGCCGGTGCTGCTGCGCAACATCATGGAGAACCCGGCCTGGTACACCGCCTACACGCCCTACCAACCTGAGATAAGTCAGGGTCGCCTGGAAGCGCTGCTCAATTTCCAGACGATGGTCACTGATCTGACCGGCCTGGAGATCGCCAACGCGTCGATGCTCGACGAAGGCACCGCTGCCGCCGAAGCCATGACGCTGATGCACCGCGCCACCAGCAGCCCCTCGAACCGGCTGGCCGTCGACGTCGACGTGTTCACCCAAACCGCCACGGTATTGGCCACCCGCGCCAAGCCGCTGGGCATCGAGGTCGTCACCGCCGACCTGCGCAACGGCCTGCCCGCAGGCGAATTCTTCGGCGTCATCGCCCAGCTGCCCGGCGCCAGCGGCCGGATCACCGACTGGAGCGCGCTGGCGGCGCAGGCCCACGATCGTGGCGCACTGCTGGCCATCGGCGCCGACCTGTTGGCCCTGACGCTGATCACCCCGCCCGGTGAGATCGGCGCCGACGTCGCGTTCGGCACTACCCAACGTTTTGGCGTACCAATGGGATTCGGCGGCCCACATGCCGGGTATCTGTCCGTGCACGCTAAGTATGCCCGACAGTTGCCTGGACGGCTGGTGGGGGTTTCCGTCGACAGCGATGGGAACCCCGCCTACCGACTCGCGCTGCAAACGCGCGAGCAACACATCCGCCGCGATAAGGCAACCAGCAATATCTGTACTGCCCAGGTGCTGCTGGCGGTGATGGCCGCGATGTACGCCAGCTACCACGGCGCCGAAGGGTTGACCAGCATCGCACGCCGGGTGCATGCCCATGCCGAAACCATCGCCGGTGCGCTGGGTGATGCGCTGGTGCACAGCAAATTTTTCGATACCGTGTCGGCACGCGTGCCGGGGCGTGCTGACGAGGTGATCGCGGCAGCTAAGGCCAAGGGCCTCAACATGTGGCGGATCGATGCTGACCACGTGTCGGTAGCCTGTGACGAGGCCACCACCGACGCTCACGTCAAGGCGGTTTTGGCGGCGTTCGGCGCCGCAGCCGCCGAACCGGCCGGCGCGGATATTGCGACGCGCACCTCGGCGTTCCTGACCCATCCCGCGTTCACGCAATACCGCACGGAGACGGCAATGATGCGCTATCTGCGCGCGTTGGCGGATAAGGACATTGCGTTGGACCGCAGCATGATTCCGCTCGGCTCATGCACGATGAAACTTAACGCCGCCGCCGAAATGGAGTCGATCACCTGGCCGGAGTTCGGGCGCCAACATCCTTTTGCGCCGGCATCGGACACGCCGGGGCTGCGCCGGCTCATCGCCGACTTGGAGAACTGGCTGGTGGCGATCACCGGTTACGACGCAGTCTCCCTGCAGCCGAACGCGGGTTCGCAGGGGGAGTACGCCGGTCTGTTGGCGATCCAGGCCTATCACGCCAGTCGGGGCGAGTCGCATCGCGACATCTGCTTGATCCCTTCCAGCGCACACGGCACCAATGCCGCCTCGGCCGCACTGGCCGGCATGAAGGTCGTTGTGGTGGGCTGTCACGATAACGGTGACGTTGACCTTGACGATCTGCGCGGCAAGGTCAGCGATCACGGTGACCGGCTCGCCGCACTGATGATCACCTACCCGTCCACCCATGGGGTGTACGAGCACGACATCGCCGAAATCTGTGCGTCGGTGCACGACGCCGGGGGCCAAGTGTACGTCGACGGCGCCAATCTCAACGCTCTGGTTGGTCTGGCCCGACCGGGCAGATTCGGCGGCGACGTCAGCCACCTCAACTTACACAAGACGTTCTGCATCCCACACGGTGGCGGCGGTCCGGGCGTCGGCCCCGTGGCGGTGCGTTCGCATTTGGCCCCATTCCTACCGGGCCACCCTTTCGCCTCCGCGTTACCACAGGGCCACCCGGTATCTTCGGCCCCGTATGGGTCGGCTTCGATATTGCCGATCACCTGGGCGTATATCCGCATGATGGGCGCCAAAGGCCTGCGGGCGGCATCGCTTCATGCGATCGCGTCGGCCAACTACATCGCGCGCCGCCTAGACGAGTACTACCCGGTGCTGTACACCGGAGACAACGGGATGGTCGCCCACGAGTGCATACTCGACCTGCGCGGTATCACCAAGGCGACCGGCGTCACCGTCGACGATGTAGCAAAGCGGTTGGCAGACTACGGTTTTCACGCGCCGACGATGAGCTTCCCGGTGGCTGGAACGCTGATGGTGGAACCCACCGAAAGCGAGAGCCTGGCCGAGGTCGACGCATTTTGCGACGCGATGATCAGCATCCGCGCCGAGATCAACAAAGTCGGTGGTGGTCAGTGGCCAGCTGACGATAACCCGCTACGGAACGCACCGCATACCGCTGAGTGCTTGCTGGTGACCGATTGGGGCCACCCCTACACCCGGCAGGAGGCCGCCTACCCACTCGGCGTTACGTTCCGGCCCAAGGTCTGGCCACCGGTGCGCCGTATCGACGGCGCATACGGCGACCGCAACCTGGTGTGCTCCTGTCCGCCGATGGAGGCGTTCGCTTGACGGCTTTCAGCCGAATCGGTCGACGATCGCGGCGGCAATCCGGTCGGGCTCATCCTCTTGAATGAAGTGCTTGGCGTGTGGCAACTCGACCAGGACGTGATCGGGAAATGTCGCGCGCATCCGAGGCAGCATCAGTCCGGGTCTGAACGCGAAGTCCTTCATGCCCCATACAAAAAGGGCGGGCTTGGTGCCCAGTTTGGACGGCACTTCCCGGGCCAGCCGCGACAAGAGGGGGCCAGCCGCCAAGATTTCCTTCGGCATCCTGGCAACCCCCGCCCGGTCCGCCGGAGTGGGCTGCACAGCGCGGTAGTGTTCCATCACCGCGTCACTCGGCGGGCGCTGCGTTCCCGCCGGTATTAATCGCTCCACGAAGAAATTGCGCTGCACGATCGCGTACTGCAGCGGCGGGCTGGACATCACCCTGCTGAACACTTTCATCGTCAGAGTGTCGGCCGGCCAGAACCAGGTGTTGCCCAACACGATGCCGCGTACTCGATCAGCTCGCTCGACCGCGACCGCTGTGCTGATCGGACCGCCCCAGTCCTGACCCATCGAGACGTAACCTTCCAGACCGAGGTGGTCGACAAACTCGCCCACCACCTGTGCATGCTCTTCGATCTTGTACCCGAAACCCGCCGGGCGCTCCGATAGGCCGAACCCGAGATAATCCATTGCGATACAACGGAAACGTTCCCGCAGCGCCACGATGATGTTGCGGTACAGAAAGCTCCATGTTGGGTTGCCATGGCACAGTAAGATCGGTGGGCCTTCGCCCTCATCGATGTAATGCATGCGTCCGCGCGAGCTGTCGAACCAGCGCGACTGAAAAGGGTACAGCTGGGGATCCGGGATGAAATCACGGTTCATTGCCCTCGTTAGCCTCCTTCGATGCTGTTCATGATGGTATGCCCGATCTGTGACATCACCGAGTGTTCGAGACTGGCGTGACCGTGGCCGCTGGCTACACACCGCAGTGGGGAAAGTGTTTCTGCGATCGGGGCCGGGGCAAGACCCGACTGTCCTGCTACTGCACGGCTATCCGTCCAGCTCCTTCGACTTTCGGGCGGTGATTCCGCACCTGGCCGGTCAGGCCTGGTTGACGTTGGACTTTCTCGGCTTCGGCTTGTCCGACAAGCCTCGTCCGCACCGCTACAGTCTGCTGCAGCAGGCTGATCTGGTGCAGCGCGTGGTCGCCCACGCCGCAACCGGCCCGGTCGTGGTGCTGGCACACGACATGGGCACGTCGGTGACCACCGAACTGCTCGCTCGGGACCTCGACGGGCGCCTGCCGTTTGACCTGCACCGCGCGGTCCTCAGCAACGGCAGCGTCATCCTGGAGCGCGCCAGCCTTCGTCCGATCCAACAGGTGCTGCGAAGTCCGCTGGGACCCATCGCGGCCCGAATGATCACGCGCGGCGGGTTCACCCGGGGTTTTGGCAAGTTGTTCTCGTCCCAGCATCCGCTGTCACCGGACGAAGCCGACGCCCAGTGGGAGTTGTTGTCTTACAACCACGGCCATCGGATACCACACCTGTTGATCAGTTACCTGCAGGAGCGGGTGAAGTATGCGCAGCGCTGGCACGGTGCGGTACGTGACTGGCCCAAACCGCTCGGCTTCGTCTGGGGCCTGGATGATCCGGTAGCGACAACGAACGTGCTGGACGGACTACGGGAACTGCGACCGCAGGCCGCCGTCGTCGAACTGCCCGGCTTGGGCCACTACCCGCAGCTCGAGGATCCCGCGGCCTATGCCGCGGCGGCGCTCTCGCTCTTGGTCGGCGATCGGGGGCTACCCGGCTCAGCTTAAGAAATTGTTGATCGCGGCCGCGAGCTCCGGGGTGGCCGAAGTCGGCAAGTTTTGGTAGGTGCCACCGCTGAGTTGGGCGACGGCTTCCCAGGTTGCTCGGTCCGGATCAGCACCGAAATCGATGATGTTGACCGCGATGGGCTTGGCCGGGTCCGCGCTGGTGCGGATGAAATCCTGTAGGCCCGCTCCGTCGAGGGTTTGATCGGTGTGCGGCCCCCCGGTCATCACCAGGATCGAATTAGCTTGGCCAGCACGGAAATTGGTCTGAACATCCTGGTAAATGATGCGTAGCGTGGTGAATGACACCGCGCCGCCGCTGGACGGATACTGCTTGTCGAGCGCAGCGATCAGTGCTGCCGAGCGGGGCTGGCCGTTTACTGGGTCAGCCAACGTTCCGGTCGGCACCTCGACGCGACCCTCATGACCGTCGAACGTCCACAGTCCTATGGCCGCACTTGGCGGTAGCGTCTTGAGCCGATTTTCCAGCGCCGCAATCACATTGGCGAGCCGCGTCTTGCCACCCTCGTCGCCAGGCTGCGACTGGTCAAGCATAACGGTGGCCGCCACCCCGATTGACGGTGTGGCCATCACATCAGCGAGGGTGGCACGCATCCCGTCATCGCCGATCGACAGCGCAGCCGGCAGGGCCGCGAAGCTGGTGACTGGGCTGCTCGGCGGTTTGACGCCGCCCACCCGGAAACCCGCCTTGGCCAGCTTCGCGAGTTGTTCGGGTTTTTGCATGTAATGGACAAAAGCACTAGCGGCTGTAGTTTGCTCCTGCGACAGCCACGAGCCGCTGAGCAGCACCGTTGGGTAGTCGGCTATCGCAACCGGCCCGGGCGGCTGCCAGAAAGCCAGCGTTTTCTTCGCATCGGATAATGATTGGGCGCGCTGGAACAGCTGCTGTTCGGTGGTGACCACCGCGTGTACCGGCGCGGCTGCGACGTCGGTTGCCTTGATCAGCGTGTTCATTGCCTCGCTCAGCGACTCCTCGGCCAGCTTGGGCTGGGCAGCCATCAAGGTCCGCACCGCGCCGGTGCCTGCGGTCGGGGGCGCTCCTGCCGGTGCCGATGCGGCCGCAATGGCTTCGCCGGCCAAGAACGCGGCATCGCCGTTGCCTCCGATTGGCATCGCAAGGCGCAGCGAACCCCAGGCCGGCAAGTTCACGCTGGCCATCGAGTTGGGGTCGGCCTGCAAGGCCGGCAACGTCACCCAATTTTGGCTAGAAAGCGCCTGCGCAAGTTCGGGGCGGATGGCAAGCTGCACCGGTGACGTCACCAATGAGCGGCTGTCACTGATGGTTTGGTTACCGGTAGCCGCCGACAGGCGTGCCGCCGAGATGGTGCTGCCGGGGATCCATAATCCTGGCTGCCCGCCCAACTCGGAGGGCCACTTACCGATGAAACCACTGAGGACAGCGTCTGAATCAGCAGCTTTGACAGCCACCGTCACACACCGATCGCCAATCGGGCCCGCCGAGGCGTTGTAGCTGTCGGCGAATTCCTTGACCCGGTCAGCGATCGAGGGGTCGGCGACGACGGCGACGGTGTCTTTGCCGCCAACGCAGCGTGCCGCCGCAGAGTGCGACCGGTGTGACAAGGCGTCGCCGAAAAAGCGCCACACGATCACCCCGGCTACTACCACCACGACCACGACCAGAGCCACGATCACGCCGATACTAACTCCGCGCCGTCCGCCCGTGCTACGGTGGCCGCCCTGCCAGCTGCTCAGTTCCCGGTGGCCCGGGGTGCGATACAGCGGCGGCGGGGGAGTTGCCAACGGCCCGGCACCCTCTGGTAGCGAGCTCGCCGGGCCCGACCCGAAGTCGGGGTACTCGTCTGCCGCGACGGGTGGCTCATGATCTCCGACGACCAGCGACTGTTCATCCTCGGCATAGGGGTTCTCCCCTGAGACATGGCCTTTGCCCCAGTAGCGACCTTCACTAGAGAAATCGTCCGACTCGGCCTCGCCGTAGTCGCCGAAGGATTCTGCGTCCGACGGCTCGAACGACGACTGATTGTCCCCGTCCTGATGCTCCGCTGCGTTCTCGTCGGATGGTCCATTAGCGGAATCCTCCGGATCGGGCAAACTGTGCCTACCCATACCGGTGTCAGCGTCCTCTCCGTTTGAAGGTGCCCGACGTCGCGCCGGCATCAACCACGGATATGGTCCGATTGGTCCGGCTCTTCAGCGGGCCGCTAACGGCCCGCATCGTCACCTATCCGTGCCTTCAGCTCGCGTCGACGGCGATGCAGGATCGGCTCGGTGTAGCCGTTGGGC
The DNA here is from genome assembly GCF_008370645.1 of Mycobacterium simiae. Classification (GTDB taxonomy): domain Bacteria; phylum Actinomycetota; class Actinomycetes; order Mycobacteriales; family Mycobacteriaceae; genus Mycobacterium; species Mycobacterium simiae_A. The sequence continues at coordinate 19,774 of NZ_VTZN01000005.1, forward strand.
TGCTGGGCGCCGGTCAAGATTAGGTCCTGGGCGGCTAGGAAGGCGATGCTGTCGTCGAAGTCGGGCGCCATGGGGCGATATGCGGGATCCCCGGCGTTTTGCTTGTCCACCAAGGGCGCCATCCGCTCCAGGCTGGCACGCACGTCCTCGCTGGTGATCACGCCATGTCGCAGCCAGTTGGCTAGCAATTGGCTGGAGATCCGCAGAGTGGCTCGGTCTTCCATGAGTGCCACGTTGTGGATGTCAGGCACCTTCGAACAGCCGACGCCCTGGTCAATCCAGCGCACCACGTACCCCAGGATCGACTGACAGTTGTTGTCGACTTCCTCGCGGATCTCCTCGGGAGCCCAGGCCAGTTCCTTGGCCAACGGAATCGTCAGCAACTGGTCGATGGTGGTACGCGGCTTGCCCTGAAGTTCTTCCTGCACCGCGAAGACATCCACGTAGTGATAGTGCATGGCGTGCAGGGTGGCTGCGGTGGGGGACGGCACCCAGGCTGTGGTGGCGCCGGCCCTGGGCTGGGCGATCTTCTGCTCCACCATGTCAGCCATCAGCTCGGTCATCGCCCACATGCCCTTGCCGATCTGGGCCTTGCCGGTGAAACCGGCGGCTAGGCCGATGTCGACGTTGGCGTCCTCGTAGGCCTTGATCCAGGCGGTGTTCTTCATCGCACCCTTGCGGATCATCGGGCCGGCCTCCATCGACGTGTGGATCTCGTCGCCGGTGCGGTCCAGGAACCCGGTGTTGATGAATACGACACGGTCCGCCGCGGCTTTGATGCACGCCTTGAGGTTGACGGTGGTACGCCGTTCCTCGTCCATGATGCCGACCTTCATGGTGCCCTGCGGCAAGCCCAGCACGTCTTCGACCCGGCTGAACAGCTCGCACGTGAATGCCACCTCGGCTGGGCCGTGCATCTTGGGTTTCACGATATAGATGGAACCGGTGCGACTATTCGCCAACGGCCCGTTAGCTTCTCCAGTTCTAAGACCGTGTATAGCGATCAATCCGGTGAATAGCGCATCCATGATGCCTTCGAAGACTGCGCTACCGTCCGCCCCTGCATTTTCGAAGACGATGGCGTCGTTGGTCATCAAGTGGCCAACGTTGCGGACAAACAACAGGCTGCGTCCAGGCAGTGTCAGCTCGCCGCCATCGGGAGTGGTGTAGGTGCGGTCGGAGTTGAGCACGCGGGTGAAATTCTTGCCGTCCTTGGTGACCTGCTCGGCCAGGTCACCCTTGTTCAGGCCGAGCCAGTTGCGGTATCCGTGCACTTTGTCATCCGCATCGACCGCCGCGACTGAGTCCTCGAAGTCCATGATCGTGGTGATCGCTGATTCTAGGATCACGTCATTGACACCAGCCCGATCGGTGGCGCCGACCAGGGATTCCGGGTCGATCAGAATTTCGATGTGCAGCCCGTGGTTGACCAGCAGCACCGACGTCGGCGACTCGGCCGAGCCGGTATAACCGGCGAGCTGGCTAGGTTCAGCCAAACCTGAGGACGAGTCCGCCAGAGCCACCACCAGCTGGCCGTCTTCGACTCTGAAGCTGGTGACATCGGCGTAGGAACCCGCGGCCAGCGGCACGCTGTCGTCAAGAAACTTGCGGGCGTAGGCGATCACTTTGCCGCCGCGGATCTTGTTGTAGCTGGTGCCTTTTTCGGCGCCGTCGGTTTCCGGGATGACATCGGTGCCGTACAACGCGTCGTAGAGGGAGCCCCACCGGGCATTGGCGGCATTCAACGCAAATCGCGCATTCAGTATCGGCACCACCAGCTGCGGACCGGCGGTCTTGGTGATCTCGTCGTCGACGCCGGACGTAGTGATGGTGCAATCTTCTGGTTCGGGCAGCAGGTACCCGATGTCGACGAGAAACTGGCGATACGCCTCCGGATCCAGGGGTTCAATGACGCGATGACGGTGCCACTTGTCGATTTGCGCTTGCAGCTCGTCGCGTGCGTTGAGCAAATCCTGGTTCTGCGGGGTGAGGTCGGTGATCACCTTGTCGACGCCGGCCCAGAAGCTGTCTTGGTCGACGTCGGTGCCGGGCAGGGCCTCGTTGTTCACGAAGTCGTAGAGCACTCTAGCGACGCGCAAGTTGCCCGCCGACACTCGATCTGTCATCGGTTCTCCTCCATAATGGCCATCGCTTTGGCCCCGCTGGGTCCTACTGGCTCCCGCTAGCTATGGCCATCAGCCTACCGACCAGGAGCCTGACGAGCCTATCCGGCCGCCCGCTGGAGCAGGTCACGGCGCGCCCACGCCTGGACCGCGGCAAAGCCCGGCGCCCTACCGACCGGCCGCTGGCAACATATGCGGGTAGCCCGGTTGCCGCAGGTACCCCGCCAACCGCAGGCCGCGGTAGGTCAATCCCAGGCCGCCTTGTCCCGCATGGTGCCGACTAAGTCCTCCACCAGATCCTCGAGCGCCACCATTGCAACCACCGCGCCGTCGTCGGAGGTTACCAACGCCAAATGGCTATTGCTGCGCCGCATCCGTGACAGACCATCAGGCAGCGGCAGTGCTCTGGGCAGCTGCGGCAGCGGACGGACCGCACCCAGGTCGATAACTGTTCGCGGATCGTCGCCAAGTGCCAACACATCTTTGATGTGTAGGTATCCAAGGAACTTGTCGTCGTGGTCCAACACCGGGAACCGCGAGTAGCCGGTATCGGCCAAGGCCTGTTCGACCGCACCAATCGTGGGCCCAGAACCCGCAACAGCGGGCCGTACGACCCGAACTCTGGCGAGCGGGACTGCGACATCGCCGACCACCCGGGTGCGAATCCGCAGTGCGCGGGTCAGCCTGGTGTGCTCCTCGGGATCCAAGAGACCTTCGGACACCGATTCGGCGATCATCTCGGACAGTTCCACCGTGGATACCGTGATATCGAGTTCATCTTTTGGCTCCACGCCCATTGCCCGAAGTATTGCGTTTGCGCACTTGTTATACACGTGGATGAGCGGGCGGGCCGCGCGCACGTAGGGCAGGTAGATCGGCACAAGCAACATGGCCGTCCGTTCCGGACCCGCCAGCGCGATGTTTTTTGGCACCATCTCACCCAATAGCACGTGCAGCGTCACCACGATGGCCAGTGCGATCGCGAAGGACAACGTGTGCATCAACCGTGGATGGATACCCGCCAGCCCGAACAAGGTGTGTAGCAACTCGCCCGCCGCTGGCTCGGCGATGCGGCCAAGCAGGATCGAGGACACCGTGACGCCCAGCTGCGCTCCCGCCAACATCGACGGCAATTGTTCGCCGGCTCGGATCACGATCACCGCACTCGTCCGGCCCTGCTCGGCCAACGCCTCCAGGCGGTCCCGGCGGGCCGAAATCAGTGCGAACTCTGCTCCAACGAAAAACGCGTTGGCTCCGATTAGCAGGACCGCCAACGCTATTGCCAAGCCGGGGCTCATTGATCGCCCCGTCCTGCGCCGGTATCGCCGTGGGCGCCAAGCTCGGCCAACTCGAGTTGGTCGATCCGGCGGCCGTCCATCTGAACAACCGTGGCCCGCCAGCGCACCGTTTGATCGGGCAGGCCGTCCTGATCCAATGCGGGAAGGTCAACCGTTTCGCCGGCCTCCGGAAGGTGTCCCAGCTCTCGAAGTACCAAACCGCCGATCGTCTCGTAAGGCCCCTCGGGGGCTCGATACCCAATGGCGGTCGCCACTTCGTCGATGCGCAGTAGGCCCGAGACCCGCCATCCGCTACCGGCCGCCACCACATCTGGGGTCGCGTCATCGTGTTCGTCGCGGACATCACCGACGATTTCTTCGATCAGATCTTCGACAGTGACCATGCCCGCCGTGCCGCCATACTCATCGACAACCATCACGGTCTGCAGCGGGTTGGCCCGAATCTCGGCCAGCACTGCATCCCCGTCCAGCGTTGACGGCACCGCCGCGACCGGTTTCGCGATCGTCGTCAATCGCGTACCCGCCCGTTTGGCCGGCGGAACTTCGAACGCCTGCTTGACATGGACGATGCCGACCGTCTCGTCAAGGTCACCTTGCACGACGGGGAAACGGGAAAACCCCGACGTGGCGACTGCCTCGACCAAGTCAGCGATAGAGTCATCGGTCTGCAGCGCCACGATCTTCGACCGCGGAGTCATCAGTTCCTCGGCTGTCAGCGCGCCGAACTGCAGCGATCGGCGCATTAACGACGCGGTGGAATCATCCAGTGAGCCGCTGCGCGCGGAGGAGCGCACCAGCGACACCAATTCTGGCGGTGTGCGGGCAGACCGCAATACCTCGGCTGGTTCCAGGCCCAGCCGGCGCACGATCCAGTTTGCGGCGCCATTAGTCAACCGGATTGCGGGCGTGAAGAGCACCGAAAATAGCCACTGGGGAAGCGCTACCGACCGAGCGGTGCGCAGCGGCCGCGCTACAGCCAGGTATTTGGGGACCAGTTCACCAAACACCATCGACAGCGATGTCACGACTACCAACGCCAAAAACACCGTGACCGCGTCGGCTAGCTGATCGGATATGCCGATCACCGTGAGAGCTGAATATGGCAACGCGTCAACCAACGGTTCGGTCAAGTAACCAGTCGCCAGGGTGGTGATGGAGATACCCAACTGCGCGCCCGACAGCTGGAACGACAACCTGCGGTGTGCACGCAGAATGAACCGGTCCCGGGTGTTGCCGCCCCGGGCATTCGCCTCGACGGTGCTGCGGTCGAGCGCAGTCAAGGAAAACTCGGCCGCGACGAAAACCGCGGTGCCGACGGTGAGCGCCAAGATCGCCACAATGCTCACGACGGTGCCGGTGAACATCATGGGCAGCCCGGGTGTCGTGCTGGGGACGGCCTGCCCCGGAAGCCAACGGCTTCGGCGGGTGCCTGTGGCACGTCACACCTTTCGCTCGGTCCTGCAGCGCGGCGCGGCAGGAGTGAAGTCCATATGGTAACGAAACCGTCTGGCACGACCCAGTCCTCGCAGTCGCGGCTTTTCACCAGCCGGCAGGCAGGGGATGACCCTCGGCGAACCCCGCCGCCGACTGCACACCGATCACGGCCTGCTCGTGAAGCTCCGCCAGGTTCAATGCACCAACGTAAGTGCAGGTGCTGCGTAGCCCGGACGTGATGTGGTCGATCAGGTCCTCGACGCCCCCGCGGTGGGGATCAAGTTCCATCCGTGACGCCGAGATGCCCTCTTCGAACAACGCCTTGCGGGCGCGGTCGAAGGCGCTCTCCGCGGTGGTTCGAGCGACTACCGCCCGCTTGGACGCCATCCCGTAGCTTTCCTTGTAAGGCTGGTCGTCGTGGTCACGCATGAGGTCGCCCGGAGACTCGTAGGTGCCGGCGAACCACGACCCGATCATGACGTTCGACGCGCCCGCTGCCAGCGCCAGCGCGACGTCACGAGGATGGCGAATACCGCCATCGGCCCAGACGTGGCCGCCGAGCTGCCTTGCCGCAGCGGCGCACTCGACCACCGCGGAAAATTGTGGGCGTCCGACGCCGGTCATCATCCGGGTGGTGCACATGGCGCCGGGGCCAACACCCACCTTGACGATGTTCGCTCCGGCGCTCAGCAGATCTCGCGTTCCTGCTGCCGACACCACGTTCCCCGCTGCCAGCGGCACACCCAAGCCCAGCGCCGACACCGCGCTGATGGCATCCAGCGTCTTAACCTGGTGCCCGTGTGCGGTGTCGATGACCAGCACGTCGACGCCTGCCTCGACCAGGGCATGGGCCCGGGCGGCCACCTCGCCGTTGATGCCGACGGCCGCACCGACCCGAAGCCGGCCAGCATTGTCAGTAGCCGGCGTGTAGATACCGGCGCGGATGGCGCCGGTGCGAGTCAACACTCCCGCCAATGTGCCGTTCGCGGTAGTCAGTACCGCGACGTCGATGGGGGCGTGCTCTAGCAGGTTGAAGATCTTGCGCGGCTCGGTGTCCATTGGAGCGGTCACGAAGTCCGGTGCGGCGATATCGCGCACCCGGGTGAAGCGGTCCACACCCAGGCAGGACGACTCCCGTACCAAGCCAATCGGGCGGCCCTCGAACACCACCACCGCCACACCGTGCGCGCGCTTGTGAATCAGCGCCATGGCATCAGAGACCGAGTGATCGGGCTCCAGCACTACCGGGGTGTCGAGCACCCGGTCACGGCTTTTGACGAACTGCACCGTCTGAGTCACGGCTGGTATCGGCAAATCCTGAGGCAAGATCACGATGCCGCCGCGACGGGCCACCGTTTCGGCCATCCGCCGCCCGGCTACCGCGGTCATGTTGGCGACGACCACCGGAATAGTGGTGCCCGAGCCGTCGGTAGTCGACAGATCCACGTCCAACCGCGATGCCACCTCCGAGCGATTCGGCATGATGAACACCTCGTTGTACGTCAGGTCGTACCCGGGTCTGTGCCCGTCCAGAAACCTCATTGGTGATGCAACTCGCTAGGCCGATACTTCGCTTCGGTCTCCACTCCATTGGGTGTGGAACTTACCTGGTTCGTCGATCCGCCCGTAGGTGTGCGCGCCGAAGAAGTCGCGCTGAGCTTGCGTGAGTGCGGCTGGCAGCCGCTCGGTGCGCAGCGCGTCGTAGTACGACAGAGCCGACGAGAACCCGGGGGTTGGAATACCCAGCTGCGCGGCGGTCGACACTACCCGCCGCCAGCTGTCGATGCCCGATTCGACCGCGCCGCGGAAATAGGGCGCGACGAGCAGACTAGCCAGTTCAGGCTCGGCATCGAACGCTTCCTTGATGCGGTTGAGGAACTTGGCCCGGATGATGCAGCCGCCACGCCAGATGGTCGCCAGGTCGCCTGGTGTGATGCCCCAACCGAACTCGGCGCTACCGGCTTGAATCTGGTTGAAGCCCTGTGCGTAGGCCACGATCTTCGAGGCGTACAAGGCTTGGCGGACGTTTTCGGTGAAGGTGTCAGGATCGGTGGGCTTGTCGCCGAGCTGTCCAGCAGCCAGCCCGCGCGCGGCCGCACGCTGCTCCACGGCTCCCGATAGTGCACGGGCGAAGACTGCCTCAGCGATCCCGGTCACGGGGACCCCGAGGTCCAGGGCGGACTTGACCGTCCAGCGGCCGGTGCCTTTTTGTTCGGCTTGGTCGAGGATGACGTCAACGAGTGGCTTTTTGGTTTTGGCATCGGTTTGGCGGAGCACCTCGGCGGTGATCTCGACCAGATAACTGTCTAGGTCTCCCTTGTTCCACTCGGTGAATACGTCGGCGATCTGCGGGGCGCTCAACCCCAACCCGTCGCGGAGCAGCTGGTAGGCCTCGCCGATGAGCTGCATGTCGGAGTACTCGATGCCGTTGTGCACCATCTTGACGAAGTGCCCAGAGCCGTCCGGTCCGATGTGGGTGCAGCATGGCACACCGTCGACATGCGCGGAGATTTCCTCGAGCAGCGGGCCCAGCGATTCGTAGGATTCGGCAGGTCCGCCGGGCATGATCGACGGCCCGTTGAGGGCCCCCTCTTCGCCGCCGGAGATTCCAGCCCCGACGAAGTGCAGTCCACGTGCGCGCATCGCCTTTTCCCGCCGAATGGTGTCGGTGTAGAGCGCATTACCGCCGTCGATGATGATGTCGCCGGGTTCCATGGCGGCGGCGAGCTCGTTGATAACAGCGTCGGTGGGGTCGCCGGCCTTGACCATGATCAGCACGCGCCGCGGAGGCTGGAGCGTCGCCAGGAATTCCGGGATGGTCTCCGAGCGCACAAACTTGCCCTCCGACCCGTGCTCTTTCAGCAGCGCATCGGTTTTGGCGACAGACCGGTTGTGCAGGGCCACGGTATAGCCGTGCCGGGCGAAGTTCCGGGCGATGTTCGAGCCCATCACGGCCAGGCCGGTGACGCCGATCTGCGCAGTGGCGGTGATCGATTCCGACGAACTCATGTCTCGCCTCTCGGTCGGGCCGGGTCAAATTGAGGAACGGGTGCCGGGGTTCTTCGGCGAAGTCTCTCCGACCCACTGTGGCACAGGGGCGTCGCGTTGCTTCACGGTGTGTCGTCCTGCGTTTAGCGGCTGAACAGCCGCTGCAGCTCGGTGAGCCACGGTACGGCCAGCGCAACGGTGGGCACCACCAGTACCGCGGCCGCCGCCAGGTATGCGGCCGCGGACAACGCCAGGCTGTTGGGGCGGCCCGACAATCGCCGCACCCGCAGCACCGTGCTGGGACCTCCCGCGGCCAGCGCGCCAGACGGCGCTCCCGAAGCCGCGCAGGCGACCAGAGCCCGGGCCAGCGGTGCTCGACCAGCAGCGCGCACGGCGGCGTCGTCGGCCAGCAGCTCCACAAGTAGCTGCACCGCGCGCAGCGCGTTGGCGCTGCGGACCAGCCGCGGGAAGGCCGCGTGCACCGCGGTGAAAGCTTCCAGCACGAGGTCATGGCGGGCACGCAGATGTGCCCGTTCGTGGGTGAGGATTGCCGCGACTTCGTCGCTGTTCAGCGTGTTTAGTGTCCCTTCGCTGACCACGACCCGGCTGCGCACGCCAGGCAGGCAATACGCAAGCGGTTGCGCGACGTTCAATACCCGCAGGTCGCGCGTCCGCGCGCAGGGCTGCGTCAGCGCTGTGCCGTGTCCCACGCCGACCAGGTCGACCACCATGCGGTGGTGGGCTCGGCGTCGGCGAGTGGCGATGCCCACTCGCACGACGGCAACCATCAGCCGCACCCCGACCAGCACGGTAAGTGCGAAGACAGCAAGATATGCCGCCCAGAGCGGCCAGCCGAGCCGGCTGTGAGCGTCGACAACGCCGGCGGTGGGCCGCCCGTCCGCGCCGGGCATGAGCAGCCGGCTAGCGATCGCGATGCCCGCGCTGAACGCTGAAAGCACCGCGGCCAGGGCGATGGCTTGCCACAGCACCATCACCGCGCGCGGGGCGCGCAGGGGCCACACCGCTCGGGCCAACAAGGCTGGTGTCGGGCCAGCCAGCAGCACCGCGAGGAGGGTGAAGGCCAGCGCTGACACGCTGCTAGTTTCCCTTAGTTCTCCGCCGGAGCGCTAGCGGTTGGCCCAACGCGATGGCTCGCTTCCAACTCGGCCAAAGCACGCCGAAGCGCTGCTGCCTCGTCGGCGCCGACCCGCTCCACGAAGTGGACCAGTGCGGCCTGTCTACTACCGGAGTCCTCGGCCTGGGCCAGCGCATCGACCATGAGACCCGCGACCAGCTCGTCGCGCCCGTGTACGGGCGCGTAGCGGTGGGCCCGATCGTCGCGGAGTTGGGAAACCAGATTCTTTTTCGCCAACCGCTGCAGAACGGTCATCACGGTCGTGTAGGCAAGGTCTCGTCGCGCCGACAACGCGTCGTGAACCTGGCGAACAGTTTGGGGTTCCGGCGTGGACCATAGATGATCCATGACGGCGCGTTCCAAATCCCCCAGCCGCATCAGTTTGGCCATAGTTCGTTATCTCCATCAGCGTTGAGACCAGCGTACTCCCGCTTACTACTGGGTGTCGTACGCACTGCCCACGGAAGTCGGAATCGGCCGCGGCGGTCTTCGCACTGCGATGCTTGCGAAATTAGGGCAGCCTTGCCTATGCTGAAGGGCGGTCGAGCAGAAATGGCCGCGCCGGAGTCCTGAGGGCTGCAGTGACCCCCGGTCTACTCGATCGGCGAGCCCCGTGTCTGCTGCACGGGGCTCGCCTGTTTCTGATCCAACGGTGCCCGGGCGCTAACCGACCTACGGGGATCGGCCCGAGACGCCTATGGTGTAGACACAAGAACGTGCCATCGCCGCCGCGCCCGGATGCCTCCGTTATCCCGCCGAATTTCGACGCCCCGTTTGACACCCAATTGGGTCTGCAGTTCACCGAACTCAGCCCCGATGGCGCCCGCGCGCAGCTCGAGGTCCAACCCAAGCTGTTGCAGCCCATGGGCATCGTGCACGGTGGTGTCTACTGCTCGATGATCGAAAGCATGGCCAGCACGGCCGCATTCACCTGGCTTAGCGCCCATGGCGGCGGCGGCGTGGTCGGCGTCAACAACAACACTGATTTCTTGCATGCCATCCGGTCCGGGATGGTGTACGGCGTCGCCGAACCATTGCACCGGGGACGGCGCCAGCAGCTGTGGCTCGTCGTCATCACCGACGACACGGATCGGGTAATAGCCCGGGGTCAGGTGCGGCTACAAAACCTGGAGCCGCCCGCCGGATAAGGGCTGAACGTGGCTCAGGGTGTCCGGGTGTCAATCCCATCATGGCGTGGCAGGATCAGAGGTCATGCGTCTTTCGCCGCACGAGCAAGAGCGGTTGTTGCTGTCTTATGCCGCTGAGCTGGCCCGGCGGCGCCAGGCGCGCGGCTTGCGGCTCAACTACCCCGAAGCGGTGGCGATGATCTGCGACCACGTTCTGGAAGGCGCCCGCGACGGCCGCACGGTCGCCGAGTTGATGGTCAGTGGTTGTGCTGTGTTGGACCGTGATGACGTGATGGAAGGGGTGCCGGAGATGCTCGCCGACGTACAGGTGGAGGCGACCTTCCCAGACGGCACCAAATTGGTCACCGTCCACCACCCGATCCCGTGATTCCCGGCGAGATCCGCTACGGCGTTGGCGACATCGAGATCAATGCGGCCGCGCCACGCCTAGAGATTCAGGTCGTCAACAACGGTGACCGCCCGGTGCAAGTCGGAAGTCATGTCCATTTCCCGCAGGCCAACCCGGCATTGGCGTTTGATCGTGCGGTCGCACACGGCTATCGCCTCGACATTCCGGCGGCCACTGCGGTCCGCTTTGAGCCCGGCGTGCCGCAGATCGTCGCGCTGGTTCCGCTGAGCGGGCGGCGCGAAGTGCACGGGCTGACCCTGAATCCGCCCGGACGGTTGGACGTGTGATGGTCCGGCTGTCGAGGGAGCGCTACGCGCAGCTATTTGGCCCGACCACTGGCGACCAGATTAGGCTGGCCGACACCAACTTGTTGGTGGAGATCACTGAAGACCGTTGCGGCGGGCCGGAATTGGCCGGGGACGAGGCGGTGTTCGGCGGGGGAAAGGTGCTGCGCGAGTCGATGGGCCAGGCACGGGCCACCCGCGCCCAGGGCACGCCCGATACCGTGATCACTGGTGCGGTGATCGTCGACTACTGGGGAATTATCAAGGCCGACATCGGTATTCGCGACGGCCGCATCGTCGGGATCGGTAAGGCCGGCAATCCGGACATCATGGCCGGCGTGCACCGGGACCTGGTAGTGGGGCCGTCCACCGAGATCATCGGCGGCCACGGGAGAATCGTGACCGCAGGTGCCGTCGACTGTCACGTGCACCTCATCTGTCCGCAAATCATCATCGAAGCACTCGGGGCCGGCATCACCACCATCGTGGGCGGCGGCACCGGGCCTGCTGAAGGCAGCAAGGCCACCACGGTGACGCCTGGGGAATGGCACCTGGGCCGGATGCTGGAAGCTTTGGATACCTGGCCGGTGAACTTCGCCTTGCTCGGCAAGGGCAACACCGTGAACCCGGACGCGTTATGGGAGCAATTACGCTGTGGTGCATCAGGTTTCAAGCTGCACGAGGACTGGGGGTCGACGCCGGCGGCAATCGACACCTGCCTGACCGTAGCCGAGGCCGCCGGAGTCCAGGTAGCACTGCATACCGACACCCTCAACGAGACGGGTTTCGTCGAAGACACCCTCGCGGCGATCGCTGGTCGTGGCATTCACACCTACCACACCGAAGGCGCCGGCGGCGGGCACGCACCTGACATCATCACTGTCGCATCACACCCGAATGTGCTGCCTAGTTCCACCAATCCCACCCGCCCGCACACCATCAACACACTCGACGAGCACCTGGACATGTTGATGGTGTGTCACCACCTCAACCCCCGGATCCCTGAGGACTTGGCGTTCGCCGAGAGCCGGATTCGCCCCTCGACCATGGCCGCTGAAGACCTTCTGCACGATATGGGCGCGATCTCAATGATCGGCAGCGATTCCCAGGCCATGGGTAGAGTCGGCGAGGTGGTGCTGCGCACCTGGCAGACCGCGCATGTGATGAAGGCCCGCCGCGGAGCGCTGGCCGGCGACGAAGCGGCCGACAACACCCGGGTCCGCCGCTATGTCGCCAAATACACCATTTGCCCGGCCATCACGCACGGTTTGGACCATCTCATCGGCTCAGTGGAGGTGGGCAAGCTGGCCGACCTGGTGTTGTGGGAGCCGGCGTTCTTCGGAGTCCGACCACATGCGGTGATCAAGGGCGGTGCGATCGCCTGGGCGGCGATGGGTGACGCGAACGCGTCGATACCAACCCCGCAACCGGTGCTGCCCCGGCCGATGTTCGGCGCCGCCGCCACAGTAGCGGCGGCCACCTCGGTGCACTTCGTGGCGCCACAGTCCATCGAGGCACACCTAGCAGACCGGCTCGCGGTCAATCGACCGCTAGCGGCAGTGGCCGATGTGCGCGCTCTCGGCAAGGCCGACCTGCCGCTCAATGACGCGCTGCCCAACATCGAGGTCGACCCCGACACCTTTACCGTGCGCATCGACGGCGAAGTCTGGCCAGCCCAGCCGGCCGCCGAACTTCCTATGACACAACGGTATTTCTTGTTCTGATGGCCCCGCTCGCGACGCTTCTGACTCTCGCCGATTCGCGACTGCCCACCGGCGCCCACGTGCATTCCGGCGGACTTGAAGAGGCCGTCGGTAGCGGCACGGTGACCAACTTGGTCACCTTGGAAGCGTTCCTCAAACGACGAATCCGAACCCACGGGTTGGTCACGGCCTCAATCGCGGTCGCGGTACAACTGGGCGATCTGGCTCTCGATGACGCCGACCAGGAAACAGACGCCCGCACACCGGCTCCCGCGGCTCGAGAGGCATCACGCAAGCAAGGCCGTGGACTGGTTCGGTTGGCCCGACTGATCTGGCCGGACCCGACGTGGGACGATCTGGGCCGCCGGCCGCATCTGGCGGTGGCAGCCGGGCGCGTGGGCGCGCTGAGTGGCCTGCCCACCGAAGACAATGCGCTGCATGTCGTTTACACCACGATGACCGGCTCAGCCACGGCCGCCCAGCGGCTGCTGGCGTTGGATCCCGCGGAGGTGGCCGCATTGACCTTTCGACTATCCGGACTGTGCGAACAGACCGCGGTCGAGGCGACCGTTGGACTGGCTGACTTGTCTGATCCGCTGCTCGACACGTTGGCGCAGCACCATGCCGAGCGTGAGCGTCCGCTCTTCTTTTCTTGAAAGGCCCTACGTGACAACACATTCGCACGCTCATCCGCATTCTCATACCGACCGGCCCAAGCGGGTCCGCCAACAAGGCGAGCCGCTGCGCATCGGCGTCGGAGGTCCAGTCGGCTCCGGAAAGACAGCGCTCGTTGCGGCGCTATGCCGGCAATTGCGCGACGAGCTGTCGGTGGCGGTGCTGACCAACGACATCTACACCACTGAGGACGCCGACTTCCTACGCAAGCATGCGGTCCTGCCCGACGACCGGATCGCCGCGGTACAGACCGGCGGCTGCCCGCACACCGCGATCCGCGACGACATCACCGCGAACCTGGACGCCATCGATGACCTGATGGCCGCGCACGATGCCCTCGACCTGATCCTGGTCGAGTCCGGAGGCGACAACCTCACGGCCACCTTTTCTTCGGGCCTGGTGGATGTACAGATCTTCGTCATCGACGTGGCCGGTGGCGACAAGGTGCCGCGCAAGGGCGGGCCGGGGGTGACCTATTCGGATCTTCTGGTAGTGAACAAGACTGACTTGGCTCCCTTGGTGAACGCCGACCTGCAGGTGATGGCCCGCGACGCCGGCGCGGTACGCGGTGGGCGGCCAACCGTACTGCAATCGTTGACCGAGGACCCGGCGGCGACCAAAGTGCTGGAGTGGGTTCGCGCTCAACTGGCCTCGAACGTTTAGTGGCGGCTGATGCACTCCCAGGTCGTGCTGGTCGCGACGCGTAACCGCTTGCCGCGCATCGAATACCGCGGCGGCATTGCGGCCCGTTGCATCGCGCCCGACACCGTATATCTGCTGTCGACGGCGATGAATCCGCTGGGCGGTGACTCCGCCAACATCCGGGTGATCGTGGAGGAAGACGCTAGGCTGCGGCTACGCAGCGCAGCGGCCGCCGTGGTTCTGCCCGGCGCCGAAACATCAACATCGAGGTCCAGCTGGGACATCGAGGTGACCGGAACCCTTGATGTAGACCTAGCGCCGACGGTCGTTGCCGCCGCGGCCAGGCACATAACGAGCGTGGTGCTGAACCTGCACAGCGCGGGTCACATCCGCTTTCGCGAGCGCGTGCAAATCGGCAGATGCGGTGAGGAGGAGGGGTTTTGGTCGGGGTCACTGCACGCCGACCGAAATGGTCGTCCAATGCTGCGCCACCGGGTGGAACTGGGCGCCGGATCGCTGGCCGATGACGTCATAGCGGCGCCCCGTGCCACCATCAACGAGCTGCGCTATCCGGCAACAACATTCACTGCCGCCAGGCATGGTGCCACGCTGCTAACACTGGCCGGCGGAGGCACGCTGAGCACATGGCAGGGTGATCGGTTACCGGCTAGCTCGCCCTCTTCGCCGCCGGGCGATGCGCCTCGGCGGCCAACACTTCCAGCTGTTCAAGCCGAGTGCGGGCGAAGGCCTGCTGCTCGGTGATAGTCAGCTGGCCCCGTCGAGTACTCAGAAACGTCACCGTCCACGACAGCAGCGTGCTGACCTTTGTTTTGAACCCAACCAGGTAAACCAGGTGCAGGACCAGCCACGCCAACCAGGCAATGAAGCCGCTGAGTTCCAGCGGACCGATCTTGGCCACCGCCGAAAACCTAGACACCGTCGCCATAGAGCCCTTGTCGAAGTACTGGAATGGCTCGCGCTCGGCGGGGTCGGCCCCAGCGAGCTCAGCCTTAATCGTGCTAGCGACATACTTGGCGCCTTGGATGGCGCCTTGCGCGACACCCGGCACTCCGTCAACGGCAGCCATATCGCCGATGACGAAAACGTTCGGGTGGCCAGGAATAGACAAGTCGGGCAGCACCTGGACTCGGCCAGCCCGGTCGAGCTCAACGGAGGATTGCTCGGCTAGATCCCGGCCCAAATGGCTGGCCTGAACTCCGGCGGACCACACCTTGCATGCTGATTCGATGCGCCGGATAGTGCCGTCGGAGTCTTTCACGGTGATGCCGTTGCGGTCGACGTCGGTGACCATGGCACCCAGCTGAATCTCCACGCCCAACTTCTGCAACCGAGCGGCCGCTCGCGCGCCCAACTTCTCGCCGAACGGCGGCAACACCGCCGGGGCCGCGTCGAGCAGTATCACCCGCGCCTTGGTGGAGTCGATATGCCGGAAAGCGCCTTTCAAGGTGTGGATGGCCAATTCAGCTATTTGCCCCGCCATTTCAACGCCGGTGGGTCCGGCCCCAACGACGGTGAACGTCAGCAACTTGGTACGCCGCTCCGGGTCGCTTGAACGTTCGGCCTGCTCGAACGCGGCAAGGATCCGGCCCCGCAATTCCAGCGCGTCGTCGATCGACTTCATACCCGGCGCGAACTCGGCGAAATGGTCGTTGTCGAAGTACGACTGGCCTGCCCCCGCAGCGACGATCAAGCTGTCGTACGGGGTCTCGTAGGTGTGGCCAAGCAGCTCCGACACAACGCACTGCTTGGCCAGGTCAATATGGGTGACGTCGCCGAGCAGCACTTGAACGTTGCGCTGCCGGCGCAGAATCACACGGGTGGGTGGGGCAATGTCTCCTTCGGAGACGATGCCGGTCGCGACTTGGTAAAGCAACGGCTGGAAGAGGTGATGTGTTGTACGCGCGATCAGCTTGATGTCAACGTCAGCTCGCTTGAGCTTCTTTGCCGCATTGAGTCCGCCGAACCCAGATCCGATGATGACTACGCGATGCTTTGGACGGGGTTCAGCTGTGGGTTCCTGCTGGGGACTCATCTTCCGCTGCTCCTGACGGGATCTCCTCGACGGCAAACTACAGTTAGCTACCACGGTAGCCAACCGTCGGCGCGCCCGCCCAGGCACTCACCTGTGTATTTAGCCACACTCAGCGAATTGCGCTGGTGGAAGCGTGTTTACCGACCGAGTAGGGGCCGCATCGCCTCGGCAGCAGTGGTGATGAGTCCGGGCGTGTAGCCCTGCGCAGCGAGGTTGATGATCACACCGTCAATGCCGACGTCGAGCACTTTTGTTTGAACTTGGTCAGCGATCCGAGCCGGGCTGCCTATCACCATGCGCCTGCTCATTTCGGCGGGGAGCTGATCTGGTTTGGCCTTTTCGTCGATCACCACCGTCAACATCACACTGGTCTCCAGCGTCGACGGATCTCGGCCGGTTTCTTGGCACCGAGCGAGAACGGCCGCCATCTTTCGAGGCAGTTCATCAAGCGGCGCGACAATGTTGAGATGGTCGGCCCAGCGGGCGGCGATTCCGAAAGTCTTCTTTTCACCGCCACCACCGATCAGGATGGGGATGCGGTCACGGTAACGCGGCTCTGCCAGCGCGGATTCGGTGGTGTACCAAGCCCCCGAGACTGTGGGCCGCTGGCCTTTGATCATCGGGTCGAGAATCTGCAACGCCTCCTCGAGTCGGTTGAACCGATCGGTAAAGGTACCGAACTCGAAACCGAGCTGGCGATGCTCGAGTTCATACCAGCCGGCGCCGATGCCGAGGATTGCCCGGCCGGCGCTCACCACGTCCAGAGTCGTGATGATCTTGCCCAGCAAGGCCGGGTTGCGGTAGGTGTTGCCGGTCACCAAGGTGCCCAATTGCAGCCGATCGGTGGCGGTGGCCAATGCGCCGAGGGCCGTGTAAGCCTCTAACATCGGCTGGTCAGGCGTTCCCAAGATGGGCAGTTGATAAAAGTGGTCCATCAGAAAAAGCGAGTCAAAGCCGGCGGCCTCGGCTTCGCGCGCCTGGGCAATGACTGACGGGAATAGTTTTTCGACGGTAGAGCCGTAAGAGAAGCTAGGGATCTGAAATCCAAGCTTGATCGCCACGGTGTCTAGCGTAGCGATCAGGTCGGCTGACGCACTGCGCCTAGCCGAAGTGGGCCAGTGCGCCGTGACTTACATGCAGTGTCTGGCCGGTGATGTGGCGAGCCGCAGCCGTGGTGAGAAAAAGCGTCAACCGGGCGATCTCGGCCGCTACGGGGGCGGGTGCGCGGGAAAGACCGTCGTAACCGGGCTGCACGCCACGCCCGCACGCAACCACGTTGACCGTGATACCGCGGGTGCCGTAGATCTCGGCCTGTCCGGCAACCCAATTGGAGAGTGCAGCTTTGATCGCTGCGTCGACGCTGCCCGCGGGCGGGTTCTCCGCGACGACGCTGATGATGGAACCGCCCGAGCGCAGATGATCACCCACACATTGGACTGTCAGTACCGCCGAAAGCACGGTTGCGTCGAGCGAATTGCGCCATGCGGTAGCGGTGTCGGACAGGGCATAAGCCCGCGGGTCACCGGCATTCCAGGTGGGCGCCGGCACAGTGACGATGGTGTCCAGGTGATGGGGGAAAAGACCGCGAACCTCGGTCAGGCTGGCTGGGTTGGTGGTGTCGCAGACGATGGCATCCGCGTCGAGCTCCTTGGCAACAACCTCGAGGTCATCTGCGCGGGCACCTACCAGAGTCACTGTGTGACCGTCGTCGCGAAAACCCTCGGCCACCGTGCGCCCCAAATCGGTATCCCCGCCAGTAACGAGCACCTCCACTGCCATGACCTCCTCGTGTTCAACGCTGAACCCAGACCCCTGGTTGGCCAGCGCATGCTCGCACTCGGCGCGCCAAACATGTTCTTGACGGTTTACACATCACGGAACCTTGCCTGGTATCTCAGCGCGATCGGCGTCAACCGGAATACATGTTACTGGACAGTAGCTATTAGGCGAAATTCCCGCACCGCTACGACGCGCAGGTGATTTACCGAACTCTTGGGATGAAAGGGCACATTCGGCCGCGCATTCCTGGCGACTTGGGGCTGAGCGCTGCGCTGTTAAGTTTGACCAATGCGTCGGGTCGGATTGCGCGCCGGTTTGGTATCGATGCTGGTGGTGGGCAGCCTGTCGGCGTGCCATCCGAACTCGCAGCCGTCCCATGGCGCGGGGTCAATTGTGGTGTTTGCGGCTGCCTCGCTGAAGCTTGCCTTCACTCAGATCGGCGAGCAGTTCAAGCAGGTCAACCCTGGCGTCGGCGTCGACTTCGATTTCGCGGGCTCGTCGGAACTGACGACTGCGCTGGCCCACGGCGCGATTGCCGACGTCTTCGCCTCGGCAGACAGCGCGCCGATGGACACCGTCGCCAAGGCCGGATTGGTGGCCGCCGGTCCGACGAACTTTGCCGCTAACACGCTGGTCATCGTCACCTCGCCGGGAAATCCGAGGCAGCTTGGTTCATTTGCGGACCTGGCAAGACCGGGGCTCAGCTTGGTGATCTGCCAGCAACCGGTGCCCTGCGGATCGGCCACCCGGCGCATCGCAAATACCACCGGGGTACGCCTCCATCCGGTGAGCGAGGAACTCAGCGTGACCGAAGTCCTGAATAAGGTCATCACCGGAGAGGCGGATGCTGGGCTGGTCTATGTCACCGACGCACTCGGCGTCGGCAGCAAAGTGACCGCCGTCAAGTTCCCTGAGGCCGCCGGCGCAGCGAATGTGTATCCCATCGCGGTTCTGAAGAAGGCGCCGCAGCCTGCAATGGCGCAGAAGTTCGTGACCATGGTGACGACTGGGACGGGTCAGCAGATCCTAAATCGGTCCGGATTTGTGAAGCCCTGACGAGCTGCTGTGCACCCGACAACGGATCTGCCCCGCTGGGTTTACCTCCCTGCCGCAGCGGGGACGGTTTTCGTGGTCTTGCCGCTAATCGCGATTGGCGTCAAGGTCGATTGGCCAAATTTCTGGTCGCTGATCATCAGCGCGTCGGCAAAGACAGCACTTCTGCTGAGCCTGAAGACTGCCACCGCGAGCACTGTCCTGTGTGTGTTGCTGGGAGTGCCGATGGCGTTGGTGCTGGCCCGCAGCCGGGCGCGGTTGGTGCGGCTGCTGCGACCGCTGATCCTGTTGCCGCTGGTCCTGCCGCCGGTTGTGGGTGGAATCGCGCTCCTCTACGCGTTCGGCCGGCTCGGCTTGCTCGGACAGTACCTAGCGGCAGCCGGTATCAGCGTCGCCTTCAGCACAGCAGCAGTGGTGCTAGCACAGACCTTCGTCTCGCTGCCGTTCCTGGTGATATCCCTCGAGGGGGCGGCTCGCACCGCGGGAGCCGACTACGAGGTGGTGGCCGCGACCCTGGGGGCGCGACCAAGCACCGTTTGGTGGCGGGTCACCCTGCCGCTGCTGTTGCCGGGCGTGGTGTCCGGAGCGGTGCTGGCATTCGCTCGGTCGTTGGGGGAGTTCGGCGCGACGCTGACGTTCGCCGGCTCTCGGCAAGGCGTCACCCGCACGCTTCCGCTGGAGATCTACCTGCAGCGAGTGGACAATCCAGATGCGGCGGTCGCATTGTCACTGCTGCTGGTCGCGGTGGCGGCGCTGGTCGTGTTCGCCCTGGGAGCCCGAACGTTGACCGGGATCACCGGCACTGACACCAGATAAATCCGCTGTCTATCAGCCGAATTCGAGCAGCGCATACACGCCGCGGAATCGTTTCGTTGGCGGGAACCGCCAGAAGGCGGGATAGAGGGTCCGAAAGAACAGACCCCTCCCCTTGGGCATCGGCACGTCGTGCACCGCCTTGACTCCAGACATGGTGTTGACCAGATCAGTCAGCTGATTGACCGAGAGGCTGAACGGCATCGGCGGTACCCGGTAGCGCTTGGAAGAACGCATGCCTTTCGGTGCGACCTTTTTGACGAAGGTCGGCGGTAGATCGAAGAACATCTGCCCGCCGGGAAAACGCGTGGCGCACTCAGCGATGAGGTGCATCGCCTGTGATGGCTGTAGGTACATGAGAAAGCCCTCGGCAGTAATGAAAACGCCATCGCCGCTTTCGACGTGGTCCATCCAGCTGTAGTCCAGGGCCGATTGCGCAAGGTTAGTGATCCGCCCGGAACGCGGCAACAGGCGCTGGCGAAGGTCGATCACCGGCGCCAGATCAACTGATAACCAGCGGAATTGCGCAGTCGGTAGTGCGCTGCTCACGCGCCAGCAGCTAGTTTGAAAACCCTCGGCCAAAGCAACAACGGTGGCGTTGGGTCGCTTCGCGAGGTACGTGACCGCGCACCGATCGACCGCTAACGAGCGAAGTGCCATCTCTTGGCCCCTGCGTCCAAACTTTGCGAAGTCGAAATCAATGCGCTCGACAAGTTCAATCGCCATCGGGTCGTTGATGATCGCGTTGGGCCGCCCAGCCTGATAAGCCCGCCCGTTGAGGGTTAGCAGTGCTGTTTCCGATACGCCGCTTAGCATGCTGGCGTCGATCTTGTCGTTGGCTGGAATACTCATCATGCCAACCTTAGCTGGGACAAGTACTGCGAAATCTTCGGCGGATCGCCCTGGGTTCGTCGGACGACTGCAATTGACAACAAGCCTCGCCGCCTCACCCTTCATACCCCTAGGGGTATATACTGAAGGCTTGCCGCCGCTTTGGGCCACCCTAACCAAGGAGCATCCATGGCACGAGTCGTTATCCTCGGAGCCGGCATCGCCGGGCATACTGCCGCGCTCCACCTGCGCCGATGGCTTCCCCCGGCCCATGAGGTCGTCGTCATCTCGCCGAATGCCGACTGGAACTGGATTCCATCGAACATCTGGGTCGGCGTCGGCCGGATGGAACCGGCCAAGGTCCTGATTCCACTCAAGCCGATCTACAAGCGCAAAGGCATCCTCTTCCACCAGGCGCTGGCGACCGCCATTCGCCCGGAGGGCACTGGTGAGCAGGGATCGCCGACGGTGGACTTTACCTATACCGATGAGGCACGCTCCGGCGAGACCGGCAGCCTTAGCTACGACTACCTGATCAACGCCACGGGCCCACAGCTGAACTTCGCGGCCACGCCCGGCCTCGGGCCTAACGGGCACTCATTCTCGGTATGCACCGCTGCCCACGCCGCCGAGGCTGCCAAGGCGCTCGAGGCGGTCATTGCCAAGCTGCAGGCCGGCCAGACACAACGCCTAGTCATCGGCGTCGGCCACGGCACCTGCACCTGCGAAGGCGCGGCGTTTGAGTACACCTTCAATGTCGAGCACACGCTGCGCTCGGCCGGGGTAAGGGGCCTGGCCGAGGTTGTCTACCTCACCAACGAATACGAGCTGGGCGACTTCGGCGTCGGTGGGATGAGCTTCGTCGAAAAAGGCTTCATGCAGTCCAGCCGGCTGTGGACCGAGTCGCTGTTCCGCGAGCGCGGCGTGAAGGCCATCACACAAGCCCACGTGCACGAGGTGATGGACGGCAAGTTGCGATACGAGCAGCTCGACGGCAAACAACACGACCTCGACTTCGACTTCGCGATGCTGCTGCCGCCGTTCAAGGGCGCCAGCCTGGCCGCGTACGACAAGGACGGCAACGACATCACTGCCACTCTCTTCGCGCCGTCAGGCTTCCTCAAGGTCGACGCGGATTACTCGGTCAAGCCGTACGAGCAGTGGTCGGCCGAAGACTGGCCGCACACCTACGAGTCCCTCGCCTACCCAAACATCTTCGCGCCGGGAATCGCGTTTGCGCCGCCACACCCGATCTCCCGCCCGCGCAAGAGTGCAGCCGGGACAGTCATAACGCCCAGTCCACCGCGCACCGGCATGCCGTCGGGCATCATGGCCAAGACTGTCGCCCAAACCATCCGGGACCGGATTACCAAAGACGCCGCGGCTCCTGCCCATTGTGCTTCCATGGCGACTATGGGCGCTGCGTGCATCGCGTCGGCCGGTACCGGCTTGCGCGCGGGCTCAGCCGCCGCGATGACGATGTTCCCGGTCGTGCCAGACCCGGTGCGGTATCCGCAGACCGGCCGTGACATCGCCGGAACTTCCGGCGAGCTCGGCCTGGCCGGCCACTGGATCAAGGTGCTACTGCACTACCTATTCATCTATAAGGCCAAGGCCAGGCCGTTCTGGTGGCTGATCCCTGAATGACCGAAGATTGGAGAGCGCTCCCATGGATGACGACAACATCTACTCGGAGGTGGACGTCCGGACCGCCGAACGCATTGCCGACGCTCCGCTGCCCACCCGTGCGAAGCTTCGGATGCGTCAGAACCTCTTCGTCCAGTTTTGGCGTTTCACGCGCATCAATCTCAGGATGATGCGGATCATTTTCAGCGGACACGGTTGACCTGCCCCGCGCCGGCGCCCAATCACTCACCGCGCCGAGATTGCCACCGGGGCTGTGCTCACTGAGCCGACCACAACCGTCACTGCAATCTCGGCGTAGCGACTGGCTGTGCTGCGGTCGATAGCGTCGCTTATGGTGTGAGCCATGTGCCGCAGCTGTGTGATTGACATGCCGCGGCGGTGGCAGCCGGGCGGCAGCTCGACCTGCCAAAGCCGTTGACCGACATCGTGCCGGGGGCAGTGCTGTGGTTTCTGGCACGGTGGCACCGCTCGCGATATCAGGTGTGTAACCGGCCTTGAGCGGATTGCAGCTGCGCGCGTTCATCACCGGCCGTCTGAACGTTGAATTCTCAGTGTCGGCAGGCGAAGTGCTGGCCATCCTCGGCCCCAACGGTGCCGGCAAGTCCACCGCCCTGCATGTCATCGCTGGGTTGGTGCGGCCCGACACCGGCCTGGTGCGCCTGGGAGACCGCGTGTTGACAGACACAACTGCCGGGATCAATGTGGCGACACACAACCGCCGGGTCGGGCTGCTCCTGCAGGACCCGCTGCTGTTTCCACACATGAGCGCGGCCGCCAACGTGGCATTCGGGCCGCTCAGCCGTCGCCGGATGTACCGGTTCAGTAGCGCCCGACAGAAGCAAGCAGCACTGCGCTGGCTCAGCGCGGTGGACGCCGATCAGTTCGCCGACCGCAGGCCGCGGCAACTATCAGGTGGTCAAGCCCAGCGGGTCGCCATTGCGCGGGCACTAGCGGCGGAACCCGACGTGCTGCTCCTCGACGAGCCGCTGACCGGGCTCGATGTAACGGCGGCCGCGGCGACCAGGGCGGTCCTGCGCAGCGTGGTAACCGACACCGGGCGCGCTGTCGTGCTGATAACCCATGACCTGCTGGATGTGTTGACGCTGGCTGATCGAGTGCTGGTGCTGGAATCCGGGAAGATCTCCGAGATCGGCCCGGTGGCCGAGGTGCTCGGCGCGCCCCGGAGTCATTTCGCGGCTCGCATCGCGGGTGTCAACCTGGTTAGCGGGACCATTGGACCTGACGGCGCGCTGCAAACCCCCTCCGGCGCTCACTGGTACGGCAAGCCGACCGGGGATCTCAGCTGCGGTCAAGATGCCATCGCGGTGTTCCCGCCGACTGTCGTGGCGGTGCACCAGGAACGGCCCCACGGCAGCCCCCGCAATACGGTGGAAGTCACCGTATCTGAGTTGCAGACCCGCGGACCCGCCGTCCTGGTTCGCGGTCCAGACCAGCCCGACGGCGCGCCGGGCCTGGCCGCAAATATCACCATTGACGCCGCCGCCGAGTTGAAGCTAACGCCCGGCACGTCGGTCTGGTACAGCATCAAGGCTCATGAAGTGGCGCTGTACCCGGCACCGCACCGATCGCGCACCTAAAGCGATGGGAGACACCGGGTAGGCCATCCTTGCTTCACGGCAATAACGCGGTAGGTTGTCGCCATGCATCAGGTGGACTCCAACACGAGATGTCGCAACGGACTGCGGGCCGCCCTAGCGATCGCCGCGGTGTGCGGTGCTAGCGTCCTCACCCTTGCTCTGCCCGCGACCTCCAGCGCAGACCCCGAGCCGGCGCCGGCGCCGGCAACTACGAGCGCTGTGCCGCCGCCATCGACCAGCGCAGCGACACCGGCTCCGGCGCCGGCCACGACAACCACTCCGGCTGCGCCGGGCACCCCGTCTACACCGAATGCCCAACCAGCAGACCCGAACGCGATACCGCCGGCCGACCCCAATGCGCCCACACCTGCTGTCGACCCGAACGCACCCGAGCCAGGGCGGATCACCAACGCCGTCGGCGGATTCAGTTTCGTCGTGCCCCCCGGCTGGGTCGAGTCAGACGCCTCCCACCTCGACTACGGGTCGGCGCTGCTGAGCAAGGTAACCGGCGAGCCGCCCACCCCCGGGCAGGCGCCCCCGGTTGCCAACGACACTCGCATCGTGTTGGGGCGGCTGGACCAGAAGCTATATGCCAGCGCTGAAACCACCAATCCGAAAGCAGCAGTTCGGCTGGGCTCGGATATGGGTGAATTCTTCTTGCCCTACCCCGGCACGCGAATCAATCAAGAAGCCATTCCCCTCAACGCCAACGGATTATCGGGAAGCGCGTCGTATTACGAAGTCAAGTTCAGCGATCCGGCCAAGCCCAACGGCCAAATCTGGACCGGCGTGATCGGTTCACCCACGAGTGCGCCGAACGCGGGACCGCCTCAGCGCTGGTTTGTGGTGTGGCTTGGGACCGCGAACAACCCGGTAGACAAGGGAGCAGCCAAGGTTCTCGCGGAGTCGATCCGACCTTGGACACCGCCGCCTGCCCCCCCACCAGGCGAGACCGCAGCCGAACCGGGAGCACCGGCGCCGGCGCCCGCACCGGCCCAGGCTCCCGCCGCTGGAGTAACTCCCGCCACCACGCCGACACCGCAGCGGACCCAACCGGCGTAGTCGCCCGGCGGGAGTGGGTGTCGCCGCGAGATCGACCTCACCGTCGTTTAGCCAAACGGTGTATACCGGGATCACGGCCCAGCAGTCGAGGGTGCCTTTGCCATTGATCTCAAGGAGACGCGGATGGACGTCATAGCGGCAACCGAATTCCTAGCCCGGTCAACCACGCTGACTAGCGTCGGTTGGATCGGCTACATCATCATCGGCGCGATCGCCGGCTGGATCGCAGGCAAGATTGTCAAAGGGGCTGGGTCCGGCATCTTGATGAACATCGTGATCGGCATTGTTGGCGCGTTGATAGGCGGGTTCCTGCTCAGCTTCTTCGTCGACACCGCAGCCGGCGGCTTTTGGTTTACCTTGTTCACCGCGATCCTAGGCTCGGTGCTGTTGCTCTGGGTCGTCGGCATGGTGCGCAGGCGCTAACTGGGCCAAGCGCTGCACCCGCGGGCGCTTACCCAGGTGTGCCGCAAGGCATCATGGACTGATGGCGTCGCTTACCGCCACGACGACGATGACCAGCTGGCAGGTACGTCGACCAGGGCCGATGATTACCGACCCGCTGGAGCGAGTGACCACGGTGGTGCCGCGGCCAGGGCCGTCGGAGTTGCTGGTGGCGGTGCACGCGTGCGGGGTTTGCCGTACCGATCTGCATGTCGCGGAGGGCGACCTTGCTGTGCACCGCCAACGGGTCACCCCCGGACACGAGGTGGTCGGGGAGGTCGTCGAAGTCGGCGCCGCTGCCGGTGACGAGTTTCGAGTTGGGGACCGGGTTGGTATCGCTTGGCTGCGCCACACCTGCGGCGTATGCAAGTACTGCCTGCGCGGCGACGAGAATCTGTGTCCCAAGTCCCGCTATACCGGCTGGGACGCCGACGGCGGATATGCCGAATTCGCCACTGTTCCAGTATCTTTCGCGCATCACCTGCCCCGCGGCTACGCCGACAGCGAGCTGGCGCCGCTATTGTGCGCCGGCATCATCGGATACCGCTCATTGTTGCGCGCCGAGCTGCCGCCCGGTGGTCGGCTGGGTCTGTATGGTTTCGGCGGCAGCGCCCATATCACCGCGCAGGTCGCACTGGCCCACGGCGCGGAGGTGCACGTAATGACCCGCGGGCCCGACGCGCGCGAGCTGGCGCTCGAACTCGGCGCCGCGTCAGTCCAAGGCGCCGCCGATCCGCCGCCGGTGCCGTTGGATGCGGCGATCTTGTTCGCTCCGGTCGGGGACCTGGTACTGCCCGCGTGCGAAGCGCTGGACCGTGGGGGCACGTTGGCGATCGCGGGCATTCATCTCAGCGACATCCCATCCCTGAATTACCATCAGCACCTGTTCCAGGAGCGCCAGATTCGATCGGTCACATCGAATACTCGGGCTGATGCGCGCGCCTTTCTTGACTTCGCCGCGCAGCATCACATCCGGGTCACCACTCCCGAATATCCATTAGGTCAGGCCGATCGTGCGCTGAGCGACCTCAGCTCGGGCCGCATCGCGGGTGCAGCTGTGCTACTGGTTTAGCCGCGACTCAGGTGGTCAGGTTCCAGACCACCGCTGCGGCTAGGGCGCCCAACCCATTCAGTGACCAATGCAGCGCGATCGGCGCGATCAGGCTCCCGCTGCGCCGGCGTAACCAACTGAACACAAAGCCGGCCGCGCCGGTGGCCAACACCGCCAGTGTCACTCCGGCCAGCATTCCGATAATTCCGCCGCCGAACAGCCGGGTGAAGCCGACGTTGTTGCTGGTCAGTCCCAACGACGTGGCGACATGCCAAAGACCGAATAGCAGCGAGCCAGCCATCGCGACGCCGCGAAAGCCCCAGGCGCGATTCAGCGCCCCGTGCAAGACACCGCGAAACGCCAGCTCTTCGGGAATGACGGTCTGTAGTGGAATGATGATCATTGAGGCGATCAGCGCGCCGGAGACGGTGGCATAGCGGTTGTTTAGGAACATCGGCCGAGTAATCGGCAGCAGCACTCCGAGCGCGATGACCGACATCACGACGGCAACAGCGACCAGCGCATATACCACGCCGGATTTCCAGTGTTGGCGGCCCAGGCCGAGTTCGGCCCAGCCCAGCCCCCGGTACCGGACCAGGATCACCAAACCGAGGGCGGCAGCCGGGACGGTAGCAATGCTCGCCCATGGCGTGGTGAAGTGGGCGACCAAGTTCGTCAACACCAGCACCACGACAACCACGGTGATATCGGCATGGATTCGTAACCTGCCGAGTCCCGGCGTCGGCACGATCGGCGCGCCGCGCTGAGCGCTGGCGGAGGCTGTGTCCGAGGCTGAGTCACGCATCGTGGCGAGTCTACCCGCGCTTAGCCGCACGTCCGTTTTCGTTGACTTCGAACAGGGGATTGGGCCGCGCTGCCGGCATCCGCCCGCCGGGGCCACGGGCCTCAATTGTCCTTCGGTGCAAGCCGGCGGCGCGCGTAGGCCGCGACCTCGTCCGACAGCGCGTCTGCCTGTAGTAGCCGGGGCAGCAGCTCGGGTTCAGACATCCGGGCGCGAAAGACCAGGCCGATGGTCACGTCATGATCGGGGCGCTGATCGATCGTGATTTCATCGCCGGCGCGTACTGTTCCGGGTGAAATTACGCGCAGGTATGCACCAGGTTTTCCAGCCTGAGTAAACATCTTGATCCAATGGCTCAGGTCCAGGAACGCCGAGAAAGTCCGGCAGGGTGTCCTAGGCGCGCAGACCTGCAGTATCAAGCCGTCGGTGCCGATACACCAATGCTCACCGATTAGTGCCCCGGTCACATCGACGCCCTCGGTAGTCAAGTTCTCCCCGAACATTCCGTGGGACAGGCTGCGGCCGAGTTGCGTTTCCCAAGTGTCGAGATCTTCCCGGGCATATGCGTAGACCGCCTGGTCATTGCCGCCATGGAGTTTCTGGTTGCCGATGGTGTCGCCGACGAGTCCGCTGCCGAGGCCACCACGCATCGGTCCTGGTGCGCGCACCAGGACCGGCTCAGATACCGCAGCCTTGTCGATGCCCGTCAACTTCGACTGCGCGCGCCAATCGGGATTGGTTCGGACACGAGCCACGTTGACCGACAACACATGCGCCACCGGAATAGGCTAACGCTGGACAAGAGTCTCGCTCATTCCGCTCGTTCGACTCCCAGGCTCAATGGGTCGTCTCGCTCCCGTCACTCACCTGCGTTCGTTCCGCTCGCTCGACTCCCAGGCCCAGCCGGAGATCTGCGGGTCGTCTTCGCCATGCTCGCGCGTGTATTGGCGGGCCGCGAGCCGGGCGTCGGCCATCCGCTGGCGCAACACAGCTGCTCGACTAGCCAGCCCGTCCACGCGGTCGATGACATCGATGACCAAGTGGAAGCGATCCAGGTCATTGAGCATCACCATGTCAAATGGTGTCGTCGTGGTCCCGCGCTCCTTGAAGCCGCGCACATGGATGTTTGGGTGGTTAGCACGGCGATAAGCGAGGCGGTGAATCAACCAGGGGTAGCCATGGTAGGCGAAAATGACTGGCTTGTCGCGAGTGAAGAGCGCGTCGAATTCCGTATCGGGTAGGCCATGGGGATGCTCAGATTCGGGCTGCAGCCGCATGACGTCAACGACGTTGACTACCCGCACGCCCAACTCGGGCAGTTCACGCCGCAGCATGGCGGCGGCCGCCAGCGTCTCTAGCGTGGGAATGTCACCGGCGCACGCCAGCACCACGTCGGGCTCACCCGCCGCCGTGCTCGCCCATTGCCAGATGCCGAGCCCACGGGTGCAGTGCGCAATGGCCTCGTCCATGTCGAGGTAGGCCAGGGCGGGTTGCTTGCCGGCGACGATGACGTTCACATAGTTGCGGCTGCGCAGGCAGTGGTCTGCCACCGACAACAAGGTGTTGGCGTCCGGTGGTAGGTAAACCCGCACCACCTCGGGACGCTTATTAGCGACCAGATCGATGAAACCCGGATCTTGATGCGATGCGCCATTGTGATCCTGGCGCCACACGTGGGAGCTCAGCAGGTAATTCAGCGACGCGATCGGCCGGCGCCACGGCAGCTCCCGGCTAGTCGACAACCATTTCGCGTGTTGATTGAACATCGAGTCGACGATGTGCACGAAGGCCTCGTAGCAGTTGAACATGCCGTGGCGGCCGCTTAGCAGGTAGCCCTCCAGCCAGCCCTGGCACAGATGCTCAGACAGCACCTCCATCACTCGACCGTCCGGCGCCAGATGGTCGTCGCCGGATATCACTGCTGCCGACCATGTCCGATCGGTGGCTTCGAACACGTCGCTCAGTCGATTCGACGCGGTTTCGTCGGGGCCCATCAGGCGGAATCGGTCGGGGTTGCGACGGATCACATCCCGCAGAAATGTGCCCAGCACTCGGGTGGCCTCATGGGTTTGGGTCGCCGGGTGATCCACCGGCACTGCGTAATTGCGGAAGTCTGGCAAATCGAGGTCGCGTAGTAGCAGCCCGCCGTTAGCGTGCGGGTTGGCACTCATCCGCCGATTCCCGGTGGGCGCCAGCGCCCGCAATTCAGCCCGCAGTCTGCCCGCGGCGTCGAACAGCTCATCGGGCCGGTAGCTACGTAGCCACTCCTCAAGTTGACCGCGGCGTGCGGCGCTATCGTGGGTCTGGGCAAGCGGAACCTGATGGGATCGCCAGGTGCCTTCGACCTGCTTCCCGTCGACCTCCTTCGGCCCGGTCCAGCCCTTCGGTGTGCGCAATACGATCATCGGCCACACCGGTCGCCCGCCGCTCTCGCCCTCACGGGCAGCGTGCTGAATCGCCGCAATATCGTCGAATGCGTCATCGAGCGCACCCGCCAACTGCTGATGCACAGCAATCGGATCATCCCCAACGACCATGATCGGCCGGTATCCGTAACCGCGAAACAGCGATTCCAACTCCTGATGCGGAATCCGATCCAGCACAGTCGGATTGGCGATCTTGTAGCCGTTGAGGTGCAGGATTGGCAGCACTGCCCCGTCGATCGCGGGGTTGAGGAACTTGTTGGAGTGCCAGCTGGCGGCCAATGGCCCAGTCTCGGCCTCGCCATCACCAATAACGCACGCGACCACTAAATCGGGGTTGTCGAAAGCCGCGCCGAACGCATGCACCAGCGCGTAGCCGAGTTCGCCGCCCTCGTGAATCGACCCCGGAGTTTGAGCCGCCACATGGCTGGGGATACCGCCCGGGAAGGAGAACTGCCGAAACAGCCGGCGCAATCCCTCGGTGTTTTCTCCGATGCTGGTGTACACCTCGCTGTAGGTGCCTTCGAGGTAGGCATTGGCGACCAAGCCGGGGCCGCCGTGCCCCGGGCCGGTGACATAGATGACGTTGGCGTCGCGGTTGCGGATTATCCGGTTCAGGTGCGCATAGATGAGGTTGAGTCCTGGCGTGGTGCCCCAGTGTCCCAGCAGGCGCGGTTTGACGTGCTCGGCCAACAGCGGTTCGGTCAGCAGCGGATTGTCCAGTAGATAGATTTGGCCGACCGACAGGTAGTTAGCCGCACGCCAGTAAGCCCCTATGCGGGCCACTTCGTCGTCGGAGAGGGTAGCGGTCGGCTGCGTTGCAAGGCTCACTCGGCCGATTGTGCGCACCTTTGATGAATGCCCAATTGACGGCGGATTTATCCTTCGCCGCGAGCGCGGGCCTCATAGGCCCTACGCTGGGCGACATTGATGTCCTCGGTGAACACATGCTCGCCACCAAGGATGCGGTTCAGCCCCTCAGCCACCCAGCGGGGCATGAATTTCTGCGACACGACCATCGCGCCGGCTGCCCTGGTGACCCGCACCCGGGGCTTGGGGTGGGCTATCAACTTGACGATCGCGTCGGCAATGTCGCTCGGCTCAGCGTTTTTGAACCCCTTGACCCCGGCGGTGCCGGCGGTCAACTCGGTGTTGACGAACGTCGGCGACACCATCGAGAATCTCACTCCGGCTTCGCGGTACTCGAGCCGCGCCGAGTCCGTGAACGCCACCACCGCGTGCTTGCTCGCGCAGTAGGTGGCAAGTCCGGCGGCGTAGAGTTCCCCGGCAAGCGAGGCCACGTTGATGACGTGCCCCTGGCCGCGAGGCACCATCCGCTGCACCGCAAGTTTGCTGCCCAAGATGACCCCGAACACGTTGATATCCAAAATGCGCCGGGTAACCGCGTCCGGCTCATCGATGATGCGTCCGACGGGCATGATGCCGGCGTTGTTGACCAGCACGTCGATCGGGCCCAACTGGCGCTCGACTTGATCGAGAAAATCTGAAAACGACTCCCGGTCGGTGACATCGAGTTTGCCGTAGACGTCGAGCCCGAGGTCAGCCCCGGACTCCTTCACCGTCGCCTCGTCGACGTCGCCTATCGCGACCTTGGCGCCCAACCCGTGCAGCACGGTTGCGGTGGCTAACCCAATTCCCCGCGCGCCGCCGGTGATCACGATTACTTTCTCGCGGACCTTGTTCCGGACCTTGGGACCGATGGACTCGGTGTCTGCCATGTGCGTCCCCTCAACGGCATTTAACGGGTGTCAACTACGCGACTCGGTAAGCACATCACTCGGACCGCGTGTTGCGCAACAACCACACTGGGGTGGTTGGGTGGCTGGGCGGGCGGAGGGCATCGATACTGCAACGATGACCGAGGTGCGCACGGCCGTTCCAGCGGATGCCTACGCGGTGGCCCGAGTGCACCTCCGGTCCTGGCGGTGGGCGTACCCGGGCCTTATCGACCAGGACTACCTCGACAAGCTGACCCCCGAGGTTTTCACCGCCCGATACACCTTTGGCAGGATCGGTGTCCAACTGCCGACCACGTTGGTCGCGGTCGACGGCCTTACCGTCCGTGGCTTTGCTACCACCGGATTGAGCCGGCACCCGGACCTACCCAACTATGGCGAGCTGATGGCGATCTACGTCGATCCCGCGCATGCAGGCACCGGAATTGGTCGTTTGCTGATCACCGCTGCGCGCGGGAGGCTACGCCGAGTGGGTGTCATGCATGCGTCGCTGTGGGTGCTCGACGGCAATGTGCGGGCCCGGCGATTCTACGAACGCGATGGGTGGTGTTTCGACGGGACGCGCCGGCGGGAGATCATCGGCGCTTCCGCGGTCGACGAGGTGCGCTATCGACGCACGTTGGTCTAACCGTGGCGGGACGACGCGGATAGCGCCGCAACGTTGTCCCGCCCGCGACCCGCCGCCGCTGCGCACATGGTGTGTCGCGCCGGAGGCGAGTCCGGCCGCGCCGGGCATGCCAACCCGAGGTGATTCGACGACGACGCTGGTGCGCTGGGCGGGGTCGCCCTGCCGGGTACCGTGTGCGGATGGCCGACAGATTGCTCGCGGCGGTGCGCGTCCTCGATTTGTCCGACGGCTCGTGCAGCGGTGGGGCCGAGTCAATCAGCCGCTTGCTCGCCGATC
The DNA here is from genome assembly GCF_008370645.1 of Mycobacterium simiae. GTDB lineage: Bacteria > Actinomycetota > Actinomycetes > Mycobacteriales > Mycobacteriaceae > Mycobacterium > Mycobacterium simiae_A. The sequence continues at coordinate 51,806 of NZ_VTZN01000005.1, forward strand.
TGGGAGCCGACGTGCTCAAGGTGGAACCTCCCGGCGGCAGTCCGGGCCGCGCCGTCCGACCCACGTTGGCCGGAGCCAGCATTCCGTTCGCCGTGCACAACGCCAACAAGCGCAGCGCGGTGCTGGATCCGCGCGACGAGACAGACCGCCAGCGTTTCCTCGAGCTTGCCGCCAGCGCCGACATTGTCGTCGACAGCGGCCGGCCCGGCCGGGCCGCCGCGTACGGGACCTCGTGTGCCGAGCTGGCCGATCGCTACTCCAACTTGGTGGCGCTGTCGTTCAGCGACTTCGGCTCGTCCGGCCCGAAATCATCGTGGCGGGCCACCGATCCTGTGTTGTATGCGATGTCGGGCTCGCTGTCGCGGTCAGGCCCCACCACCGGTACCCCGGTATTGCCGCCCGACGGCATCGCCTCCGCGACCGCCGCCGTCCAAGCCGCCTGGTCCGCACTAGTCGCGTACTACAACAAATTACGTTGCGGCACAGGGGATTACATCGACTTTTCGCGGTACGACGCGGTGGTCATGGCACTAGACCCGGCTTTCGGGGCGCACGGACAGGCCGCAGCCGGTATCCGCAGCAGCGCGCGGTGGCGGGGACGTCCCAAAAACCAGGATGCCTACCCGATCTATCCGTGCCAGGACGGCTATGCGCGGCTTTGCGTGATGGCCCCGCGACAATGGCGCGGCCTGCGACGCTGGTTGGGGGAGCCACAAGACTTCCAAGACCCCAAGTACGACGTGATCGGCGCGCGTTTCGCCGCGTGGCCCCAGATCGGCGAGTTGGTGGCGGCGCTGTTCGCCGATCGGACCATGAAAGAGCTGGTCGCGGCCGGACAAGGGCACGGGGTGCCGATCGCGGCTGTGCTGACACCGTCGCGAATCCTAGGCTCCGAGCACTTCCAGGCGGTGGGAGCCATCACCGATACCGACCTCGTTCCCGGCGTGCACACCAAGGTGCCGACTGGATACTTCGTGGTCAACGGGCAGCGTGCCGGCTTTCGTACCTCGGCTCCCGCCGTCGGACAGGACAACCCCCGCTGGCGTGCCGCTCCGGCGTCGATGCCGCCACCCGCAGCCGAGGTGGGTGGCTACCCCTTCGAGGGGCTGCGGATCCTTGATCTCGGCATCATCGTCGCCGGCGGCGAGTTGAGCCGACTGTTCGGCGACTTGGGCGCCGAGGTGATCAAGGTCGAAAGCGCCGACTTTCCCGACGGGCTGCGACAGGCCCGGATCGGTGAAGTCATGAGCGAGTCGTTCGCCTGGACACATCGCAATCACCGCGGGTTGGGCTTGGACCTGCGTAGCAGCGAGGGTAAGGAGATTTTCGGTCGACTGGTCGCTGAGGCGGACGCCGTCTTCGCTAACTTCAAACCGGGAACCCTTGCCTCTCTTGGCTTTAACTACGAAAAGCTGCGTGCTCTCAACCCGCGAATTGTGCTTGCGGGCAGCAGCGCGTTCGGCAACCAAGGGCCCTGGAGCACCCGGCTCGGCTATGGCCCGTTGGTCCGCGCCACCACCGGGGTCACCAGCGTGTGGACCTCTGGGGATGCCGCCGCCGACGGCGCCCGACACGCCTTCTACGACGCGACGACGATCTTCCCTGATCACGTCGTGGGACGGATCGTCGCCATCCTCGCTCTGGCGGCGCTGATCCACCGCGATCGAACCGGGACCGGAGCGCATGTCCACATTTCGCAAGCCGAAGTCGTGGTCAACCAACTGGACACCCTGTTCGTGACAGCAGCCGCACTGGCCGCGGGCGTCACGGACATCTGCAACGACATCAGCGTCCATGCGGTCTGTCGCTGCGCCGGCGACGACGAATGGTGCGTCATCTCGATCTGCTCCGACGGCGACTGGCGTCGCGCGGCAACAGTCTTTGGCCGCCCCGAGTTGGTTGACGACCCGCGCTTCGTGACCGCCGCGGCGCGGCTTGCCAACCGCGCCGCGTTGACAACAGTCATGTCGGCCTGGACGAGCACTCGCAGCCCGGCACAGGCGGCCCAAGCCCTACAGTCCGGCGGTGTAGCTGCGGGACCGATGAACCGCCCACCAGATCTGCTCGAAGACCCTCAGCTGATCGAGCGAAAGCTCTTCCGCGACATGCTCCATCCGCTCATTGACCGTCCGCTGCCGGCCGAGACGGGTCCGGCGCCATTTCGCCATATCCCGCAGTCACCCCAACGGCCGGCGCCGCAGGCGGGCCAGGACACCCGGGAAGTATGCCGGGAGGTGCTCGCCATGAGCTCAGACGAGACCGAGCGTCTGATCGCCCGCGGCGTGCTGTTCACTTCGACGCCGTCAAGGGCAGCGGGCCGGGAGGCGAATTGGGGCTCAAGGCCTCGAAACCTACCGCACGCTGAGATCGATCTATCGGACGATCCGGCGTAGGTCGCTCGCCCGATGCTGGTGTGCGGCTCGGCGCAGACCGGCGTTAGGTTCGAGTCATGCCCCTTGACCCCAGGACGCCAGTCCTCATCGGCTATGGCCAGGTCAACCACCGCGACGAGATCGACCCCAGCACCCGGTCCGTTGAACCGGTCGACTTGATGGTCGCCGCCGCCCGGGAGGCCGCCGGTTCCCGCGTGCTCGAAGCCGTCGACTCCATTCGCGTGGTGCATATGCTCTCGGCGCACTACCGAAACCCGGGACACTTGCTGGGCGAGCGCCTCAACGCCAGCACCCGCGCCGCGAGCTACGGCAACGTCGGAGGTAACACGCCGCAGTCGCTGGTCAACCAAGCCAGCCTGGACATCCAGCGCGGACGGGCCGGCGTCGTGCTGATTGCCGGGGCCGAAACCTGGCGGACCAGAATGGGGCTTAAGGCCAAGGGCAACCGGCTGGTGTGGACGGTGCAAGACGAATCCGTTCCGATGCCGGTAGTTGGCGGTGATGACCTGCAGATGGCCGGCGAGGCCGACCTGCGGATCATGCTCGACCGACCGTCCTACGTGTACCCGCTGTTCGAGCAGGCACTGCGGATCGCCAACGGCGAGTCGACAGCGGCGCACCGGAGACGGGTGGGAGAGCTGTGGGCCCGCTTCAACGCCGTCGCGGTCGAAAATCCTCACGCCTGGATCCGCTATCCGGTGACTGCCGAGGCAATATGGCAGCCGAGCCCCGACAATCGCATGGTCAGCTGGCCCTATACGAAGTTGATGAACTCCAACAACATGGTTGATCAGGGCGCCGCGCTGATCCTGACGTCGGTGGAGCAGGCGACGCGGTTGCGAGTCCCCGCTGAGCGCTGGGTTTACCCGCAGGCGGGCACCGCCGCGCACGACACCCCGGCGATCGTCGAGCGAGGTGAGTTGCACCAGTCTCCGGCGATCCGGATTGCGGGTGCGCGCGTGTTGGAACTCGCCGGCCTGGACATCGACGATGTCGATTACGTGGACTTGTACTCGTGTTTCCCGTCTGCTGTGCAAATCGCCGCGGCCGAGCTCGGGCTGCCCGTCGATGATCCGGCCCGCCCGCTGACCGTCACCGGCGGGTTGACCTTTGCCGGCGGGCCGTGGAGCAATTACGTCACCCATTCCATCGCCACCATGGCCGAGCGGTTGGTGGCCAACCCAGGTCGCCGCGGGCTGATCACCGCGAACGGCGGCTATCTGACAAAGCACAGCTTCGGCATCTACAGCACCGAGCCACCTTCGGCATTCCGCTGGGAAGATGTGCAAGCGGTGGTGGATCGCGAGCCCACGACGAGGGGGTTGGTTGAATGGGAGGGAGTCGGCACCGTCGAGTCCTGGACGACACCGTTTAGCCGGGATGGCCGACCGGAGCGGGCCTTTGTGGCCGTACGCACGCCCGACGGGGCGCGCGCCCTGGGCGTGATCACTGATCCCGCTTCGGCCGAAGCCACGGTGCAAGAGGACATCGCAGGCGCCAAGATTGCCGTCGAGCCCGATGGCAGCGCCACGCTGCAGTAACCGGCGGTGCCCACTCCAGGGTCACGGTCGCGACTCAATCCTCGCGGAAGTAGGGGCGGCGTGCTTATTGTCATGAGAAGACGTTGGGGAAGGTGGGCAGGGTGCACGTCCTGGTTACCGACGCCGCCGGGATAGCCGGGCGGCTGGTAGCACGACAGCTGATAGCGACCGGGCACACGGTCAGCGGCATCGCCTCATACCCGCACAACTGCCTGGACCCCAATGTCGATTTTGTTTGCGCGTCGCTGCGCGACCCGGTGTTGTTGGAACTGGCCGCCGAAGCCGACGCGGTGATTCACCTGGCCCCGGTCGAGGCCGACGCGCCGGGCACAGCCGGCCTCAACGGCCTGGCCCACGTCAGCAACGCTGCCTCCCGCGCGGGAGCCCGGCTGCTGTTCGTGTCCCAAGCAGCGGGGTCACCCGAGCTCTATCAGCAGGCTGAGACCTTGGTGACTAGCTGTTGGATACCCAGCTTGGTCATCCGCATCGCACCACTGGTCGGCCGCCAGCTCGACTGGATGGTGTGTCGGACGGTGGCCACTCTGCTGCGCAGCAAGGTGTCGGCTCAGCCAATGCGGGTACTGCACCTCGACGACCTGCTCCGCTTTTTAGTTTTGGCGCTGAGCACCGACCGCAACGGTGTGATAGACCTGGCCACCCCAGACACCACCAATGTAATCACCGCATGGCGGCTGCTGCGATCGGCCGAACCGCGCTTGCGTGCCCACCGGGTCCCCAGCTGGACACAACTGGTCCCACACATGGATACTGCTGCAGCGCAAGAAGATTGGAATTTCCAGTACGGCTGGCAGGCGACCGAGGCAATCGTGGACACCGGGCGCGGCCTCATCGGCCGCAAACTCGATCCGGCCGGCGCCACCATCGGGTCCGGTCAACTGGCGCTACCGGTAGAACCCGTACCACGGCTGATGCCCCCTGACGGCGCCACCTTGGGTTCGGCCGCGCCTGACGGGCTAGAGGGCGAGTTCGACGACCGGATCGATCCACGGTTCCCGGTCTTCAGCGCGACCAGTCTCGCCGAAGCGCTGCCCGGACCGCTGACCCCGATGACGCTGGATGTCCAGCTGGGTGCACTGCGCGGGGCAGGTCGGGCGATGGGTCGCGTGCTGGCCCTTGGCGAAGTGGTCGCCGACGAGTGGGCGAGCAGGGCGATCGCAGTGTTCGGTCATCGTCCCTACGTAGGGGTGTCGGCCAATATCGTGGCGGCTGCTCAGCTGCCAGGCTGGGACGAGCAGGCGGTCACCCGGCGTGCGTTGGGCGCGCAGCCGCAGCTTACGAACCTGCTGCCGTTTGGCCGACCTCAGTTGGCGGGCGGCGCGCTCGGGTCGGTCGCCAAGGTGGTCGTGACGGCGCGCTCACTGGCCCTGTTGCGTCATCTTCGCGCTGACACGCAGCGCTACGTTGCGGCTGCCGCAACAGAACACCTCGACGCCGAGCAGCTGAGCGCGCTACGGGATGCCAGTCTGGAAGTGCGGGTGCCCTTGTTGCGGGACCGCATTCACCAAGGCTGGGTCCTCACCGCACTGTGGGTCATCGACACCGGCATCACCGCCGCAACCCTAGAGCACACTCGCGCGAGCTCCAGCGTTTCCGGAGTCGGGGTGATCATGGAAAGCGACCGTAGCGCGGTAGAAACGGCGGCGCTCGCAGAAATCCTGCGTGCCGACGCCCCGCTGTGCGCGCTGGCCAGCGAAGGCAATGTCGCCAGCATCCGAGCACTGTCCCCGGCAGCCGCTGCCGCTCTCGATGCGGCCGTTTTCCAGCTCGCACACCGTGGCTGGGGAGAAGCCGAGCTGGCCAACCCCACGTTCGGCGACGATCCCGCGTTGCTGCTGAAAGCCGCCGCTGAAGCCGCTGCGGCACCCCCGGATCCGGCAGTGCAGGCAACCCTGTCTCAGCGCCTGGCTGCCAGTGCTCGCAGTTCGCGGGAGCTGGCTCACGACACCACCATCCGGTTCACGCACGAACTTAGGATGACGCTGCGCGAGTTGGGGTCTCGCCGGGTGGCGGCTGACTTGATCGACACGGTGGACGACGTGTACTACCTGACTTGCGACGAGGTGGTGACCATGCCCACCGATTCCCGACTACGGGTCAAACGCCGACGCGCCGAACGGGAACGCTTGCAAGCTCAGCACCCTCCTGACGTTATCGACCACACCTGGACCACTGGCTAGCATCAGCCGTTGTTCGGCAAACGGTTAGGCACGCGCGGTCGAGCGATTTCGGCCAGCACACATCGTCTTTGGCGAACCGTGGGCGCTCGTACGGGCGGTCGCCTGCGCCGGCCAAAAGAATGCTGGCCCGGTGAATACACCTCGAGCTCCGGCACATCCGCGGGCCGCTGATGGCCAAGCATTGTCCAGCCGACCTGGCTACTTGGACCGGTTTAGCTCAACAGTTCGCGCAAGGACAGCGCGTTGCGGACGGCGTTGCCACCTAGGTCGTTGTTGAAATACAGCCACACGTCGCGGCCTTCGCTTTCCCAATCGCCGATGCGCTCGGCCCACCACCGCAACTCGTCCGGGGAATACGACCCCCCGTACCTCGCGTTCGGATCCGGACCATGCATCCGGACGTACACCAGGTCGGTGGTGGCTCGCGAAATACACTGCAGCCCAGCACCGCTCATCACCACATAGGCGACGCGGCGCCGTTCCAGGATAGCGTACACCGCGGGATCGGCCCAGGACGGATGCCGCAATTCCACCGCCACACGGATAAACGCCGGCACCTTGCCAAGGAAGAAATCAAGGCGAGCGTCATCTCGCTGCTGCTCCGGATGCAGCTGCACCAGCAGCACGCCACGATGATCACCCAGTACGTGCCAACAGCTTTCGAACCGCTCAAGCCAAGGCTCGGGTGACGCCAGTCGGCGGTAGTGGGTCAATCCGCGATGGGCCTTGACCGACATGGTGAACCCGTCCGGCATCTGGTCTCGCCACGCCGCAAACGTTACATCTTTGGGCCAGCGGTAGAAGCTGGCGTTCAACTCGACTGTGTCAAAGACTTCGGCGTAGCGGACCAACCGGCGCCCTGCAGGCAGCCCTCGCCGGTACAGCACATCAGTCCAGTGCTGATAGGACCACCCCGAGGTACCGATCCGAACAGCCACAGCGGATCAGCCCGTCACCTGCCGGCGAACTTCATCGTCCAGCGACATTCCCAGCGCTGCCCGGTAGGTGATACCGGGGACCTTGAGTAGCCGTTTCATCCGTTGTTGGGGCCTTTCCATATCGGCGGCGTACCCGTCGGGCCCCGGTGCAAACCCGGCGGTCGTCGCGGCGGCACGCTATGCACCCAGGCCACGCTACCCGTAACCCAACGATTAAGTCGCCGTTTGGCTTTCACTGCCGTCGGCAGCGACCGCAGCCAGCCACGGGTGCGGCGGCCCGCCATCACCATTAGACTCCCATGGCCGTGACCAAGTAACTGGCGTCACGCTGGTGGATCACTGGGCCGCAGCCCGCGCAGCTGTGTCACGTGCTGGGGTGAGAGCTCGTGTAAGCAGGTCACACCCAGCAGCCGCATGGTTCGCGTCACGCCGCTGCCTAGGATTTCGATCGCGCGTCGGACGCCTGCCTCGCCGCCGGCCATCAATCCGTAGAGGTAGGCCCGTCCGACCAAACTGCACCGCGCTCCCAGGGCGATCGCGGCGACGATGTCGGCGCCCGACATGATGCCGGTATCCAACAAAATCTCGGTGTCCTTGCCTAGCTCGCGCGCGACCGAGGGCAACAGCTGGAAGGGGACTGGCGCCCGATCCAGCTGGCGCCCGCCATGATTGGACAACACGATGCCATCGACGCCGCGTTCTACCACGGCGCGCGCATCGTCGAGTGTTTGGATTCCCTTGACCACCAGCTTCCCCGGCCATTGAGTCTTGATCCAGGCCAGATCGTCGAAGGTGACACTAGGGTCGAACATGGTGTTCAGGTACTCGGCGACGGTGCCCGCCCAACGATCCAGCGACGCGAAGGACAGCGGCTCTGTGGTCAACAGGTCGAACCACCAGTGCGGGTGCGGCAGCGCATCCAGCAGCGTTCGCACCGTCAGCGCCGGCGGAATCGTCATGCCGTTGCGAACGTCGCGCAACCGCGCACCGGCCACCGGGACGTCGACGGTAACCAGCATGGTGTCAAAGCCGGCAGCTGCCGCGCGCTTGACCAATGCCATCGACCGGTCGCGGTCACGCCACATGTACAGCTGAAACCATTTGCGGCCCTGGGGAACAGTGGTCACCAGAGCTTCGATCGAGCAGGTGGCCAGGGTAGACATCGAGAACGGTATTCCGGCCGCGGCGGCCGCCCGTGCACCGGCTATCTCACCTCCGGTGTGCATCAACCGGGTGAATCCCGTGGGGGCAATACCGAACGGCAACGCCACCGACTGTCCAAGAACATCCCAGCCGGTGCCTACATTGGTGACGTCCCGCAGGATCGTAGGATGAAACTCGATTTCGCGGAACGCCTGCCGGGCACGCTGGATGGAAATCTCGTCCTCGGCGGCGCCGTCAGCGTAGTCGAATACAGCCCTGGGCGTTCGCCGCTTAGCGATGCGCCGCAAGTCCTCGATGGTCAGGGCGGCGTCCAAACGGCGCTTGGTGCGGCCCAATTGAGGCCGCTTAAACTGAATGAGCGGTGCCAGATCCCGCACCTTCGGTACCCGCCGTTGAATCGCCATCACCGAATCTAACCAGTGTGTTAGCCCGATATGACGAAGGCGAGCGCGAGACACCACCAACGTGTGCAGTGCCATCGACCGTCAGCAGAACCTCAACCAACGGCAGCCAGCGTCTGGGCGGTGGTCATTGCTTGCGCCACACCGGCAACAATCGCCGCGGCCTTCAAGGCCTCCAGCACCATCTCCCGGCTCACACCTGCCTGACGCAGCGTGTGCTCGTGGGCAACCACGCAGTGTGAGCAGCCGTTGATCGACGACACGGCCAAGCACCACAACTCGAAATCGACCTTATCCACACCCGGATCGGCGATCACATTCATCCGCAGTCCGGCACGCAGGTCGTCGTACTGACCGTCCAGGAAGCCGCGACCACGGTAAAACACGTTGTTCATGCCCATGATGGACGCGGCCGCCAGCGCGGCATGGTAGGCGTCGGCGGACAGACTGTCGGCCGCTTCGGCTCCAATTTCGCTCAATACCTGGCTGTTTCGCGTCGCAGCCGCGCAGGCCAGCAGGGTTCCCCACAGCTGCTGGCCATCCAGTAGGGTGCTGCGGGTGATCGACCCCAGGTTGAGCTTGAGGTCCTTGGCGTACAAAGGCAGCGCGGTCTTGAGATTCTCGACGCTCATCTCGGCTCCTTACGCCCTGTTTAAGCTGATGCCTTGAGCAATTCACCGGCGTCCAGCGTGGGGTCGCCCTTACGCCAATTGCAGGCGCACAGTTCGTCGGACTGCAGCGCGTCCAGCACGCGCAGCACCTCGTCAACGTTGCGTCCCACGGATCCGGCGGTCGCCGAGACGAATTGGATCTCGTTGTTGGGATCGACGATGAAGGTCACCCGGTCCGCGACGCCGTTGTCGTTCAGCACGCCGCTGGCCTGGCACAGTTCGCGCTTGATGTCCGACAGCATCGGGAAGGGCAACTTCTTCAGTTCCGCATGCTGGGCTCGCCACTGGAAGTGCACAAACTCACTGTCGATCGAGACCCCCAGGACCTGTGCGTCGCGGTCCTCGAACTCCTCGTTCAGCTTGCCGAACGCCGCGATTTCGGTCGGGCACACGAAAGTGAAGTCCTTCGGCCAGAAGAACACGATCCGCCACTTGCCGGGGTGGTCATCGCTGGTGATGGTGGTGAAGTAGTCCCCGGGCTGCTGGGCGTCAACTTTCGACAGGTCGCCGCCGATCAGCGCGGTCAAGCGGTAGGCAGGGAACTGGTCGCCAATGGTCAGCAATGACATGTTGCTCCTTAACTGGATTCACTCAAGATTAGTCTCGGTTTCCATCATGCCGCGGAGCCGGTTTGAAAGTAAAGGTGATATATCACACTATACTGATCGCAATGACCGATAAGACTTATCGGCCGTCCCTGGCCGGATTGCGCGCGTTCGCCGCGGTGGGGGAGAAGCAGCATTTCGGCAGTGCGGCAATGGTTCTCGGGGTCAGCCAGTCCACCCTGTCGCAGGCGTTGACCGCGCTGGAGGCCGGCCTGGGCACCCAGCTCGTTGAGCGGTCGACGCGGCGCGTCTTTCTGACGACCGAGGGCACACACTTGCTACCACTGGCCCAAGCGGCGGTCGAGGCGGCTGACGCCTTTCTCAGCGCCGCGACAGGAGTCGCTGATCCGCTGCGCGGCAGCATCCGGTTGGGATTGATTCCCACCGTGGCGCCCTACCTGCTGCCGAGGTTGCTAGCCGGACTTGCCAGTCATCTGCCGGCGCTGACAGTTCGAGTGATCGAAGACCAGACCGAACGCCTGTTGACCGCGTTGCGGGGCGGGGCGCTGGACGCAGCATTGATGGCGTTACCCACCGAATTTGGTGGTGTCACCGAGATTCCACTCTATGATGAGGACTTCGTCTTGGCGCTACCCCCGGGACATCCGCTGTCCGGAAAACATCGGGTGTCTACCGCGGCGTTGGCGGAGTTGCCGCTGCTCTTACTGGACGAGGGTCACTGCCTTCGCGATCAGGCTCTAGACGTCTGCCAAAAGGCCGGGGTCCGGCCAGAGCTAGCCGACACTCGGGCCGCTTCGCTGGCAACCGCCGTCCAATGCGTGACGGGCGGATTGGGGGCGACGCTGATACCGCAGAGCGCAGTACCTGTCGAGGCCGCACGCAGTCGGGTCGGGCTTGCGCACTTTGCCGTACCACGCCCGGGGCGACGGATTGGCCTGGTCTATCGCTCGTCGAGTGGTCGCGACGTGTCTTATCAGCAGCTTGCGCGGGTTATCGGGGAATCGATCGGCAGCAAGCCGGGGGTGCGCCGGGTCAACTAAGGCACGCGGTGCACCCGGATCTATTGGCGGCGCGAGTAAGTTCGGACCATGGAGAAGGTGATCGCCGTTCTCATGCGCGCTGAGCCTGACGACGACTGGTGCGCCCGGCAACGAGGCCCGGTCGCCGACGCTTTGTTAGCGCTGGGCTTTCCGGGGCTCTCGGTCAATGTCCGCGACGGTGCAGTGCGCGAGTCGCTGATGACGCTGACCACACTTGATCCGCCGGTCGGGGCGGTGGTGACGGTGTGGACCCAGCAATGCTATGGCGACCAGATGACAGAGGCGGTGCGGCTGCTCAGCCGAGAATGTCAACAACTCGGCGCCTACCTGGTGACCGAGTCGATGCCGATTCCTCCACCGGTCGTCGAACCAGGTTGTCGCACAAGAGGTTTAGCGAATGTCGCGTTGCTGAGGCGCCCTGCGGGGCTGGACCAGGCGACCTGGCTGACCCGCTGGCAGCTCGATCACACGCCAGTGGCCATCGAGACCCAAGCAACATTCGGCTACACCCAGAACTGGGTGGTGCGAACCCTCACGCCCGACGCGCCAGCAATCTCAGGAATCGTCGAGGAGCTGTTCCCGGCAGAGGCGATCACCGATCTCCGGGCATTCTTCGGCGCCACCGATGACGCCGACTTACAGCACCGGATCAGCCGAATGGTGGCCAGCACGGCCGCATTCGGCGCCAACGAGAACATCGACACCGTTCCAACTAGCCGCTACGTGTTCACGTCTCCGTTCGAAATGTGAGGACTGCTGATGACGACGCTCACCGATGCCGTGGCGCTGGCCGTGGCCGATAAGGGCTTGGCGGTGATCTCTACCGTTCGCGCTGATGGCACCGTGCAAGCTTCGCTGGTCAATGTCGGTCTGCTCTCGCATCCCGCCAGGGCACACCCGGTGCTGGGCCTTACCAGCTACGGCAAAGTCAAACTCAACAACCTGCGAGCACGGCCGCAACTAGCGGTCACTTTCCGCAACGGCTGGCAGTGGGCGACCGTCGAAGGCCGGGCGGAACTCGTCGGCCCCGACGACGCCCAACCGTGGCTGGCCGACACCGACCAGCTGCGGCTGCTGCTGCGTGAAGTATTTATCGCTGCGGGCGGCACCCACGACAACTGGGCGGAGTACGACCGAGTAATGGCTCAAGAGCGGCGTGCCGTCGTGTTGATCGAGCCGACCCGCGTCTACAGCAACGGTTAAGCTGCAACCGTGACGCTGCAGATCGACGACAGTAACCGCGTACGCACGCTCACATTGAATCGGCCCGAGGCGCTCAACGCCTTCAACGAAGCCCTCTACGACGCCACCGCGCAGGCGTTGTTAGACGCCGCCGAAGACCCGCAGGTCGCGGTAGTCGTGCTGACAGGCGCGGGGCGTGGCTTCAGTGCCGGTACCGATCTGGCCGAGATGCAGGCACGCATCACCGACCCCAACTTCACCAACGGAAAATACGGCTTCCGGGGACTCATCGAGGCGCTCAGCGCTTTTCCCAAACCGCTGATCTGTGCGGTCAACGGCATCGGCGTCGGGATCGGCACTACTATCCTCGGCTACGCAGATCTGGCGTTCATGTCCTCAACGGCGCGCCTGAAGTGCCCGTTCACCAGCCTGGGTGTGGCACCGGAGGCGGCATCGTCATTTCTGCTACCGCAGCTGGTTGGTCGGCAGAATGCCGCGTGGCTTTTGATGTCTTCGGAATGGGTCAACGCTGATGAGGCCTTGCGGATGGGGTTAGTTTGGCGAGTCTGTGCGCCAGAGGGGCTGCTGTCCGAGGCCCGCCGCTACGCCGAAAATCTTGCCGCGCGGCCGATTTCGAGCTTGATGGCGGTCAAGCACACGATCATGGAACCGATCCGCCCCCAGATCGCGGCCGCCAGCGCCCGAGAGCACGCGCACTTCGCCGAGCTGATGGGCGCGCAACACAATGCCGCTGCGCTGGCAGATTTCAGCGAGCGACGGCGGACCTAGCCAACCAGACGGCCCTAAACTGCGGCGGGTTGGCTAGCGGCGGCGATGATTGCCCGCAGCGTACGGCGGCAGCGTCCGCAATCGCCGCCTGCGCCGCACACAGCGGCGACTTCTTTCGAGGTCGACGCACCCCGAGCGACGGCGTCACAGACGGTCTGGTTGGTGGCTCCGACACAGAGACACACATACATCAGCGCACCCCGGCCAGCTGCTCGCCGCCGACACCCCGCGTGATGAGGTGGGGCAATTGAGCCACCGAACGAACGGTCCGCATATTAGTGGAGTCTAACCTAACTAGCTTAGTGAAGTCTAACCTAAGCACACCCCGCCCTGCCCTTGCGTGACGCGCCGACGGCGCAACGATGACTGCTCAAAGCAGCACTCGCTGCACTACATTGAATTGCGGCACGCAAAGGTGCTGCTAGAACCCAGCCATGGCGGCGCTCCAGCCCAGCCCGTCCGCTGCGGTACACATGCCAGCCTTCACACCGTAGGAGTGATCATGCAAGGTGATCCGGATGTTCTGCGTCTGCTCAACGAACAGTTGACCAGCGAACTGACGGCTATCAATCAATACTTCCTACACTCGAAGATGCAAGAAAACTGGGGTTTTACCGAGCTGGCTGCCAAAACCCGCGCGGAGTCCTTCGACGAAATGCGCCACGCCGAAGCGATCACCGACCGCATTTTGTTGCTTGATGGGTTACCGAACTACCAGCGGATTTTCTCGCTACGCATTGGGCAGACGCTGCGCGAGCAGTTCGAGGCGGATCTGGCTATCGAGTACGAAGTGTTGGAACGACTCAGGCCTGGAATCATCATGTGCCGGGAAAAGCAGGACACCACCAGCGCCGTTCTGCTGGAGAAGATCGTCGCCGACGAAGAATCCCACGTCGACTACTTGGAGACGCAACTAGAGCTGATGGAAAAGCTGGGCGAAGAGCTGTACTCGGCCCAGTGTGTGTCCCGCCCACCGGAATAGGGGTCGGCGTAAGTAACGGAACGAATTTGGTTGTTTTCGTAATGGTCATTTGGTCGCCGCTTACCGCGATTTAGCCTCAAACCG